>JBPYFA010000269.1:0-18090 GCA_051986585.1 Vicinamibacterales bacterium | reverse complement strand
CGTATCGATGGATTTACTGTCTGCTGATCCCGTTCGGCGCCGTATCCAAGGTGGCGACGGTATGGGCCTGGGGCGACTTGATGAACGCGCTTCAGGTCTTTCCCAATCTCATTGGAGTCGTCGGTTTGAGCGCCCTCGTTGCGGCGGCCTCCCGAGAACCGATCGGCCGCCCGTAGATCTGGGTTCTACAAGGTTCTACCGGGTTCTGCTTGGTTCTACAGGGTTCGGTTCTTGGGTTCCGCGAGGTTCAAGTTCTGCCAGGTTCAAGTTCTACCTCGGTTTCTGCTCGCTAGTGGCAGCCGAACCGGCAGAACCTAAGAACCCTGTAGAACCTAAGAACCCTGTAGAACCAAGAGCCCTGTAGAACCCAAGAACCCTGTAGAACCCAAGAACCGAACCCAGTAGAACCCCTGTAGAACCTCGTAGAACCCCGCAGAACCCCGGTTCTTCAGTTCTTTCGCCTCTTGATCGCCTGCCGGCAGCCTGCTACGATGGCTCCCGCAATTCCAACGGCCTCAACGGTTTCCATGGCTCAACAGACGCTCCCGGTCGTGTCAGGCGACAAAGACCATTCGCTGCAGGAGGCGCTTGCGCGGCTCACGGCATCGCCGGCGCCGTTAGGGCGCGACGCGGACCCGATCGTCACGGCCGCGCATCGGGTGCCGGCAATGACCGCGTCATTCGGGCCATACCCGGCCGGGACTGATGAACGGTTGATCGCCGCTCTCGCCGCACGAGGCGTGGAGCAGCTTTATACCCATCAGGCGGAAGCGTTTGAGCACGTGCTGGCCGGGAGACACGTCGTCACCACGACGCCGACGGCATCCGGCAAAACGCTTTGCTACAACGCGCCTGTCCTGAACGCGATTCTGCAGGATTCGTCGGCGCGCGCGCTGTATTTGTTTCCCACCAAAGCGCTCGCGCAGGATCAACTCGCCGAATTGCATGCCTTGTCCGAGCTGGTGGCGCAGGGATCCGATTTACAGATCGGGGTGTTCACCTACGACGGGGACACGCCGTCAGATGCACGGCGGGCCATTCGCGGCAAGGCGCACGTGGTGCTCAGCAACCCCGACATGGTCCACTCAGGGATCCTGCCGCACCATCCACGCTGGGCCAAACTGTTCGAGAATCTTCGCTTCGTCGTGATTGACGAGTTGCATGCGTATCGCGGCGTCTTCGGCAGCCATCTCGCGAACATCGTTCGCCGGCTGCACCGGATCTGCCGCCACTATGGATCGGATCCAATTTTCATCTGTTCATCGGCGACGATTGCCAACCCGCGCGAGCTCGCAGAACGTCTGACCGGGCGTCCATTCGAGCTGGTGGAGAAGAGCGGCGCCCCGCGCGGCGAGAAGTTCTTTCTGTTCGTGAATCCGCCGGTCGTCAATGCACAGCTCGGGATTCGGCGATCGTATCTCGCCGAGGCTCGCCGGGTTGCGCTGGAATTCCTGAAACACAATCTCCAGTTGATCCTGTTCGCGCAGAGCCGGCTGGCGGTCGAAATCCTGACCACCTATTTGAAGGATGCCTTTCATGGCCCGCTCGGCGCTGCCGACGTGGTCCGTGGATATCGCGGCGGCTATCTTCCAAATCGCCGGCGCGAAATCGAACGAGGGTTGCGAGAAGGACAAGTGCGGGCGGTGGTGTCGACCAATGCGCTCGAACTCGGGATCGACATCGGCGCGCTCGATGTGTCGGTGATGGCCGGCTATCCGGGGACGATTGCGGCGACATGGCAGCGCGCCGGCCGGGCCGGAAGACGGACCACACGGTCGGCGGCAGTGCTCGTCGCCAGCAGCGCCCCCATCGATCAGTTCATCGTCCGCAATCCCTCGTACTTTTTCGATGGCTCGCCCGAGCACGCGCTGATCAATCCCGACAATCTCCATATCCTGCTGGATCACGTCAAGTGCGCGTCGTTCGAGCTGCCCTTTGCCAGCGATGAGCGCTTTGGCGACGAGGTCGATCTGCAGGCGGTGCTGTCGGTCCTCGCCGAGGAGGGATTCGTCCACCTTGCGGATGGTCAATGGAACTGGACGAACGAATCGTATCCAGCCGATGCGGTCAGCTTGCGATCCGTGTCGTCGGATAACTTCGTCGTGATCGATCGGACGAGCGGCGAACGCGTGATCGGCGAAACTGATTTCACCAGTGGACCAGCGACGCTCCACGAGAAGGCGATTTACATTCTCGAGGGACAGCTGTTCCAGGTCGAGCGGCTCGATTTCGATGGGCGCAAAGCCTATCTTCGTGCGGTCGATTGCGATTACTACACGGACGCGATCACGTACACGAAGGTGACGATCCTGGATACGTTCGAGTCACTTTCCGGTTTCCAGCTTCCAGCGTCCAGCGGTCCAGATACTGACGTCAACCGGACCCTGGATTCCGCCGGCCCCGCATCCCGCGTCCCGGATCCGATCAAGTCCCACGGCGAGGTCCACGTCGTGTCTCGCGTAGTCGGCTTCAAGAAGATCAAGTTCTATACGAACGAGAACGTCGGATCGGGCGAGCTGGATCTGCCGGAACAGCAGATGCACACCTCCGCGTACTGGCTGACGATTCCGGCGGCCGTCATGTCATCGTTGCCGTTCGCCGGGGACGATCGCCGAGACGGCGTCGTTGGCCTCGCCTTCGCCATGAAAAACGTCGCCCAGCTGCTGCTCATGTGCGATGGGCACGATATCGGCCTGTCGGTCGACGGCGGGTCGCTCGATCGGACGACGCGCACGGGAGGCATGGGTGGGGTTCCCGAGGCGCTGGCGACCGATCCGAACGTGTTCATTTACGACAACTATCCCGGGGGAATCGGCTTCAGCCGACCGCTGTATGACATGCACGACCTGCTCCTCCAGCGAACGCGCGACTTGATTGCCGGTTGCCCGTGCGAATCTGGATGCCCGTCGTGCGTCGGCCCTGAAGGCAATACCGGGCCCCACGCGAAGCATGCGGCCTCGCGCATCCTCGATCATCTCCTCCAGGCCGAGCCCGCGTAATGGATCTATCGTCCCGGCTGCGTGCCATCGTGAAGAGCGGGCCACCGAAGCCCGCCCAGCCTGGGCTGCACGAGCGCAACGATCGCGCGAGTCATCCGGACGGTGCCCTGAGCGAGCATGACGATCGCGCGAGTCGAAGGGAGCTGAGTTATGAACCGGACATCGGCCGCTACGAAGCGGCGATGGACTTTTCGCAGGTGGCGGCGATCCTTGGCGGCCGCTGCGCCGAGACCCCCTTCGGGCGCTGCCTCGTCGTCGATCGACGCTATGAAGCCGATCGCTGGCACGGCGGCATCCGCATCGGCGACTGCGCCGTAGACGATGCGGACGCGCTTGCGATCCTCGATCCGGCCCTGGGGAGTCAGACCCCGGTCGTCGGATTACGTACTTTTCCGCGAACGATCTTCATCGACCTGGAGACCACGGGACTGAGTGGCGGCGCCGGGACGGTTGCATTCCTGGTGGGGTGCGGATACTTCGATCTCGGCGCGTTTCAAGTGCGGCAGTTTCTGCTCACCAGTCATTCGGCTGAGCGCGCCCTCCTGTCAGCGGTTGCCGATTTCTTCGCGGACGTCGGCCTGATCGTCACCTACAACGGAAAAACATTTGATGTTCCGATGATGGAGACGAGATGGCTCTTTCATCGCCTCCGGATGCCGCTCGATAGCGTTCCGCATTTCGACATGCTGCACCCGGCCAGACGACTCTGGCGTTCTCGTACAAGCGCCACCGATCCGGACGAGGGAGGCTGCCGTTTGTCGACGCTGGAGCGCACCTTGTTCAATGTGACCCGCGTTGGCGACGTGGGAGGCTTTGAGATTCCATCGAGGTTCTTTCGATTCCTGCGCAGCGGCGATCCGCGTCCACTCGAGGCTGTCCTCGAACACAATCGACTCGATCTCGTCTCGCTGGCGGCGGTGATGGCTCGAGCGATCGAACTTGCGAGGAGCGGGCACGAGGCCTGTCGTGATGCCGCCGAGGCGCTCGCGCTCGGCCGGATCTACGAGCGTGCGGCTGCCGACGATCGGGTGAATGCAAAGACACGAGCGCACGCGCGGGCAGAGGCATGCTATCGACGGGGCTCGGAGTCGCCAAGCGTGGAGGTCAGGGCTGAAGCGCTCTACCGCCTTGCGCTGTGGCACCGACGGGAGCGGCGGTATGCGGAGGCGGCTGCGATCTGGCGTGATGTGGTGGCGCTGACCGAACCGAAAGCCGCTCGTCGAATACCAGGCATGCGCGCGCTCAGGCAGTTCGCCGCCGAGGCGCTCGCGATTCACCACGAACATCGGGATCGCGATCTGGACAGCGCACGTGAGCTGGCGCTGTTTGCTTTGGAGGAGGCCGACGGCCGCCGTGCCGACGGGATGCGGCACCGGCTCGCCCGACTCGACCGAAAGATCGCCAAAAAAACAGACGCTCAGCTCTTGTGGAGCTGAGCGTCGATTGTGGGCCACGCGTGTGACTGCGGGCCGCGCGCACTTGTCGCTATTTCGAGGAGGCAGCCGCTTTTTCGGACTTCTTGGACTTCGCGGCGGCCTTTCGGCTTTCGGATGTCTGGACGCCGAAACGCTTCGTGAAGCGCTCGACTCGCCCTTCCGTGTCTACCAGCTTCTGACGGCCGGTGAAAAACGGATGGCAGTTGTTGCAGATTTCGAGGTGCAGTTCCGGCTTGGTTGACCGGGTCTTCCACGTTGCGCCGCACGCGCACCGCGCCTCGATCTCGTAGTACTTAGGATGAATCCCTTCCTTCACAGCAGGCTCCTTGGCCCTTACGGCAAAAGATCATTATACCAGACCGACTGACACCTGTAACCTACAGTAACAGCGGACGTTACTCGATGTAGTCGACCGTCCGATCCCAGCGGTGCTTCCGGAGCTCGGTCATGAGCGACGATGGCAGAGCTTGGCCGTCGCTCACTCTGATGTTCTCTTCCACGTGCTTCAGTTTGCGCATCCCGGGAATGACGGTGCTGACGTCAGGGCTCTGCAGGATGTGCCGCAGCGCGAGCTCGGGCATCGTCATGTTCCGCGGCACCACTGGCCGCAGCTGCTCGATCCGCTCGAGGGTCGGGAGCAGATTCTCGCCGCGGAAGTAGATGTTGCGAAAGTCGCCAGTCGGCCAGGTGGACGTCGCCGTCAACGTGCCGGTCAGACTGCCTTCATCGAACGGGACACGGGCAATGATGCCGATGTTCTTTTCCCGGCAAATCGGAAACAGTTCATCTTCAGGGTTCTGGTCGAGCACGTTGTAAACGACCTGCACCGCATCGATGAGTCCGGTCTGGAGTGCGCGCAAGACATTCGTCGGCTGCCATCGATTGATGCTGATGCCGATCGCTCGCACCAGGCCGTCCTCCTTCAGTTTCGAGGCCGCCCGCTGCCATCGCTCGTCAGCGGCCCAGGTGTCGCTCCAGACGTGAAACTGCTGCAGATCGATCGTCGATACCCCGATGTTCGCGAGGCTCTTTTCGGTGTACTCGCGGATGTATTCGGGCGGATACACATCGTCCAGCGTGTACTCCGGCCGTGCGGGCCAGCGACGATTCTTCGGCGGAATCTTGGTCGCCGTGTAAAGCCGCTTGTCCGGATGCCGCTTCAGCAGCTTCGCGAGCAATCGCTCGCTGTGGCCATCCCCGTAGGCCCATGCGGTATCGAAAAAGTTGCAGCCGAGGGCCACCGCGCGATCCAGCGATGCGAGCGACTCTTCGTCCTCGCTTCCCGTCCAGCCCGCCATCCCCCACATGCCGTAACCAATTTCTGAAACGTCCCAACCCGTTCTTCCAAAGCGACGGTATCGCATCTTCTGATCATAGTCTGAGTGCTGGATCTCCTGTGGCTTCCACCTTCAGGCGGAAGTTAGAATGCCGCATGCTTCGGTCCATTCCGGTTGCTGTACTAGGTCTGTCCCTCATCGCCGCCCTGCCCGCGCAGACGCCCTCTGAAAAGCTCGACTACGAAACGATCGCCAAGATTCGCGATGAAGGACTCAATCGATCACAGGTGATGGATCACATCAGCTGGTTGAGCGACGTCTACGGTCCTCGACTCACCGGCAGTCCGGCGATTCTGCAGGCGAGCGATTGGGTGTTGAAGAAATTCACCGAATGGGGACTGGCAAACGGGCACCGTGAAACGTGGCCATTTGGAAAGGGTTGGTCTCTCGTGCGGTTCAGCGCGCACATGATCGAACCGCAGGTTCAGCCGCTGATCGGTTTTCCTGGTTCGTGGACGCCCGGGACGAAGGGGACTGTTACCGCCGATGTGGTCCGCGTTCAAATCGACAACGATGCAGACTTCGAGAAGTACCGCGGCAAGCTGGCGGGGAAGATTGTGTTGACGCAGCCCGAGCGACAGGTGCCGATGCTCGAGGGGCTCATCGTGCATCGGATGGGCGACAAAGATTTCGCCGAGGCTGCGACGACGCCGGTTCCCCGTGGGCGGGCCCGAGCGACGGATACTTCCGCTGACGACACTCCAGCGGCGGGTCGCGGCCGCGGTGCCGCGCAGGCATTTGCCGCAAAGCTGAATCAATTTTTGAAGGCTGAAGGCGTGGTTGCTGTGTTCAATCGCGGGAGCGATTCAATCATGGCATCGGTTGGCAGCGATCTCTCGGCCGAGCAGCAGCACACCGACGGAGGCACGATTTTCCCGACCGGCAACGGCTCTCGCGGTGCCGATGCGGGCAGCGGTCTGCCCACAGTGACGCTGGCGGTCGAGCACTACAACCGGATGGTGCGAGTGCTCGCGAGAGGCGTTCCAGTGAAGGTGGAGTTGAACGTTGAAACGAAGTTCTACGATGAAACAACCCCGAATGGCTTCAACACGATTGCGGAGATTCCCGGAACAGATCCCAAGCTGAAGGACGAAGTGGTGATGCTCGGCGCTCACTTCGATTCGGTTGCTGCGGCGACCGGAGCCACCGACAATGCGGCCGGCTCGGCCGCGATGATGGAAGCGATGCGCATTCTGAAGGCGATTGGTGCGAAACCGCGTCGCACGATCCGGATCGCGCTATGGGGTGGAGAGGAAGAAGGCCTGCTCGGCTCCCGCGCCTACGTGCGCGAGCACTTCGGCGATCCGACGACGATGATGCTGAAACCCGAACACGCGACGCTTGCTGCGTATTTCAATTCGGATAACGGCACTGGTCGCGTCCGCGGCATCTGGTTGCAGGGAAACACGGCGGTACGGCCGATTTTCGAGGAATGGATGAAGCCGTTGGCCGATCTCGGCGTCGTCGCGGCTGGTCCGAGATCCGTGACCTCGACCGATCACGTGTCATTCGACGCGGTCGGACTCCCCGGATTTCAGTTCATGGTCGATCGGCTCGAGTACAACTCACGAACGCATCATTCGAACATGGATTTCTACGACCGCGTGCAACGCGACGATATGATCCAGCAGGCCACGGTGGTCGCGGTGTTTGCGTACAACGCGGCCGTCAGGGACGAGAAGCTGCCGAGAAAACCGTTGCCCAGGTCGCAATAACCGCCGATAGCGGCGCTGGGTGGAACGCGGTTTGGATCAGCTGGACGTCGATGACACTCCGCACCACTCGCTGGGCCATCGTCATAATCGGCGGACTCCTCGTTCTGCTCGCGATTGTCGCCGGGGCGGGCTCGCGAACGGCTGTGCTTCGCCAGCTCGTCATCGACACGCTCGGTGAACGCCTCGACAGTGATGTGCAGCTCGAGGCGTTCAGTGTGGACACTTTTCCAACGGTCCACGTCACTGGAACCAACCTTACGATCCGGCACAAAGGGAGGCAGGACGTACCGCCTTTGGTTTCGGTGAAGGCGTTCGAACTCGACGGCGGCCTGATCGGCCTCCTCAGTCGCCCCAGAAGATTCCGCACGGTGTCGCTGACCGGTCTGCAGATCAACATTCCCCCCGGTTTTCACAAGGGACACGACGCGATTCCGGATTCGCCAGCGAGCGACGACCAACCGGACGGCCCCGCCGCCGTCATCGTCGATGTTTTGAGAGCAACCG
The DNA here is from genome assembly GCA_051986585.1 of Vicinamibacterales bacterium. Classification (GTDB taxonomy): domain Bacteria; phylum Acidobacteriota; class Vicinamibacteria; order Vicinamibacterales; family 2-12-FULL-66-21; genus JALZOC01. Next base: position 10,099 of record JBPYFA010000269.1, on the reverse strand, counting down.
ACGCGTCGCTCGTCCTCATTCCGAAGCGCGCCGGCAAAGAGCCGAAGGTTTTTGCCGTGCATCAGCTCACGATGCGGCCGCTCGGGCGGGGTGAAAAGATGTCGTTCGAGGCGACGGTGACCAACCCGATCCCGAAAGGGCTGGTCAAAGCGACGGGATCATTCGGGCCCTGGCACCGTGAGGATCCCGGATCGACGCCGCTGGCCGGACAGTACACGTTCAACAACGCGGATCTCTCGACGGTCAAGGGCGTCGGCGGGAACCTCAATTCAGAAGGAATGTTCGACGGCCAGCTGGATCGCATCGGCGTGAAAGGGACGACGCACACCCCCGATTTTCGAGTGAACGTCAGTTCCAACCCCGTCCCGCTCGATACGCGTTTCGAGGCGATCGTCGACGGCACCGACGGCGACACCTACCTGAACAACGTAGAGGGCACGTTTCTTCATACGTCGCTCGTGGCTCGTGGCGCCGTCGTCGGTGCGGAAGGCGTCAAGGGACGAGCGATCAATCTGCAGGTGCAGATCGATACCGGTCGCATCGAAGATGTGCTGCGGCTTGCCGTCAAGGGAGACACACCGGTCATGACCGGCGGCCTCGGGCTGCATGCCGACATGAACCTGCCGGCCGGTCCTGGGGATGTGATGAACCGTCTGCAGCTGGCGGGAACATTTCAAGTCACTGACGTGCATTTCACGAATGCCGAAGTTCAGAACAAGGTGTCGGATCTCAGCGAGCGCGCGCGCGGCCTCGATCCCGACCAACATCAAACGCACGTCGCGTCGAACCTGCGCGGACAGTTCCGGCTGAAGGACACCGTCCTGAATCTTCGTGAGACCGAATTCGATATCCCGGGCGCGGTGATGAAGGTCGCAGGAACTTACGGGATCGACAGCGAAGCGCTGCAATTCGATGGGACAGTCCGGATGAAGGCGACCATTTCCGAGGCCGCCGGCGGCGGGGTGAAGTCGGTGCTGCTGAAAGCGATCGATCCCCTGTTCAAGCGGAATGGAGCGGGTGCAACGATCCCAATCACCGTCCGCGGAACCCGCAACGACCCGAAGATCGGCCTGGATATTGGCCGTGTGTTTCGGCGAGGGCCCTAGTGCGTGCCCGGTGCGATTGCCAGCCAGTTGCGCCAGTCGGCGCCCAGGATCGACCACAGCACCTGATCGTGATACTCGCCGTTACGCAGGAATGATTGACGGAGTACGCCCTCGCGCGTCGCGCCCAGCTTCTGCAACGCGCCGTTGCCGCGGCCGTTTTGCACGCACGATCGTGCTTCGAGCCGTTCCGCGCCGATTTCGGTGAACGTGAATGCGACCACGGCTCGCGCCGACTCGATGAAGATGCCGCTGCCCCAGAAGTTCGAGCCCATCGCGAATCCCCATTCCGCGGTCTGAAACGTGTTGTTCAGTTGCCGGACCTGGAAGAGCCCGACCGCCTGCTCGTAGCCATCGGGCACGATGCCAAAACACACGTAGTACCCGGCAGCCCGTTCGCGATGCGTCCACTCGATGAATCGCTCGAACCCCGCGATCGTGCTCGGCGGCGGCGAGATGAATCGGGTGACCTCCTCCGTCGTCAGAAACGCCAGCAGCGATGGCGCATCCGCAAGCCGCAGCTCTCGCAGCGTGACGCCAGCGCCGCGAAGCACCGGCACTGCGGCACGCCAGTTGGTTTCGATTGGCTTGGTCGGCTTCGAAAGGGGCGCAATCCCTGGCGGGGTGTTCGTCTGAATCACAACAAACCCCCAAGGAGCCAGGCGAACGCGCCTACCCGATTAGTGGAGTTCCACACAACGCCGTTGTTGTTGCCCGTGCTGCGGACCATACAGTCGTCTCAATCCCTCTATAGCAAGGACAGATCCGATCTCTCAGGCCGACGCCACTTTCAAATGCATTGAATTTCAACGACTTAGACGCTCACAACTTTGTCACGATCCACCGGTCTTGGTGGTCGTTTCTCTTCTGAAACAGTGCAGATCCATGCATTCGTCGGGCAAACGCCGCGAATCGTTCGAGATACGCGCTGTTACCCGCCCGTCTCGCTATCGATCACCAACTGACGAATTTGTGGCGTCGCACTACGCGCGTGATGGGCGAGGCTCAATGCTCAATGCGCAACATTCCGCATTGAACATTCAACATTGCGGCATTGGGCGTCAGCGGCCGCCGTTGGCCATCGAGCCCAGGAACTCGGCGTTGTTCTTGGTTTTTCCCATCTTCGAGAGCAGGAGCTCCATCGCCTCGGTGGGGGAGAGCGGCGTCAGCACCTTTCGCAGTACCCAGACCCGATTGAGATCGTCTTTGGGGATGAGCATCTCTTCCTTGCGTGTGCCGCTCTTCTGAATGTCGATTGATGGGAACACGCGCCGGTCGGTCAACTTGCGATCGAGATGGATTTCGAGGTTGCCGGTGCCTTTGAACTCCTCGAAGATCACCTCGTCCATCCGCGAGCCGGTGTCGATGAGCGCGGTCGCGATGATGGTGAGCGATCCACCTTCCTCGATGTTGCGGGCGGCGCCGAAGAAGCGCTTCGGGCGCTGCAGGGCGTTGCTGTCGACGCCGCCCGACAGCACCTTGCCCGAAGGCGGCACGATCGTATTGTAAGCGCGCGCGAGCCGGGTAATGGAATCGAGCAGGATGACGACATCCTTCCTGTGCTCGACCAGCCGCTTCGCTTTTTCGATCACCATTTCCGCGACCTGCACGTGCCGGGTGGCCGGTTCGTCGAACGTCGACGAGATAACCTCCCCCCTGACCGATCGCTGCATGTCGGTGACTTCCTCGGGCCGCTCGTCGATGAGCAGCACGATCAGGTACACCTCGGGATGATTGGTCGTGATGCTGTTGGCGATGTTCTGCAGCAGCATCGTCTTGCCGGTGCGGGGCGGGGCGACGATCAGGCCGCGCTGTCCCTTGCCGATCGGCACCATCAAGTCCATCACCCGGGCCGACAGATTGTCGGAGGCGGTCTCGAGGCTGATCCGGTTCTGCGGATAGAGCGGCGTCAGGTTCTCGAAGAAGATCTTCTCGCGCGCTCTCTCCGGCGGCTCGAAGTTGACCGCTTCCACTTTGATCAGCGCGAAGTAGCGCTCGCCTTCCTTGGGCGGTCGGATCTGCCCGGACACCGTATCGCCGGTGTGGAGATCGAACTTGCGAATCTGTGAAGGGGAAACGTAGATGTCGTCGGGGCCGGGCAGGTAGTTATAGTCGGGAGCGCGCAGGAAACCGAAGCCATCGGGAAGGGTTTCGAGGACGCCCTCGGAAAACAGCAGTCCGCTCTTCTCGGCGCGCGACCTCAGGATCTCGAAAATCAGCTCCTGCTTTCGCATCCCCGACGACCCCGGCACATCGAGCTGCTTTGCAATCTTGGTCAGCTCGGTGACGCTCATGTCCTTCAGCGTCGAGAGCTCCACGACCGCTGGTGCCGCCTGGCCGTCGGCGGCGGGCGAGCCCGAGCCGTCGTGTCGTCCCCGTCCGCGCCCGTGTCGATCGTGCGCCGGTCTCGGCGCGCTCACTGGTGCGATTCCCTCGCCGCTCTTGCTATCAGTTTCCACAGTTCATCCAATCCTTGGCCGCTCGCTGCCGATACCGGCAGCGCGGCACGTCCGAACACCCGTCCGAGTTGCTTGAGATTCCGATCGCGTTCCGCCCGGGACAGCTTGTCGATCTTGGTTGCGACGACGTAGCGCTCAACGCCGATCGAGTCGAACCAGTAGGCGGCGTCGACGTCTGACTGCATTTCGGGATGGCGACAATCAATCAGATGCAGCGTCAGCCGGTTCGTCCCCGATTCGAAGTACGCGGCCGCCACCGCGGCCAGCTCCGCAGCCGCGTCGCTGCCGCCTCGCGCGTAGCCGTACCCCGGCAGATCGACGAAGTAGGTCCGCCACCGGCCGGGCCCGCCCGGGCCTCCGTCGACGGCCACCCGATAGATATTGGCGAGCCGCGTCTTGCCAGGCGCGGCGCTCGTGCGCGCGAGCTTCGCACCGGTCAACGCATTCAACAGGGTCGATTTGCCGACGTTCGATCGCCCCGCGAACGCAATCTGCGCGACGCCGTCCGACGGGATATCGTCGACGCGACCGCCCGCGGCGGCGCTGGTGACGAACTCGGTGTTGAGAATCTTCAATCCGTTCTTCCGCCTAAAGGCGGAAGCCACAAGAGCGCACAGCGTTCTTCCGCCTAAAGGCGGAAGCTACAGAGCGCAGAGCGTTCTTCCGCCTAAAGCCGAAGGCACAAGAGCGCACGGCCTCCTCCGCCTAAAGGCGGAAGCTACAAGAACGCATCAACCAGGGCTTCGCGGATCCGGCCGGCAAGCGCAACGTCAGTGCGCACGCTCCGTGGCTTCCGCCTTCAGGCGGAAGCACCTTCCAGGTGGGAGCGACGCTGTGGCTTGCGCCTGTACGCGGAAGCACCTGACGGCGGAAGCACCTTAATGCGTGATGGTATCGTCCGAAATGGCGGGCTGAACTTCCGCCGGGGCGGCCGCCGCGATCGCGGGCAGCGGGCCCGCGAGCGCGATCTTCAGCACTTCGTCCATCGTGTCGACCATGTAGATGTCGAGCGTGTCGAGTACGTTCTTGGGAATATCCGCCAGATCCTTCTCGTTGTCGCGCGGCAGCAGGATCGTCTTCAACCCCGCGCGATGGGCGCCCAGCACCTTTTCCTTCACCCCACCGATGGGCAGCACCTTGCCGCGCAGGGTGATCTCGCCGGTCATTGCCACGTCCTTCCGCACCGGCACCTGTGCAAGTGCGGAGACGAGCGCTGTCGCCAGGGTAATTCCTGCCGACGGACCATCCTTTGGAATCGCCCCTTCGGGGATGTGAACGTGCACGTCGGTCGTGCGCGTGAAGTTCTTGGGAATGTGATAGTCGTTGGCCTTCGACCGCACGTAGCTCATCGCGGCTTGCGCTGATTCCTGCATCACGTCGCCGAGCTTACCGGTGAGGGTCAACCGTCCCTTGCCCGGCATCAGCGTGGCTTCGATGACGAGGATTTCGCCGCCGACTTCGGTCCAGGCGAGCCCGGTTGCGACCCCGATCTCGTTCGACTCTTCGGCCAGGGTCGGACGGAATCGCGGCACTCCGAGGTACTCGGTGACCTTGGTGGCGGTAATCTCCTCGCTGAAGGCCTTGCCTTCGACCACCACCTTGCGGGCGATCTTGCGGCAGATCGACGAAATCTCGCGCTCGAGGTTTCGCACCCCGGCTTCGCGCGTGTAGCGCTGGATGATCGCCTGGAACGCCTCGTCGAGGAACGTGATGTTGGCGTTGGTCAGTCCGGCCCCTTCGATGGCTTTGGGCGCCAGGAACTTCTTCGCGATTTCGACCTTCTCCTGCTCGGTGTAGCCGGCCAGCTGCAGCACTTCCATTCGATCGCGAAGTGCCTGCGGGATGGTGTGCAGCACGTTGGCGGTGCAGATGAACATCACGTTCGACAGGTCGTACTCGACGTCGAGATAGTGATCGAGGAACGTGCTGTTCTGCTCCGGATCGAGCACCTCGAGCAGCGCCGCCGAGGGATCGCCTCGGAAATCCATCGACATCTTGTCGACTTCGTCGAGCAGGAACACCGGATTCATCGTCCCGGCCTTCTTCATCATCTGGATAATCTGGCCGGGGAACGCGCCAATGTAGGTGCGTCGGTGACCGCGAATCTCGGCCTCGTCGCGCACACCGCCGAGCGAGAGGCGGACGAACTTGCGGTTCATCGAGCGCGCAATTGACTTGGCGAGCGACGTCTTGCCGACACCCGGAGGGCCGGAGAAGGTGAGGATCGTGGCTTTCGGCTTCTTCACCAGCGCCCGCACGGCGAGGAACTCGAGGATGCGGTCCTTGATCTTCTCGAGGCCGTAATGGTCTTCGTTGAGAATCTGTTCGGCGCGTTTCAGGTCGCGGCTCTCCTTGGTCTTCTTGAACCAGGGCACCGCGATGAGCCAATCGAGATAGTTGCGTGAAACGGTCGCTTCGGCCGACATCGGCGGCATCGCTTCCAGTCGCTTCAGCTCCTGGATTGCCTTTTCCGCGACCTCGGACGGCATCTTCGCCTGTTCGATCTTCTTCTTCAGATCGTCGACTTCGTTGCCCTTCTCGTCCTTGCGGCCCAGTTCCTTCTGGATCGCCTTCATCTTCTCGTTGAGGTAGTACTCCTTCTGCGCCTTCTCCATCTGCTTCTTGACGCGCGACTGGATTCGGCGATCCACCTGGAGCTTGTCGACCTCGGCCTCGAGAATGCCAGCGATCCGGTTCAATCGTTCGACCGGCGAGATGATTTCCAGCAGGTTCTGCTTTTCATCGACGCCGACCAGCAGGTGCGCGGCAATGGTGTCGGCGAGCTTGCCGGGATCGTCCACCCGCACGGCGGCAATCATCGCGTCGTAATGCAGGTTGTTCGACAGCTTCACGTACTGCTCGAACAGCGAGACGACGCGGCTCATCGTGCCTTCGGCATCGACTCCCGCTTCCTTGTGCTTGGGAATCACCTTGACGACGACGCGATAGAAGCCCTTGTCTTCCTTCCACTCGACCGCCCGCGCCCGCTCGATGCCCTCGACCAGCACCTTGATGTTGCCGTCGGGCAGCTTCAGACTCTGAACGATGTTGGCAACGCAGCCCATGGTGAAAATATCAGAGGGCTGCGGATCGTCGACGGCTGCGTCGTGCTGCGCCGCGAGGAAGATGCGCTTGTCCTTGACCAGCGCGTGTTCCAGCGCCCGGGTCGAGGACGGCCGCCCGATGACGAACGGCATCATCATGTGCGGAAAGACGACGACGTCGCGGAGCGGGACGATAGGGAGTGTCTCGTATAGTTCCATGTCTTAAAAGAAGCTTCCAGCTACCAGCTGCCAGCTCCAGCGCAGCTTCCAATCGACAGAAAGCTGGAAACTGGAAACTGGAAACTATCCGGCTTTTTCAATCAGCGTGATCGGTTTTTCCTTGGACTGCACGACCTCGCGAGTGATCACGCACTCGCGGATCTTCTTCTGGCCGGGGAGGTTGTACATCAGGTCGAGCATGAGGTCCTCGATGATCATCCGCAGGCCGCGCGCGCCGATCTTGCGGGCCAGTGCCGCCTCGGCGATCGCCTCGAGTGAATCATCGGTGAAGCGCAGCTTCACGTTCTCGTACTCGAACAACTTCTGGTACTGACGCGTGATGGCGTTTCGAGGTTGCGTCAGAATCTGGACGAGTGCCGCCTTGTCGAGCTCGTGCAGCGTGCCGACGATCGGCAGCCGGCCGACGAACTCCGGAATCAGGCCGTACTTGATCAGGTCTTCCGGCTCGAGCATCTCGAGCGTGGTCCCGACGTCGCGGTTTGAGACCGACTTCACATCGGCCTTGAAGCCGAGCGTCTTCTTGCCGGTGCGCCGGTCGATCTGCTTGTCGAGTCCGACAAAGGCACCGCCGCAGATGAAGAGAATATTGGTCGTGTCGACCTGGAAGAATTCCTGGTGTGGATGCTTGCGCCCGCCCTGGGGCGGCACATTGGCGACCGTGCCTTCGAGGATCTTCAGAAGTGCCTGCTGAACCCCTTCGCCCGAGACATCGCGGGTGATCGACGGGTTCTCGTCCTTGCGGCAGATCTTGTCGACTTCGTCGATATAGATGATCCCCTGCTGGCACTTCTCGATATCGCCCCCCGCCGCCTGCAGCAGCTTGAGGATGATGTTCTCGACATCTTCTCCGACGTAGCCCGCTTCGGTGAGCGTCGTGGCGTCGACGATCGTGAACGGGACCGAGAGAAGCTTGGCCAGGGTCTGTGCGAGTAACGTTTTGCCGGTGCCGGTCGGGCCAATCAGGAGGATGTTCGACTTGGTGAGCTCGATGTCGTTGCGGCTGCGGGTCTGCTTCTGGATTTCGATCCGCTTGTAGTGGTTGTAGACAGCGACCGCGAGCTTTTTCTTGGTCTGCTCCTGGCCGATCACGTACTCGTCCAGGAACTTCTTGATCTCCTGCGGCACCGGGAGGGAGGTCCGGGCACCGCCGCGCGCCTCGAACTTGTTATCGTCGGCGATGATGTCGTTGCAGACTTCAACGCACTCGTCGCAGATGAAGACCGTCGGTCCAGCAATCAGCTTGCGGACGTCGTTCTGGTCTTTATTGCAGAACGAGCAGCGGAGGATCTCGCCGTCGCCAGCTTTTTTTACCATGGGTTATCGTCGGTTCCCGGTCACCAGTTTCAGCTTCCAGGATTGGTCTTCGGTTCCGCAGCGGGGAACTGGAGACCGGCAACTGGAAACTTCACCAAAGTCTGCCCGTTAGGCCCTCTTCCTGATGACATCATCAATAATACCGTATTCTTTGCCCTGTTCGGGGCCCATGATGTAGTCCCGCTCGGTGTCGTCCTGGATGCGTTTCAGCGGCTGGCCGGTGTGCTGCGCCAGGATTTGGTTCAGCCGCTCCCGGGTCCGCAGCAGCTCGCGGGCGTGAATGTCGATGTCGGTCGTCTGCCCGCCAAGCCCCTGGACCCATGGCTGATGAATGAGAATCCGCGAGTTGGGCAGCGAGTATCGCTTCCCTTTCGCCCCCGCCGCCAGCAGGACCGCCGCCACCGAGGCCGCCTGCCCGATGCAGTACGTCGCCACGTCCGGCTTGATGAACTGCATGGTGTCGTAAATTGCCATGCCGGCGGTGACCACGCCGCCGGGGCTGTTGATGTAGAGCAGGATGTCGCGATCGGGATCCTCGGCTTCCAGAAACAGCATCTGGGCGATGACCAGGTTCGCGACGTTGTCGTCGATCGGGGTGCCGACGAAGATGATGCTGTCCTTCAGCAGCCTGGAAAAGATGTCGTAAGCGCGTTCCCCGCGATTGGTCTGCTCGACCACCATCGGGATGAGCTGCATGCGTTCGGCCATAAAAAATCCAACCCCGAAGTTCTCGTGCGTGCGTTCGGATTGCTGGGGGTGCCTTCGTTACGTATAGGAAGGTGCCGGGATCGTTACCGCCATGTTACCACGCCGACCCGCGTTCCGGAACCCACCTGCAACCGCTCTCCTGACAAAGCTATCGGCGCGTCACGCCTGAATCTTTGTGGCTTTGCCAAGAAGGAATTCGACGGTCTTTTCGCGGCGCAACCCCGAGTAAAGGCGTGCAATTCCACCCTCTTTTTCGAGTTTCGCCCGCACGGCCGTGGCGCCGCGCCCGCTTCGTTCGGCGTAGCGTTCCACTTCCGCGTTGATGTCCTCGTCGCTGACCGCGATGTGCTCCCTCCGAGCCACCTCGTCGAGCGCCAGCGCCCCGCGGACCGCCTCGGCCGCCGGCTCGCGCTGCTTCTCCCGGAACTCTTCCCAGTTGATGTTGATCTTCATCGGATCGATCTGCTGATCCATGAGCCGCCGCACGAAATCTTCCATGCGCCGATCGATCTCCCGATCGAGCAGGGCCGCCGGCAGGTCGAACGTGACGCGGGACGCGAGCTGCTTCAGGAGTTCGCCGCGGAGATCGCGCTCGGCCTCGTGCATTGTTTCGTGTTCCAGATCGCCGCGCACGCGAGCACGCAACGCCTCGAGGTTCTCGAAATCGCCGAGATCCTTGGCGAACTCGTCGTCGAGTTCCGGTACGACACGGTTGCGGATGGACTTGACGTTGACCGAGTACGAAACGGTCGTGCCGGCCAATTCCTCAATCCCGTAGTCGCTCGGATACTGCACGTCGAAGGTCTTCCGGTCCCCTTCATTCAGTCCAACGAGTTGATCGTCGAAACCTGGCGGGTTGGCGGTCGCGCCGATTTCGACCGTCACATCCTCGTGTGTGTCGGTCTGCGGCTCAGCGGTCGGTTTGGGCCGGGTGGGTTCGCCGGCAAGGACGACGAGCGGTTCCTCCTGCTTCGGTGTGGCGGTCCGAACGAGATCCATGACGACCGAGTCGCCGCGCTGGATGCTGCGTCCTTCGACCGGCTCGTAGCGGGCGGCACGCTGGCGCAGGTTGTTGAGCGCCTCGTCCACTGCCGTGTCGGACACGATCGTGCTGCGCTGGTGCAGCGTGATCGTTGCGTAGTCCCCAGGCTCGATCGGCGGAACGGTTTCGAAGCTGGCCGTGAACTTCAACGGCTGACCTTCTTCCACCACAACGTCTCGAATGTCCGGC
>JBPYFA010000268.1:0-14241 GCA_051986585.1 Vicinamibacterales bacterium | reverse complement strand
CCAGCGCGTCGGGACGGCGCGAAGGACTTTGAAATCCGCTCGGCGATGATGGAGGCGGATGGTCCCTAGACTCTTGTTATCGTGAGGACCGCTCAGTTCGGTGTCGAGCCCATCCTGGCACGATATCGTGATAGGTTCGAACGATACGGGCGCTAAGGATCCTTCCTCGCCGTGTCCGTTCGGTCGGGATTTGCATCGGTCATGCGCGAGAGACGAGTTGATTCTGCGCCCAACCTGCCATCCGTTCGCGAATGGGCGAACCAGGTGTTTTCGCGCGCTTCCGGCGCACCGCTGCGCGAAGGTAATCAGATCACTCTTCTGAAGGACGCCGCAGAGAACTACCCGGCCTGGCTCAACGCGATTGGCGACGCACGGCAGACGATCGACTTCGAGATGTACATCATCCATGAAGACGACCAAGGGCAACTCTTCGCGGATGCGCTGCTTCGCAAGGCAGCCGAAGGCGTTCAGGTTCGGCTGTTGTATGACTGGATGGGAGGGTTTCGGAAAACGTCGGCGCGATTCTGGAAGCGCCTTCGGACTGGCGGGATCGACGTCCGCTGCTACAACCCGCCGCGCTTCGACCATCCACTTGCCTGGCTCAGTCGCGATCACCGCAAGACGATCACGGTGGACGGCACCATTGCCTTCGTCACGGGTCTTTGTGTTGGTCGGATGTGGATGGGCGATCCGACACGCGATATCGATCCCTGGCGTGACACGGGTATTGAAGTGCGCGGTCCCGCAGTCGCCGATGTCGAGGCAGCCTTTGCCGAAGCATGGGCCGCCGCGGGCGATGCACCGTCCGACTCCCTCGCGCGCCCGGCCCCCTTGCCTGCTGGTGATGTACCGCTCCGCGTCGTGGCTACGGTTCCGAACACCGCTGGTCTGTTCAGGGTCGATCAGCTTGTAGCGGCGATGGCCCGGAAAACACTTTGGCTCACGGACGCGTATTACGCCGGCACTGCCGCATACGTGGAAGCGTTGCGCGCCGCTGCGAGGGATGGTGTCGACGTCCGTCTCCTCGTGCCAGGTGCCACTGACATTCCGCTGATCCGCCCGTTCTCGCGCGCCGGATATCGGCCGCTCCTCGAAGCCGGCATCCGGGTATTTGAGTGGAACGGTTCGATGATTCACGCCAAGACCGCCGTCGCAGATGGGCGCTGGGCGCGAGTGGGATCGACGAATCTCAACGTCGCCAGCTGGCTCGGCAACCGCGAACTGGACATCATTGTCGAGCACGAGCCGTTCGCTCGGAAGATGGAAGACATGTTTCTGCACGACCTGCGAAATGCCACGGAGGTCGTGCTGCAGCGCAACCGTGTTCGCGCGCCCGGCGCGCCCTCCCGCCGTCATGGCCCGGCGACGAGTGCCGGTGGGAGCGGCGGTCGTGTTGCGGCAGGAGCGGTTCGCGTCGGCAACACGGTCACGGCGGCCGTCGCCAACACGCGCGTGTTGGAGTCGGTGGAAGCGAACATCGCGCTGATCGCGGGAGCAATTCTCGCGGCGATCGCGACGCTGGCGTTCCAGTATCCGCGTGCTATCGCGTATCCGATCGGCGTATTCGCCGCCTGGTTCGCGGCTGCGATTCTGTACCGCGGGATCGGATTGTATCGGACTCGACGGAGGACTCTGAACGCCACGCCTGATCGAAATCGCGGCCACGAGACGAGCTCAGTCGCCACTGTCGAGCCGAACCCACGTAGCCCGAGCAAGTGACAACATCGCGGCGCACCGCAAGGGAGGGCCGCGATGCGCTCTCGCTCGGATCGAGCCATCGCTCTACGGCCGACTTGGGCAACGAATTCCGATTCAGACTGAAATGGAGCCTTTCACAACGAAAGGGATTGCTCCTTTCGACCGAATATTCCGCGGCAATACGTGGCGCGTTGCTTGCTCCAGTTCGAGAGGCACCGGAAGCACTATCCGCTTCACGACGTTCTTGGAAGAGAGGATGTCGGCTAGGTCTGCACCTATCATCCCTCGGTGGCCGGCGACGTCACGCGTCGAGTAATTCCGTGATCATCCCAGCCGTTGCATCGTTCCGGCTCGATCTTACCGTGTGGGCACTGCGCCGACGTGGGCGCAACACCATCGATCGCTGGGACGGCACGACCTATCGACGCGTCGTGGTCATCGAAGGACGTCCCGCCGAGATCGCGATACGTCAGGCTGGCTCGCCTGCGAAGCCCCGGCACACCGTGACGACAGGCAGATCTCGAGGTGTTCATCGACGAGCATTTTCATCGACGTGGGCGGAGTCGGCTGCAGGCTCCAGCACGTCAGAGAGATTCACATGGCGTATCGCCGCCAGCGCTGCTTCCCACCGGCCCTCGGCGCAGAGTCCGCGGATCCCGGCATCCTCGTACGCCGCGAGCGCGGCATGCAGGCAGGCGGCGCGCACCCTTTCGACCAACGATGTGGTGTTGATTTGCTGTGACATTGACGACCAGTGCCTCTATCGACCGGAGCGCAGGGCTTCGACCGATGCGGCCGTTTCCCCGATTCACGAAGCCGTTCCGGGAATCCCGATCATCCGCGGGTTTGGTCCCTCACGCTCTTCGCATTCCCGCACAAGGACATCGCGGATCACGAACCCAACGCAAGCGAGGAGCCATGTCGCGGCTCCTTCAGCGAGCCATCGGCGCGGCAGTATCCTTTCGTTTTGAAAGCTCACAGTTTCATTCTGAATCTCGAGGCCGGATCTCGCGGGATAGCCGGTTACGGAGCTACCGCTCCCGGTTGTGGCCTCCAACTTGCCTTGATGTCTCAGTATCCACAAACTGGAGGAAGACTGAGATGGTTCCGCTCGTACACGTCGCTGCCATTGGCAGAACTGATCTAGAAATCGCGCCGAGAGAATCGGACAGGCGCGCAGGTCCGGTGCCGGGTGACGTGTTGACCTCTGAACGCTCGGCGCGCGCCGACGTGTATGAAATCAGCATCGTGCCCGCCGATAGCCGGGCCGTGGTCTCGCGATACGCGGAAGCAATCGAAACTGTTCGCGTGCTGGCGCAAGAACTAGAAGTCGACGGCTGGTTCACGAACGATCAGACCCACTACGCGCGTGTCGCGAATTACCGTTCTCGACATGTGCGCTGAGCCGACCCGTTCGTCGAAAGCCTGAGGCCGTCGAGAGGCCCATGAATGGCACCAAGGCCAGTCGCGATGCGCTTGATTGCCTCGCAATCCTCGGTGGCGCAGACACCGCATTGACGATTGCATTGTATCCTTCGCGGACCACGCCGGAGAGAAGGGCAGGAAAACGATGTTCGAGATTCCGGCTGCGCTGAAGGTTGACCACGAGAAGCTGCACGCTGATCTTTCAGCGGCCACCAAACTGCCCGGCAAGACCGGGCAGGCCGCGAAAGCCGTAGCGGCGGTGCTCCACGAGCATTTTGTGAGCGAGGAAGAGTTCGCGATGCCGCCTCTCGCGCTGCTCGCTCCGATTGCCGAGGGGCGCGTCACCCCGGAGATGCGCTCGGTCATCGCCCTGACCGATCGACTCAAGGCAGACATGCCGCGCATGCTGAGCGAGCACAAGGCAATCGTTCAAGCGCTGGACGAACTGAGTCGCGCTGCCAAGGCCGAACGCCATCCGGAGGTCAGCCGGTTCGTGGAGCAGCTCACCGCGCATGCGCAGACCGAAGAACAGGTGCTCTATCCAGCCGCGATTGTCGTTGGTGAGTATCTGAAACTGAAGTTTCCCGCTGGACGGTAGTTCAAAAGGAGGTCCGATGTCTGACCCTGCCGATCATCAGCCTCATCATCGTCCACATCCTCCGTCTATGGCGGAGCCGTTCATGGAGTTCGATCTGGAGGCAGAGGTTCACCGCCTGAAGGCTGAGACCACTTGGACCACTGGGCACAACGCCAGAACGCTGGCCAAATACGACGATTTGCGAGTGGTGCTGATTGCGCTTCAGCGAGATGCACGGCTGGCGGAGCATCAGGCCGAGGGTCGAATCTCAGTGCATGTGATTTCTGGCCACGTTCAGATGCGGGCCTCAGGACGAACATTCAACCTCCGCCCGGGCGGTCTCTTGACGTTCGATCCCGGCATCCGGCATGACGTCACTGCGATCGACGAGAGCGCGATTCTGCTGACCATTGCCTGGCCGGGCAGACGCTGATGTCTCGAGAATCTTTCGTCTGCGGTGACGTGTGCCTCCGAGCTGACATGCTTGCCTGCTTCATCTGCGCCGCGTTACGTGTCTTTGGATTTCACCTTCCCTCGTGTGCGCGCGCCAGTGTCTGATGCGCCACCGGCAGGCGGGGAGCCGACCGGATCGCTTGCCGGGAACGTGTCCGCAAGTGCTTCGTCGAGCCACTCGTCCAGTCGCTGTTTCGCAACAGCACTATCGTGCTGCGAAATGCGATGCGAATCCGTTGGCGAGGCGGATGGATTTCTCATCGTCGCCTTCCGGGCGAACCTTTACGCAGCGACAACTCGATTCCGGCCGTCAGCCTTTGCCTGATAGAGTGCGGCATCCGCGGCCTGCACGAGTCCATCCAGGTTCGCGAATGCTGCATCTGCTGGATCGAAGGTCGCAATTCCTACCGACACGCTTGACGATCGGTGATGATGATCGAAACGTTGTTTCGCGACATCTGCAACCAGCCGCTCGCCGTACGAACGAGCTGCAGTCGCGGCGGTGTTAGGTGCGACGATCGCGAACTCGTCTCCGCCCCACCGTGCTCCGAAGTCAGATTCGCGGAGTCCCCGGGTAATTGCCGCGGCGACGCTTCGAATCAGCCGGTCGCCGGCTGCATGTCCATCTGTGTCGTTGATCTGCTTGAGGCCGTCGATGTCGACAAGCAAAAGTGAAACGGGCGTTCCGTAACGGACCGAGCGACGAAACTCCATCGCGAGCCGCTGCTTCAGTGCGCGCCGGTTCGGTAGACTGGTGAGCACATCGGTTTCGGATAAGGCCTTGAGCTGGTCAGCTTGACGTCCGAGTGCAAAGCCCAGAATGGCCAGCACGATCACGGTCGTGAAAAGGACGTATAAGTATGTGAGCCGATCCGAAAGAATCTCCGCCGTGACGGGGCGTGGGGCATAGATCTCACGCAGAATCAGCAACCCCGTCGGCGCCCCGATTGCAAGAATGCCCCCGGCGGCTGCGTACCAAACGGAACGTCTTCGCATTAAGGATGACATTGATGCCTTCACGCGCCGTCGTGTTGCCTCCATCAATCATCGTTCGCTGCTGCAGGCATTGCAACCGCATGCGTTCAAACAAATGTGAAGCGTGGAGATCACGGAATGGAAAAACGCATCCATCCACATGAGGTCGCCGGTTCGGACGCTCGGGAACGTTCGTACGGTATTGCACCGCCGGCGTTTCGCCTTCCCAACGCCACGCACGTCGGTGGCGTCCGCGTGCAGGTCAGCGACCTGGTCCGATCAACCGCTTACTACGAGCAGGTGATCGGTCTTCGCGTGATCAGCGCAGGAGATACCACGTCGCTGGGCCCCCGGGGGGACGATCGTCCACTGGTGACCCTGCAGACGCGTCCGGGCATAACGCACGCTCGCCGCGGCGCATTCGGTCTGTATCACTTCGCAATCCTTCTGCCGGATCGTGCCGCGCTTGGACGATTCGCAGCTCATCTCTCGGAAAGTGACGAGCGCATCGGCGCGGCCGATCATCTTGTCAGCGAGTCGCTGTATCTGTGGGACCCGGACGGTATCGGGATTGAGGTCTACGCCGACCGACCGCAGAACTCCTGGCGCCGAAATGGTCGCGAACTGGCAATGACAACCGAGGCACTCGACATCCCGGCCGTGATTGCCGCGGGTCGGGGAATCGCCTGGGACGGGACACCGCTGGGAACGACCATGGGCCATGTGCACCTGTCAGTGGGAAGCCTCGAGGTCGCGGAAGACTTCTATCATCGTGCGCTCGGCTTCGACAAGACCGTTTGGAGTTACCCCGGCGCGCTGTTCCTGGCTGCTGGCGGGTATCACCATCATCTCGGCACAAACATTTGGTCGCCGGGACCTTCCCCGTCGCCGGATCAGGCACAGCTACTCGAGTGGGAACTGGTCGTCCCGTCAGATGACGACGTCGTGGCGGCCGGACGCAGCCTGCAGTCTGCTGGCTACGCGTCCGAACGGACTGGCGACGGCGTAAGCGTCAGCGATCCTTGGGGCACGCGTGTCCACATTCGCACGAAAACCGGTGCTCACCCATGAATCTCCGCTCCATTCTCAGTCTCGTTGATTTCTCGGCACATTCCGGCGATGCCGTTGACAAGTAACACAAGCGTTCGTAGCGCTACTCGGAACGGCGGCGTCCGATTCTGGCAAGGTGGGCGCGGAACGCTGCCGGTATTTCATTCGAGGACGTGGGCAGAACGTTGCTGTACACGGATCGCGAGCAGCGCACTCGGATTGCGCAATCTGGAAGCTCGAAACAGGAGGCACCATGGCCAGAACGAGACGATTTCGAGTGCTCGTCGCAACCGATGGATCGATCCACGCTCGCGCCGCGATCACTGCGGTCGTGCAGTTCCCGTGGCCGCCTCAGACGCGTGTGCGCGTCGTTGTTGCACGGAGGGCTCGAGCGGAGCCCCGACGATCGATTCTCTTGAGCGCGCTCGATCGCGGAGCCGAAGAGGCCGCGAAGAGTGCACGACGGATGCTCTCGCGCCGCTGGGCCGACGTCGAGACGATAGTCACCGACAAGCCACCCGCGAGAGCCATCCTCGCCGAGGCGGAACGCTTCGCAGCCGACGTGATCGTGGTCGGCTGGCGCGGTCATGGCGCGATTCGCCGCATGCTCATGGGGAGCGTGTCCCGAGGTGTCGTACGTGGCGCCACATCCGCTGTTCTCGTCGTCCGGCGCTCGCGACGACTGCGCAGGATCGTCGTCGGAATCGACAGCTCCGCGATGGCGAAGCGCGCCCTCGCGTTCATTCGCAGCCTGCTGGTCCCACCAAATGGACGCGTGATCCTCGTAACCGCCGTCGAGTTGATGGCGGTACCCTCACACGGCCTTGTCTCCGGTGCGCGGTCGGTCGCTCGTGAGGTAAAACGCACGAACACGAGGCGAGCCAGAATGGCAATAAGAGAGCTTCGGCGCGCGGCGGCCGAGCTCGAGCGCGCCGGATGGCAGACTCGTACGGTGGCCACGAGCGGCGAACCATTACGCGAACTCCTCGGCACCGTCGCCAGCGCACGCGCACAACTGCTGGTCGTGGGCGCACGCGGCACGAGTGGCATTCGGCATCTGCTTCTCGGGAGTGTCGCCGAGGGGGCGCTGAATCGTAGTCCGGTGCCTGTTCTCATCGCACGGTGACATCGGCATGATCGAATTCACACGAATCCTCTGTCCGACTGATTTCACCGAATCGTCGATTCGCTCGATCGCATACGCCGCGGCGTTGGCCAACTGGTACGACGCGCAATTAACGGTGCTGCACGTTGCGCCTACCTTCGATCCCGTGCCGGTCCCGGGAGATCTCGGCCAGCCGGTTCATATAGTGAACCCGGTACCGCGCGAGCAGGTCATCGAAGAATTGCGTCGCACCCTCGACCGCACCACATTGTCGGCTGCGCCGACAGTGGTGGCCGAGGCGGGCGACGCGCCGACAACGATCGTCGATCGGGCGCTCTCGATTGGTGCGGATCTCATCGTCATGGGGACTCACGGCCGGCGCGGGTTCAAGCGCTTGCTTCTGGGATCGGTCACCGAAGCCGTGTTACACGAAGCGCCTTGTCCGGTTCTCACTGTTCCTCCTCGCGCCGGAGCGGCCGCGTCGGATACGGTGACGTTCAAGCGCATCTTGTGTCCAACCGACTTCTCCCCTTCTTCCCTGCAGGCGCTGGGACTTGCGCTCGACCTCGCGCGTCAAGCCGATGGGCGCCTTACCGTCATTCACGTTCTCGAATAGCTTGCTGAAGAGGAACCGCGCATGTCCATTCACTTCAATATCCCGGAGTATCGCCGGGCGCTGGAAGTGGATGCCCGAGAGCGGCTGCGGACGCTGGTCGCTGAGGAATCACGAACGTGGGCAGAGATCGACACGGTCCTTGCGTTTGGCAGGGCCTATCGCGAAATTCTTCGCGCAGCCGAGACGAACGACGCCGATCTCATCGTCATGGGCGCACAGGGCCGGGGTGGCGTAGACCCCGCGCTGTTTGGATCGTCAACGCAGCAGGTCGTCCGCGCCGCGGCGTGTCCCGTTCTCACCGTTCGCACTGTCCGATCGTCGTAAAGAAGCAGGTGCCAGGCCGCGGATTCCGGGCGTCGTCTCGCGCCCATGGCGATGACGAATAGCAAGGATCAGCCTATGCGGCGGGCGTCAAGCCATCGTCTTCGCGCAGGACTTCCCGCGCCCGACGGACGGCTGCTTCGATCGTCGGAACAAGGTTCGCGTCGCCGATGTGCTGGTGAAACTCGGCCCGCTCCATCATGCGCGCGGGCTGATCGCGCATGCCGCAGAGAATCAGGGTGCGGCGGCTGGCGTGGAGGACGTCGGCGAAATGCTCCAAAGCGTGAAGCCCTGTGCCGTCGATCGCCGTCATGTTGCGCAAACGGAGGATGACGACTTTCGGCAGCTCCGGGACGTCCTCTTCGAGTTCCACCAGCTTGTCCGTCGCACCGAAAAGGAACGGACCGTGAATTCGATAGATCGCGACGTTGTCAGGAACGTCGTGCAGTTGGAGGCTGTGAGCTCGGCCGTGGTGGATGTACTCAGGCGTGACGAGCGCGACCGTGGTCGTCGTCGTGACGCGGCGGATGTAGAGAAGTGCCGCCAGGACCATGCCCGCCTCGACTGCGACGGTTAGATCGGCGAATACGGTAAGGCTGAAGGTGATGAACCAGACGGCGGCCTCGGCGGGGCCCAGCTTCAGCACTTCCGGAATCTCGCGCCATTCGCCCATGTCGTAGGCCACGATCATCAGGATGCCGGCGAGAATCGCCAGAGGGATGTGGCGTGCGAGCGGCGCGGCAAACAGCAATATCAGCAAGAGCGTAATCGCGTGGGTCATCCCCGCAATCGGTGTGCGCGCACCCGCCCGGATGTTGGTCGCCGTGCGAGCGATCGCACCGGTTGCTGGAAGGCCGCCAAACAGCGGCGACAGCACGTTCGCGATACCCTGCGCGGTCAATTCGACATTCGGGTCGTGCCGATCGCCGGACATGCGATCGGACACGACAGCCGACAGTAACGACTCGATTGCCCCAAGCATGGCGACGGTCAGCGCCGGCGAGAGGAGGGTCAGAATCAGGTCCGCCCGGAATCGTGGAACCTGAAACACCGGAAGACCACTCGGAACGCCGCCAAACCTGCTACCGATCGTCTCGACCGACAGTCCGGCGGCGAGGGCGACAACCGAACCGACGAGCAGCGCCAGAATGCTGCCCGGGATTCGCCGGGAGACTTTGCGAAGCACGAGAATCGCCACGACGGTCGCCCCCGCGAGTGCGGTTGCGGTGCCCGAGGCCGTCCCAGCATGCTGGATCAGCGCTCTCGCACGACCGAGAAAGTCGCCGGGAACCGTTGCGATTTGCAGGCCAAAAAAGTCGCGAATCTGCGTACTCGCGATCAAGACACCGATGCCGTTGGTGAACCCGATGACGACGGAACGCGGGATGAACTTGACGGCGGTGCCAAGGCCGGTCACGCCGAGAAGGATCAGGATGACGCCGGCCATCAGCGTGCACATGAACAGCCCGTCGAGGCCGTAGACGCTGACGATTCCGGCGACGACAACCACGAACGCGCCGGTCGGCCCGCCGATCTGGGTGTGCGAGCCGCCGAGCGCGGAAATGATGAAGCCGGCGACCACGGCGCAGTAGAGGCCGTTCTGCGGCGGCACACCCGAGGCGATGGCGAACGCCATCGCCAGCGGCAGGGCGACGAGCCCCACCGTCACGCCGGCGACAAGGTCGTTCAGGAACCATTCAAGGGAATAGCCTCGACGCAGTGTTTCGACGAGTTTCGGGAGCGGCACCGTTGCCAGCGTAGCCATGTCTGTGAGTTACCTGCGCTTGCCTAAATTGAATATATTAATATGTTAATATATATAGATGGTCATCGCAAGATGGGCATCTTCGCCTGAGAACGCGGCTGGACTGATGGCACTTCCCGGATCCGGGATTCAGAGATGACGAGTCGCATCACCCGACCGGCGGCAGACCCTTCGACCGGCGATTTGCAGGTGTTCAAAGCCGGATTTTTCCGCGCCCTGGCGCATCCAGTCCGGATTCGCATTCTCGAACTGCTCGTCAAGGGAGACCGCAGCGTACAAGAGTTGCAAGAGGTCCTTGGACTCGAACAACCGATTGTCTCGCAGCAGTTGGCGGTACTTCGCTCCAGCAATATCGTGTTGGGTCGCAAGGAAGGCGTGAGCGTGCGCTATGCGGTTCGAGATCCGCTCATTGGGACGCTGTTGGGGATCGCGCGTCAGATCTTCAACAACCACCTGGCCGAAACACGTGACCTGCTGCGGCAGCTCAAACGGGAGGACCGACACCGATAGAGACCTCTGTCGTCACGCGGCCTTCCGATCACCGACCGACCATCCGTTTGACCAGAAAAGCGCGGTTTCTCGCCAGTCGCCTTCAATATTTGTCGAGGGGCTTCGCCGCTCGAACTCCTCGGATCAGAACGAATACTTCAATCCGAACTGGATCTGGCGCATCGGCAGAGCCGTTGAAGTGATGACGCCGGACCCTTGGTGCGCGGCGTTCGCAGGTGCTCCTGGAAACGCCGGGCCGGCGAGAATATTTCCGTTCGGCGCGCCCCACACCGGATGGTTGAACACGTTAAAGGCCTCGAACCGGAACTGGAGCGCATGCCCGCTCTGGCCGAAGGCGAAACGCTTCGCCAGCGCCATGTCGATTGACTGAAGGTGCGGCGTGATCATCGTGTTCCGCCCGACGTTGCCAAAGGTGCCCTGCGGCGCGACGATGAATGACGCCGGGTCGTACCAGCGCGATGGCGACGGATTGGACGCATAGCCGTCGCCGGTACCCGAGTAGCTCGGACGATCGGGCAACGGGTTGTTGGTTCCGGCGTTGTTGATCCCGATCGTGAGCGTCTGGGGAACGCCGCTCTGTATCGTCGAGTTCGTGCTCCACTGCCAGCCGCCCAGGATCGCGTCGGCCACCGCATTGCTGATGTTCACGCGCTTGCCCGAGCCGAACGGCAGCTCGTAGACGGCGCCGAGTACCCAACGGTGGCGCACGTCGAAGGACGACAACCCCATCTCGCATTCAAGACAACTGCTGTCCTGCGGAAACAGCGTGTCGAGACCCTGTGTCCGCGTACCGCTGGCATTGTCCATGGACTTCGCCAACGTGTAGCTCGTCGTCAGGCTCAGACCGTCGCCGTAGCGCCGCGTCACCTTCACGCTGCCGGCGTTGTAGTGCCCCCTGAACGTGTCGTTCACGTAGGAGAGCACGCCGTAATTCGCGTACGGGCGGCGCGAGTTAATACTGTCGAGAGGGCCGGGCGCCGCCTGATTGATGTTCTGGAACCCATAGAGGTGACGGCTCTGCGACCCCAGATAGCCAAGTTCGACCGCCCAGTTCGTGCCGAGCTGCCGCTCGACGTTCACCAGGTACTGCCAGCTCCGCGGCGTGGCGTGGTCGTAGGCGGCCGCCCAGGCAAACGGCGGCGGCACCTGGACGATGACGCCGCTGCCGCCTGGAACCGCATTCGCCCACGTGATCGGATTCGCCGGCGTCGTTGTCAGGTCGATGCGGGCCGCGATGTTGCGCGCCATGTCGAAGTACTCGGCGTTGGCGATGTCTTCCATGTAATAGAGACCCACGCCTGAGCGGATGACCGTCCTGTCGTTGAGAGCGTAGGTCGCGCCAATCCGCGGCGCAAAGTTCGTGTACTTCGTCTCCCGCAGGTTGTTGTTCATGCCACCCCCGCACACCGCTTTCGTGCTGGTCCAGCGGATGCTGAGACCCTCGTACGGGTCGGTGCAGCCGGGCTGCCGGACGAAATACGGCCAATTCGCCTCGGGCTGATTGGGGGTGAAATCGATGTGCGGGATCGCCACGGTGAAGTAATTCCCGAGCGTGTTGGTGAATGGTGGTGTCAGCTCGTAGCGCACGCCCAGCAACAGCGTGACCTTGGACGTCATCTTCCAGCTGTCGTCAACGAACGCGTGGAACACGTTACGTACGAACTTCGCGTCGGCGACCGCCGCCGCGTTGGTGGATACGAACATGCGGCCGAGCAGGAACTCGGCGAACGCATAGCCGCCGCTGTTGTCCACGGGGTTCTTGGTCGCGTTGGCCTGGAAGGTGAAGACGCCGCGCGAGAACTGGTTGCCGACCTCGTTGAAATGCTGCCGGTCGTACTCGGCGCCGAAGCCGACGGTGTGCTTGCCGCGGATCCATGTCAGCTTGTCGACCAGTTGCAGGTTGTTGTCGTCGATTGCGAAAGGCCCGTCGTTGGCGTCACCGATCGCGGTAAACCCGCCGCCGTTGAACACCACGTTGGGGATGCCCCAGGTAATCGGATCTCCGGCGCTCTGGTTCGGGATGCCGATGTCGTCGACCACGTTGTTGGTGTAGGCGGAGAGCGTGCCGACCGAGTTGAAGAACTTGGTATAGCCGAAGCGCGCTTCGTTGACGAGCGCGGGGCTCAGCGTCCGCGTGTTGGACACGCCCCACTGCTTGTAGTTCGTCAACACCTTCTGCCCCGCCAGGCCGATGCCCTGTGTCGATTGGGTGTCATCGCCCCAGTTGTAACGTCCCATCCACTGCGACGCCGACGACTCGTTGTAATCGGCGCGAATCACGTAGCCGTTCCGGTCGAAAGGTGCGGAGTTGTCTTGCACATAGTTGTTGAGCAGGCCGGGAAGCGTGGCCGATGGGTAGTACCCGAGGAATTTTTTTGAGATCGGATCGATCCGGCTCGCCGGGATGACGTTGCCGGGGAACGGCTGGCCTGTGGCCGGGTCGTAGATCACTGTGCCGGGGAGGATCTCGCTGAAGTCGCCGGCGAACATCTTGGCGGTCGGCACCGTGAACGTGGCCTGGGTGGTCTGCCTGCGCCGCAGCCCTTCGAAGTTGGTCATGAAGAATAACTTGTCGCGGCCGTCGAACAGAGCCGGGATGCGAATGGGCCCGTCCGCCTCGAAGCCGAAGTCGTTCCACTTGAATGGCGACTTCGCCGGATGGACGCTCGTGAAGGCGTAGGGCTTCGCGTCCAGCGCGTCGTTGCGCACGAACTCGAAGACGGATCCGTGAAAGGAGTTGCCGCCGGATTTGGTGACCACGTTCACCTGCGTGCTCTGATGCCCATACTCCGCCGGGTAGACCCCGGTCTGGACCTTGAACTCCTGAATCGCATCGATCGACGGCAGCGCGATGTAGGTGTTGAAGTTCGGGTCCATGTTGCTGACGCCGTCGAGCGAGTAGTAGTTGAAGAAGATGCGCTGCCCGCCGGTGGAGATGGACTGCTGCGCCCGGTCGCCGCCCTGCCTGGCGGCGGCCTGTCCAGCGCTCGGCGAGAGCACGTTGACGTTGGGCGCCAGCGCGACGAGATTCAAGTACTGGCGGCCGTTCAATGGCAGCTCCGTCACCACCTTGTTCTCGATGACGGTCCCGAGCGTGGTGCTTTCGGTGTTGAGCAGTGTGGACTTGCCACTGACCGTCACCGTCTCCTCGAGCTTGCCGACTTGCAGGGGCACGTCCAATCGCACGGTCTGCTCGACGTCGACCTTGACTTCGGGCAACTCCGCGGTCTTGAAGCCTTGTAGTTCAACCTTCAGCGCATAGATGCCCGGCGGGAGCGACGGGAACGAGTACAGCCCGTCCGCATTGGTCGTGGTCGTGCGGATGCCGCGCGTGGCCGCGTTCGTCACGGTCACCGTGGCACCGGGGATGGCGCCGCCCGACGAGTCCGTCACCAGGCCGCTGATGCCGCCTTGTGTTTGCGCCCGGCCGGTCGCGACGCATGCGGCGAGCAGTATCGCTATTCCCAGCAGACGTGCAATCGAACGCGACGTGTGTTTCATCGTTCGTCTCCAACGCGTGTTGCGGGCAAGTTCACCGAACGAGTGCCGGCCGTCAGCGGTGCACGCCTGCGCGAGTATTCGCGATAGGCATGCTCGACCAATTCGACAACGGGCTTTTGGTTTGTGCGCTGTTCGCAATGCTTGTTGCGTATTGCGCCGGTGGACGATAACACTGGAAACGTTTTCACTCAATGGGAAACAGGAAGTTGTGTGCTTTAAGAGGACTTTCGCCGGGCGTCGAATCT
>JBPYFA010000267.1:0-12653 GCA_051986585.1 Vicinamibacterales bacterium | reverse complement strand
GAGGAGATACCCTTCGAGCCACCCAATCAAGGTGTGCTCCGACAACATCTCCATCACCCGGCCGTCTCGCGCGAGCTCGCTCCCGTCAGCGTCTTCCGGCAGTAAATCCGCCATCCAGGTCTTCTTGCTGGCGCCGTACACCGCCTGGAGACGATTCGATGCGGTCTCGTCGGGACCAAAGACACGAAAGTTCGTCGGATTGTTCTTGAGCACGTCGCGGAGAAACTCGCCCAGCGGCTTGGTGTTCTCGTACTCCTTTTGTCCGCGCGCCGACACATCGACCGCATAGTCGCGAAAGTCGGGAAGCTTCAAATCCTTGCGGAGCACGCCGCCGTTGGCGTGGGGATTGGCGCTCATGCGGCGCGTTCCACGCGGCGCCAGCGCTTTGAGCGCCGGAATCAGGCGGCCGGTCGAGTCGAATAACTCCTCCGGTCGATAACTGCGCATCCAGCCTTCGAGCAGCTTCAGATTCGCCGGGTTGTCGCGGACGTCGGAAAACGGAACCTGATGTGCCCGCCAGAAGCCTTCGACCTTATGGCCGTTGATCTCCTTCGGTCCTGTCCAACCCTTTGGCGTTCGCAGCACGATCATCGGCCACCGCGGGCGGACCGGGTTGTTCGAGTCGCGAGCGGCCTTCTGTTGCGCACGAATATCGGCGATCACACGGTCGAGCGTTGCCGCCATTTTCTGATGCACGATCGCGGGATCGTCGCCTTCGACGAAATACGGCGTGTAGCCGTAACCGACCAGCAGAGCCTCCAGTTCTTCGTGGCTGATGCGGGCGAGGATCGTCGGATTCGCGATCTTGTAGCCGTTCAGATTCAGGATCGGCAGCACCGCTCCGTCGCGCACGGGATTCAGGAACTTGTTCGAGTGCCAGGCCGTCGCCAGCGGCCCCGTTTCCGCTTCTCCATCTCCAATTACACACGCGACGATCAAATCGGGATTGTCAAACGCCATGCCGAAGGCGTGCGAGAGGCTGTAGCCGAGCTCACCGCCTTCGTGAATCGAGCCCGGAGTTTCCGGCGTCACATGGCTGCCGATGTGGCCGGGAAAGGAGAACTGCTTGAAAAACTTCTGCAGTCCTTCTTCGTCTTCGCTCTTGTCGGGATAGATCTCCGAGTAGGTGCCTTCCAGGTACGCGGGCCCCAGCACGCCCGGAGCGCCGTGCCCCGGGCCGGCGACAAAGACGAAGTCCAGATCGTGCTTGACGATCAGGCGATTGAGATGCACCCACACGAACGACAGCGCGGGACTCGTTCCCCAGTGGCCGAGCAGCCGCTGCTTCACGTGCTCGCTTCTAAGCGGCTCCTTCAACAGTGGATTGTCTTGCAGGTAAATCATGCCAACCGACAGGTAGTTGCACGCACGCCAGTAGGCGTGCATCAACTCCAGCTCTCGATCGGTCAATGGCATTGGCGCCGCCGTGCTGGCCTGACGTTCGGTTGGCGAGAGCAGTTCGTTGGTGCTCATTGCGGAGTCTCCCAGGACGAATCAGGATCGTACCGCGTCATCGCGTTGACCGCCGCTTCGGTTCCGGGTCCCAGGTCCTTCTCGCGGACGATGCCGTCCTGGTTGACGATGAACGTCATCACGCCGGTCGCGTCGTACTGGGCCGGCCAGGCGACGAGCGCGAATCCGCCGGACATCAGACCGCTGGTGACGTAATCCTTCGCGCCGCCGGGCGCCGACGGTCCCTGGGCTTTCAGGATCTTGAAGAAGTAGCCGTGAAACGGCGTCGGTTGAGAACTCTGTCCCAATGTAGTTCCTTGCGCCGACGCCGATGCAACTAAATCGCCAAGCGGACTCGGCTTTTGACCGTGAGCGGCCGGCCAGTAGAGGCCGTTCTGACGCCCGCCGTCGCTCTTGAAGAGCTGCGCATACACCTTCGCCGGTTGTCCGTCGTGACCGTGTGCTGCATAGACCTGCTGAGCGGAGACGTAGGTTTTGCAGATCTGAATGGCGGCCAGCTCGTTGCGTCCGATTCGTCGCGCGACGATCTCTTCTTTGCCCGCGGCGGTGTCGAATCGCCAGCTATCGCCATCCTTCACGAGCGGAATCGGAAACGGCCATTGCTCGTTGCCGATGACGAGGGTCTTGCCGTTGTTGCCCGAATCGGCGAGGTGCCACTGCTCCTTCATGGCCGCGGCGAACACCTGGCGGTTTTGACGAGCTACGGCGGGGTCGGAGTTGTCGACCAGCTCTTGCGAGTCCGGCCCGAAGATCGCAACCACTTCATCGATCTTCCCTGCCTTGACCGCATTCGCCAGCGCTTTCACCGCGTCTTCGGGCGTGGCGAACACGCGTCCACGCGGCTGTGCTTCGTGGCGCGGTGCGCAGGAGATTGCCAACACGAGTGCCGCGGCCGTCAATATCGCGGCGATCCGGCGTCGACCCGGACCGATGTCATCGATTCGATTGCTGAGCAAAGCTCTCATGATTTTTTCCATACGGCGAAGCAATGCTCAATGTGCAATGTTCAAGGTGACGTGTTCAACGTCCAGTCCGTTCGCGAATGTGGCATTGAACATTGCACATTGAAGACTGCGCACTGCGCATTGCGCCTAGCGACGTCTCGAACCGCCGCCGCTGCTGCGCGAGCTGCCCCGGCTCTTCTGCCCACGCTGACTGGCGGCGCGCTCGGATTTCCCGCTCGAATATCCGGAAAAGGCATCCGACTTCGTGCCGCTGCGCGAGGCGGCGTCCGCGTTGCTGTAGCCACGTGATTCCTGGTTGGTCGTTCGGGCCTGGGACGTCGCGCTGGTGCTTCGGCTCTGCGCCGTTGCGCTCGACGAACTGGTCCGGTTCTGCGCGGCAGTTTGCGCGTCGCTGCGACGCTGCTCGCGCTGCGCCTGCGTCTCGGGCCGATTCTCGTTTCGCGTTTCGGTACGCTCCGTCCGCTGCTCCTGTCTGTCCTTCGCGATATCCCCGCGCTCCTCGTACATGTCCTCGCGGTGGTCCTGCCAATCCTCGCGCGCATCTTCGCGCGCGTCGTAATAGTCGTCCCACGCGTCGTTGTACATGTAGCCGCCGCCATGCCAGCCGTACGGTCCGTAGTAATAGTTGTTGTCGATGGCGGCACCAATCGCGATCCCCGCCGTGAACCCGATCAGTCCGGCCGCGACGGCGGCGTCAGCGTTGTCGTCGTCCTCGTGAATGACCACCGTCTGTGTCGCCGGTTGGGTGTAGACCACGGTGGGGTTGTACTGGGGAACGTAAACCACCTGAGGATTCGTTGGTTCGATCACGATCACGTTCGAACCCGACTCGGTGGTTTTCGTCTCGACCTGCTGCTGAGGCGTTGATTTCAGGGTCCCGACCTTCTGGGCCTGCGCGCGGAGACGCTGGATGCTGTCGAAAACCGCCGACCGATTGGCCGTGAACGCCTGGCCCACCTCGGTCGTCCAGGCGATCTGATTCGCCATGTAGTCCACGACCTGAGGGAACAGCACGAGGGCGACGAAGCTGGGGTCGAAACCGGACTTGGTTGCGGCATCCTGCAGGTCGGTGCCTTTCACCCCCTGATGGCTCGCCATCCATTCCGCCAACGCGCTGACCTTGCCGGGATTCTGCGCGCTGATCAGCATCTGCGCGAGCAACGAGTCGGGATAGAGCGCGACCGGTCCAAGAAGTTTGTCGAGTTGTTGGGGCGTGTGCGATTTGGCCGGCTTCGAGCTTTGCGCTTCCGGTCGAAGACCGTAGGCGGCAAGCCCGTGCGAGAACGTCAGCGACGCGACCACCAGTCCGAACGCCGTGGCCACGGCGACAAGGGTGCGCATACCGAATCCTCCTCGGAGCTCAGTTCGGATCCAGTGACTCGCAAGCAAGGCACGCACCGGCGCCGCAGCACCGCGGGACTACGAACAACTGATTGAGGACGAATGACTTGTCGGATTGCGATGTGGCTGGAACGGATGCGTGGCTGGGAAGAACCTCCGCAGGGCCGGAGTTTCTCCGGTCCGGCGGACCGTCTCGCGCTGAGAGCGCGCACGAGCGCGACCTCGGGCTCGCGATCGCGCGGCACGACTTCTCCCAGCTGGGAACAGCACAAGTTGTCCAACCGTGCCCGGCCATCCATCGTCAGCTTCCAACCATGGGTGTCGGATCTTCGGCGCTCTTCTACTGAAAATTCTGAGCGCAAGCCGAAATCAGGCTGACGTTTCGCATCTCCACTACACGCCACTCCTGGCATGGTCTATGCGGCCGCCTCTCGGCAGAGGTGCCCATGAAAGCAGCTGTCTTCTTCGCCACTCGTGAGGGGCAAACCGAGAAGATTGCCGGACACATTGCCATCGATCTACGTGCACACGGTATCGATGCGGATGTGCTGAATGTCAAAGAGGCGTCCGCCTCCGTCAACTGGAAGGATTACGCCCTCGCCTTTGTCGCCGCCTCGGTTCACGCCGAACATCACGAACGGGAAATGATTGAGTTCGTCCGACGGCATCGCAATCATCTCGAGCAGCTACGCGCCGCGTTCATTTCGGTCACGATGTCCGAAGCAGGCGCAGAGGATCCAGCGGCGCCGGCGGACCAGCGCCAGCGGTGCGCCGCCGACGCACAGCGCATGATCGACGTCTTCATCAAGGAGACTGGCTGGACCCCGGAGCGCTGTCTGCCAGTCGCCGGCGCGCTGATGTATACGCGTTACAACTTCCTGATCCGATTCGTGATGAAGCGCATCTCGCGCAAGCAGGGAGGCCCGACCGACACGTCGCGCGATTACGAGTTCACGGACTGGCGGGGACTCGATCGGTTTGTTGAAGATGTCGTTGGCGCGAAGGACGGCACGGTCAGCTGATTGGGACGACTTGCGGCATTCGCGAAGTACGCCTTCATAGCGCCGCCCACGGTGAAGGCCCAGCAGAGCAGGTCAAAGCCGCGGAACCGCGGCGGCACCTGATATCGACGCTCCGCCTCTTCGGCGGTCGCGCCTGCCTGCATCATGCGGTCGGCGTGGCCACGCAGGTCGTCCATGAGTGCTGCCTGCAAGCGAACGTCGTCGACTCGGCCGATCGCGCCGTGACCCGGTATGAAGCGGGTCCGTGGATCGAACGTGGCGAGGAGGTCAACGACTCGCCGCCAGGCGACCAAGTCCGAGTCGGCAACCACGGGGTAGGCGTGATTGAAGAACAGGTCACCAGTGAACACCACATCCCGTTCGGGGACCCGGATAATCAGATCGGTCTGGGAATGCCCAGGGTGAAACTCGATGACCGCCGACAGCCCGCCGAGGTCAATCGTTTTCGGCAAGTCAGCCGACGACAGCGTCTCACTTGGAAATGCCAACGACGCGTTGTTGACGGAATCCAGGATCCACTTCACCTGAGCGAGGTCGCCCACCGCGTGGGCTTTCTCCGCCGCACCATGCGCGTCGGCCAGGCGATGTTCCCAAGGCTGCAAGGCCTCCTCTCGCTCGCGGGGATTCGTTTTTCGATACCGCTGCTGCATTAAGCGCGCGACTTGCTCATGGGCGAGAATCGGAATCTGCTCGCGCGCATATCCGACGTTGCCGAACGTGTGATCGAGATGCCAGTGTGTGTTGACGACCCCGCGAATCGGCGCCGTCGACACTCGCCGCGCGGTTTCAATTTCGAGCGCTGCGCCCTCCGCTTGAAAATGTCCCTCCACAATCAAGAGCGACTGTCGGCCAGCAATCACGCCGCCGTTCGAATAACACTGGAGGCCTTTCTTGGGATTGGCGATCGTGACGTAGACGCCGTCGCCCAATCGCGTGACGCGCGCAAATCCTTTATCGCCGGTCGGGGAAGAATTGCGGCCAGCCCCGGTCAAGGCCATTGCGGCTGTCGCCAGGAGAAACGCACGCCGGTCGACTTCCATCGTTGCCTCGGCGCTACGAAACCGGCACTCGATAGATGTTTCGCTGCGACGTCACCCGCATGAACACGTAGACAGACGGATCGCCGCACTGAAACGCCCGTAATTGACCAAGCTTCTGCGCCCCCTGAATCGTAAGGATATCGTCAACCGAGCGGATCCCCCCTGCGGGCAACGGCGGAATGACCTGTCCAGGCCGTAGCGGAACGGCATACGTTTCGCGCGTGTTCCAGGCCGAATGTAGAAAGATGAATTTTCCGTCACGCGACCAGCTCACCACGGGCGGCGTCACCCCACGATTCTCCGCACCGACGGTTCCACTTGTTGGGCACAACTCGATCGGTGAGCCACCCTCGAGAGGATAGAACGCCACCGAGTTCTCCTTGGTCCACAGCGCAGCCCATTTGCCGTCGGCGGAAATGTCATAGAGATAAAAGGCGAGTTCCTCCCTGATCTTCTCGCGATGTGTCCCATCGGGCGTGATTCGATAGAGGAATGCGCCGTCGGCGAGGCCTGCTTGCACATAGAAGACGTCGCCATTCGGTCCAAACACCGCGCGGCTGGAGTACGCGTCGCCGAGCCGCTGCGGGGGGACGCTGCCATCGACCGAACCAATCCAAAGCGGCGATGGTCCCCGTTCCGCAAGCGCGCTGAAGACCACGCG
Organism: Vicinamibacterales bacterium; assembly: GCA_051986585.1. Taxonomy (GTDB): domain Bacteria; phylum Acidobacteriota; class Vicinamibacteria; order Vicinamibacterales; family 2-12-FULL-66-21; genus JALZOC01. The sequence continues at coordinate 6,151 of JBPYFA010000267.1, read as the reverse complement.
GGTGCCGTCGGCAGAGAGCGCGTAGTCCTCGATCACAAAGTCGGGAAACAGACGCTGCCGCTGGCTTGACCCAATGTCTGTCACCCAGAGCTCCCCGCTGACCCACGTGTGTCTGGGGACGCCCGAACGCAGCATGTAATAGAGTCGCTTGCCATCGGGCGACAGTTTCGGTTGATACGCGTACCCTTGCGATGTGATTTGCCGATCACCGGCTGCCGTGTGCAGCCATACCGTGTTCTGTTCCACGCCAATCGAAGTCACGAAGGACTGTCCGTCGGAAAAGAAAGAAACTCCTTGTTCCTCGGTCGCTCCACTGGTCACCTGTTCAGGAGTGCCATCAGGGAATCGCTGGCGCCAGATATGGAATCCATCGCCGGCGTTCGCCGAGAAATACATCCAGGTGCCGTCGGGAGACCAGCTCGCATCCGTGCACGGAGCCGCCGCAGGACCGACCTCGCGCACAGGCGAACGGCCATCCCACGAAGCGAGCTGACATGGCCGCCAGGCTCCGAGCATTTCGATGACCAGCACCCATTTGCCGTCCGGTGACGCGAATGAGCGATGCGCCATCCCGTTGACGTTCGGTGGCGTATAGACGCGCTGCGGAGCCACGCGATCCTCAGTGGAACTCGTGATTGCCATGTGAATCCCCTCGCCGGTGTGCTCGGAGAACAGCACCCGCGCCGCGGCACTGGCATTGGTAGACCCGATCCACCGCAGCCCGGAGGCGTTGCGGGCAAGCAGCCTCGACTGCCCGCCGAGGACCGGCACACTCCACGTATCCCACTGCGAGCTTTCGTAGACGGTCGTGTACGCGATTCGAGTGCCGTCGGGAGAAAACACCGGGCTCATTTTCTGGCGACCGTCATTGGTCAGTTGAACTGGCTCTCCACTGGGCAACATCTGAACGTAGACTTCACCCCGCGCAACGAATGTACTGTCCCCCCGGATGTAGGTCAGCATTCGTCCATCGGCAGAGAGCGCTGGGGAAACGACCGCGTCGGCGAAATTCGTCAATTGCACATACTGGCGTTCCGCGTGCACAGGCGGCCCCTTCAGCGTCGCGCGGTACAGCCAGCCCGCCACCAGGAGCACGGCGACGAGTGCAACGCCGCCGCTGACGAGTGGGAGCAGGCGACGCCGGCGATCGTGAAGCAGCGCGGTGCGCTCATCAGTCTGGCGAACCGCGCGCCTCAAATCGACAACGAGATCGCGCGCCGACTGGTATCGGTTCGCCGGATCCTTTTCGAGAAGCTTGTCCACGATGTTGCGCACTTCGGAGGGGACGTTCCCATCCATCGGTTCGTGCTGTCGATCGACGATTGCGGCCAGCACGCCAAGATCGGTCGTCGCGGTAAAGGGCCGCCGTCCAGCCAGGGACTCGTAGAGGAGGACGCCGAACGAGAAGAGATCGCTGCGCGCATCGACGGGTAAGCCACACGCCTGTTCAGGCGACATGTAAGGGACAGTGCCGACGACGACACCGCGGTGAGTATCGCGCGCGGTCGCGGTGTGTGCGGTCGCCGATACCGCTTCGGTCTGTTTCGCGATCCCGAAATCGGCGAGCTTTGCGTAGCCCGTGCTGGTCACGAGCACGTTGTCCGGCTTGATGTCGCGGTGAAGGATGCCGGCCCCGTGCGCCGTGGCGAGTGCATCAGCGACGCCGATGAGCAATTCGACGATCTGCCGCCATGAACGTTTCTGCGATCGAAGCCAGTCTGCGAGCGTGCCGCCGTCGACAAGCTCGGTCACGAGATATTGGCGTCCGTCCAACTCGCCAACGTCGTGAACGGTCAGGATGTGCGGGTGGTTCAGAGAGGATGCCGTCTGCGCTTCTCGTTGAAAGCGATGTCGTGCGGCTTCGTCGGCAACTTCTGTCGACAGGATTTTGATGGCGACGTCTCGACCGAGTTTCGGATCGTGCGCCCTGTAGACTTCTCCCATGCCGCCAACGCCAATGGCGGACAGGATTTCGTAGGGACCGAGGCGGGTGCCCGGTGTAAGCGGCATGGGCGCCTGCGCCGAATTATATCCGTGGCGTGTACGCCTGAGACGACACTGCAGACGCGATCAAGGCTTGGCGTCGCGCGTCACATCATCGGGCCCGCGACGCCGGCCAGCGATAGTACCAATAAATCGGAAGTCCTAATGCGATGAGCACGAGTCCGGCGATCGATTCCACCGGTCGGTTCAGCAGTGTGTTGATAATGAGCCAGATGGCTACCAGCACGAACACCAGGGGCATCACCGGATAACCCAGCGTCCTGTACGGTCGTGGCGTATCGGGCATTTTCCGTCGCAGCACGAACACCGACGATGTGACCAGCCCGTAGAAGATCCAGGACGCAAAGATCACGTAATCGGAGAGCTGATCGAAGGTACCGGAAATTGCAAGCGCGCTGGCCCAGACCGCCTGGAGGAGGAGGGCATAGACGGGAACGCGCGTGCGCTGGCTGAGCACGCCCACTTTCGAGAAGAACACGCCGCTCTGCGCCATCGCGTACGGCACGCGAGCACCGGTCAACGTCGCGCCGTTGAGCGCACCCAGCGCGGAGAAGATGAACGCAAGCGAGATCAGCCGACCGCCCGCCTGACCGAAAACAGTTTGTGCCGCCTTGGTCGCGACCGGCAGCGCGTCGCGGTAGCGGGTCGAATTCGACGTGACCACCTCGCTGAACGGTAGCGCGTAAAAATAAGAAAAGTTCGCGACGCAGTAGATCACGGTCACGAGCGCCATCCCACCGATCAGCGCCCGCGGCACATTTCGCCCCGGATCCTTCACCTCACCAGCCGCCATCGGCATGTTGTTCCAGCCGTCGTAAGCCCAGAGCGCCGCCAGCATCGCCAGACCGAACGCGGAAGCCCCGCTCGTGGCACTGTCGCCGGTCGCGGCAAGATGGGACCAGTCGCCAGTGCCCGACCCGAACAACACGCCAAGCACGACCGCCGCAATGCCGCCCAGTTTCAGAACCGTCAGCAACGATTGCACACGACCGCCGAAGGCGACGGTCAGGCAGTTGATCGACGCGAACGTCATAATCGCCGTGACCGCCACGATCTGCTTCGTTCCAAACTGCCAATCGATCGTCTGGCCGAGCAGCACGAAACGCGAGCTCGCCCACACCGAGGTCATCGGAATGACGGCCGAGAGAAACGTCGCAAAGCCGACGCCGAGGATGGCAATCGAGCCGGTCCCGGCAACGACAATCCGCATCCAGCCGAAAAGAAATGCCGCGAGCTCGCCGTAGGCGTGACGCAGATACACGTATTCGCCGCCCGCCTCCGGCAGCATGGCGCCAAGTTCTGCATACGTCAGCGCGCCGCACATCGAGAGTGCGCCGGCGGCAATCCACGCAATCAGCACCATCGGCGCCGAACCGGTGTCCTGCGCCATGATTGCCGTTTTGATGAACACGCCGGTGCCGATCACGGTGCCGACGACGAGCGCCGTGGTGGCGCCGAGCGTCAGCCCGCGAACCAGCTGCTCGCTGCTGGCCGCGTGCGTCGGGCGGGATGTTGCGATCGACGAGGGACGCCCGGTCATGGCCTTGTCATCCTCTCCGCTTCGATGTGTTGGAGCAGCCTGGACGTCGCGATCGGTTTGGCGCAGTGCGCGTCGAATCCTGCCGCCGCCGCAGCCTCCAAATCGGCCGCCCGGCCATATCCGGTCAACGCGATCAGCCTGATGTCGGGATACGCCGCCCGCAGCCGCGACGCCAGCTCGTAGCCATCCATTCCGGGCAAGCCGATGTCGAGCACCGCGGTGTCCGGCCGGAAGTCAGCGGCAATCACGATCGCGCCAGGTCCGTCGGAAGCGGTCGTCACCAGGTGACCCGCGCCCGACAGTGCGACACGCAGCATCTCGCAGGCGTCGTGATTGTCGTCGACGACGAGAATTCTCTGCGCTTCGGCAGCTGTGTCCTGAATCGCTGGCTCCTCAGGCACCGACGCCTCGCCCGACGGATCGAGCGGAAGCGTGACGATGAACCGGGTGCCGGCTTCGCCGCCTCCAGATTCAACGCGAATCGTTCCGTCGTGGAGTTCGGTGAAGGTTCGCGCCAGGGCGAGACCGAGCCCGAGACCGCCTTCGCGTCGATCGAGCGAACGGGGGCCTTGCGCAAAAGTCTCGAATACCGTCGGCACGAGGTCCGGTGGAATACCGGGCCCATCGTCTTCGCAGGTGATGACGACGTGACCGTCGGACCGTGAGGCCGTCAGCGCGAGATGGCCTCCGGACGGTGTGTACCTGGCGGCGTTGGTCAGCAGGTTCGAGAGCACCTGCACGATCCGGTCGATGTCGGCGTGGACGACCAGGCCGGTCGCGGGCACCGAGATCTGGAGATCGTGCCGGTTCTGAACCACCAGCGGACGGGCCATGTCGACGGCGCGATCGACCGCCTCACGCAACTCGAAACGACGTTTGGTGAGTTGCACCTTGCCGCGCGCGAGTCGCGAGATGTCGAGCAGATCGTTGACGAGGCGGGCCATGTGCGCGACTTGCCGCTCGAGCACTTCACGTTCGCGGCGGAACGTGTTCGCATCACGCGCTTTCATCAGCTCGAGCGCCGTCAACGCCGGCGCGAGCGGATTGCGCAGTTCGTGGCCGAGTACGGCGAGGAACTGATCTTTGGTTTGGTTGGCCTCTTCGGCTTGCTTCTGCGCAGCGACCGCTCTGGCCATTTCGTTGTCGCGCTCGCGCGCCCGTTTTTCGAGCAGCGATGCCGCCGTCGTCAGCGATCGTTGCAGCCGGTTGGTCTCGGCGACATGCGCACGGCTGGCCGGCGGCGGCTGCCCTCCGGCGACGGCTTCGGCCACCGCAGTCGCTGAAGCCAGATCGGCGGACAGACGCCGCGAGACAAAGAGCGCGACAGCCAAGCCCGACAGCATCAGCAATGCGCCACCGGTGATCAATCCGGCCATCGAGGCCCGCATCGGCGCATCGAGGACGTCACGCGGCACAACGACCACCGTCGTCCAACCGTAGGCGCCGCGGCTGAATGCGGCGTACACCTGCACGCCTTCGCGTGTCGTTTCGCTGGAGACGCTCTCCCGCATCTGACGGATGCGCGAGCGGAATCGATCGGTTGCCGGCGCCCCGATATACCCTTCCGCCCCGCGCGTCCGGACGGCGATGGTTCCAACTGAGTCGAGAATCGTGCGGGTCCACTCCTCGGAATTCGCGTGCTGACGGGGAACCACTCGCGCGAGCGAGTCGACGTTGACGACCGCCGTCAAGGCGTACTTCAGCGTGCCGCGCTTGACCACCGGGATCCTGATCGCGAACACGTGCTCCGGCCCTCCGCGCTGCGGCGAGTGGATCGTGCCAACGACGGGTTGCCTCGTCTCGACGAGACGTTCGAGGCTCTCGGGATCGGCGGCGGTCAGCAGCGGTGTGCCCCAGGACCTACGGGTGCTGACCACCTGCTGGCCGTCGGGCGTCACCAAGGCGACGGTGTACCAACCGGGCTGCGTCGCCTGCACGCGGCTGCCCTCGCGATGGAACGCTTCGAGATCCTCGGCATCGAGCGCCGGCGAGGTCGCGAGTGCCTGCAGGACGTTGATGGTGCCATCGAACTCCCGATCCAGCGACGACGCGTCGACGCGAGCGGACTCGAGCAGCCGGTGCTCGCTCACCGCGCGGTTGTTCGCGAACGCGCGCGACACGAGGATGCCCGTGAGCAAGGCTCCTGGCAACATCGCGCCGATCACGAGTATGAGTAGGTAGACCCTGATAGGGCGCAAGGCATTTAGTGTAACGAGTGCCGCACCGGCCGCAAAGCAGCATCAATGTGCGCCTCAGTGGCATCTACGTCCGGAATGGAAGCGAGCACCGTGACAACGCCAGCCCCTCCCGCACGAACGAAATCCGAACACTCGCACGAACAAATGAAACGAAACCGCACTCGGTGCGCACGCTTTTTCGCGGAGGTGTACTGAAAGAGTGAGTGCGGCCGTAAGCGTCTTAAACGAATAGGTTAGTGGCGGGGGCCGAAGGCGCGGCGGATCCACTGCGGGCCGCGCGATCGGGCGACCGGGGCAGCCGGTTCGGCGCGGTCGAGCACGCGGCGCGGCAGATGGATCTTCAGCACCATGTCGCCCGGCGGTTCGGCCTTCATCCAGAGGTGCCCACCGCAATCACTGACGAGCGCCT
>JBPYFA010000266.1:0-11596 GCA_051986585.1 Vicinamibacterales bacterium | reverse complement strand
GCCTGCCAGAGGGCATCTGGGGGAAGATCGGGATCGCGATCGCGCCGTCCGACAGTCGACGTGTCTACGCGTTGATTGAAGCTGAGAAGGGTGGGCTCTTCAGGTCGGACGATGGCGGCGCGACGTGGGAACTCGTAAACCCCTCACGCGCGTTGCGGCAACGCGCGTGGTACTACTCAGCGCTCGCGGTAAATCCGGCCAATCGGGAAGACATCTGGTTTCCGCAGGTGCCGATGCTTCACTCGATCGACGGCGGCAAGACCATCCAGTACGTGAAGGGCCTGCACCATGGCGATCATCATGACATCTGGATCGATCCAAAGAACCCGAAACGGATGATCGCGTCCAATGACGGCGGCGTCGACATTTCGAACAATGGCGGCGAGAGCTGGTTCGCCCCGCCGCTTCCGCTCGGGCAGTTCTATCACGTGTCGGTGGACAATCGGACGCCATACCACGTCGCTGGTGCGATGCAGGACCTCGGCACCGCGCAGGGGCCGAGCGACAGCTTACGTCGCAACATCGCACTCTCGGACTGGCACGATGTCGGCGGTGGCGAAGCCGGACACGTGGTTTCCGACGCCACCGATCCCAATATCGTCTACGCCGGTGAATACCTGGGCATCATCACGCGCTACGACTACCGCACGGGCGAATCACGAAACGTGAGCGCGTGGCCCGAGAACCCGTCAGGCCACGGCGGCGAGGACATGAAATACCGGTTTCAGTGGACCGCGCCAATTGCTCCCTCCCCGCACGATCCCAAGGTGATCTACCACGGCGCACAGGTGATTTTTCGCACCACCAACGGCGGACAGAGTTGGGATGTGATCAGCCCTGATCTCACGCGTAACGATAAGTCGAAGCAGAAGTGGGCCGGCGGTCCAATCACCGGCGATAACACCGGCGTCGAGACCTACGACACGGTGTTCGCCATCGCCGAATCGCCGATGCAGAAGGGGCTGATCTGGGCAGGAACGGACGATGGTCTCGTGCAGCTGACCAAGGACGGCGGTCAGACGTGGACGAATGTCACCACCGCGATGCCGGGAATGCCGGAGTGGGGCACCGTCAGCCTGATCGAACCGTCGCCCTTCGACCCATCGATCGCGTATGTCGTTGTCGACGCTCATCGGCTCGACAACATGCGGCCGTACCTCTACAAGACGACCGACTACGGCCAGACGTGGAAGCGTCTCGACGCGAAGCTGCCGCAGGACGTTTACCTCCATGCCGTGCGCGAAGACCCAAAGAAGAAAGGGCAGCTCTATCTCGGGACCGAACGCGGGGTGATGTTTTCCACCGATGGCGGTGAGAACTGGCGGGATCTCAGGTTGAACCTTCCGGCGGTCGCCGTCCACGACCTCGTCGTCAAAGGGGACGATCTCGTGGTCGCCACGCACGGCCGATCGATCTGGATCCTGGACAATCTTCGGCCGATCCGCGATTTTGATCCGGCGATCGCATCATCAAGCGTTCACCTCTTTCCGGTTGCCGATCCGATTCGCTGGCGCCTCAGCGGCGATGCCTACGGTGCGCGTGCGGCGAACTTCTCGAATCCTCCGCGCGGCGCATCGATCGCGTATTACCTGAAGGACAAGCCAAAGGGTGAGCTGAAGATCGAGATTCTGGATGCCCAGGGCACCATCGTGAGAACACTGAGCAGCATTCCTCGCGAACCGGACGGGAGTGAAGACAACGAGGATCTCGAAGAGCTCAAAAAGTCTGCGCTGCCGATCGAGCCCGGTGTGCACTATGCCGCATGGGATCTCGCCTGGCAGGGTGCCGCAAAGATCAAGAACGCCAAGATCGATACTGGCGATCCGATTGAGGGGCCGCGCGCGGTGCCAGGCCCATACACCGTGCGGCTGAGCGTCGACGGCAAGACGCAGACCGCGCCGCTGCAGATTCTGCCCGATCCCCGTGGCGACGCCAGTCAGTCGGATCTGGAGGCGCAGCTTGCCCATGCCTTGCGCGTTCGGGACGACGTGTCGAAGCTCACCGCGCTCGTCAACGATCTGCGATCGGTAAAAGAGCAGCTGAAGGCGCGGGCAAAGGCACTCGAGCCGCGCAAGGCCGAAGAAGGCGTCAACGCGCTGTTGAAAGAATCGGACGATATCGTGAAGAAGGCCGACGCGCTCGAGGACAAGCTCCACAACCCGACGGCGGAGGTGGTCTACGACATCCTGGCAATGAAAGGCGGCACGCGGTTGTACTCGCGGCTCGCCCCCCTTCAGATGTGGGCCATCGATGGCCAGGGACCGCCGACGAAAGGCATGCTCGAGGTGCTGCAGGCGCAGGAAAAGGAGCTCGCCGATCTGGACCGGGAAACGAAGAACTTCATCGAGGAAGAAGTGGGCACGCTCAACGCGGCGGCGGTTAAGCTCGGGCTCTCTTTTGTGATTGTGAAATGAGATCGGATAGGGGCACGGAGGCCGGGATCCGGCGGCGGTGCCCCTCACCACCAACTCACCAATTCACCGACTCACCAACGCCCGGTACCAACTCACCAATTTCCACACTAGTCCAGTTCACGACACAGCCGTAGCCACCCGATCCCCGTAAGTGCGGCAAAAACGCCGGAACAGTCCCGCTGGAAGTGGTGCGGTTGTTGCTATTTCCTCCTCGGAACGCGTGAAAACCATACGCAGGAGGAAATGGGAATGACTGCTCGAAATTGGATCGCGGCTTTCGCGCTCAGCGCGTTGACGGTTGTGCCGGCGGCGGCACAGACGACGGCCGCAAAGAACGACGACGCAACGATCAAGAGTCGGGTTGAGACGCGGCTGAAAAGTGCGGATTCCCTGAAGAACGATCACATCGTCGTCTCGGTCGATAACGGCGTGGTGACCCTCAAGGGAAAAGTGCATTCAGCGGCACAGAGCACCCAGGCAGCCGAGCTGGCGAAAGTGGCCGGCGTGACCAGCGTTGAGAACAAGCTCGACGTCGACACGACCACGGCGACCGACAAGGCGGAGGCCAAGACGAAGAACGCTGCTGAAAAAACCAAGGACGCGACGGTAAAAGGCGCCGAGAAGACCGGGAAGGCGACCAAGGATGTGGCCGGCACGACCGGTGAGGTGATCGACGACGCGTGGATTACGACGAAGATCAAGACCGACTTCGTCAACGAGGACACGCTCAAGGGCAGCGACATCAACGTGGACACCAACGACCACGTCGTCACGCTCAAGGGCACAGTCGCCTCGGCGGCCGGAAAGGCACGCGCTGAAGAAATCGCGAAGAAAACGAAGGGCGTGCACCGTGTCGTGAACACGCTCAGCATCGGACCGAAGAAGTAAGGACGCGCTAAGCCGCCCGCTTGCGGCTGCGCGACACGGCAAGAGACAGAACGATCACTCCCCAGGCGGCAAGCGCTGCCGCCTGGGGCCATAACAACTCCAGCCCGATCCCCTTCAGAAATATCCCGCGCACGATAATCAGGAAATACCGTAGTGGGATGACGTATGTGAACGCCTGGATCACCGAGGGCATGTTCTCGATTGGGAAAATGAAGCCGGACAAGTAGATCATCGGCGTCAAAAAGAAGAAGGTCGCTGTCATCATCGCCTGCTGCTGGGTCTCCGAGATGGTCGAGATGAAAAGACCCAACGCGAGGGTACAGAGCACGTAGAGCAGGCTCATCGCGAGGAGCAGCACGAAACTGCCCCGCAGCGGCACCGCAAACCAGAAGACCGCCACCGCGACGACAAGCACGACATCGATCATCGCAATCGCACCGTACGGCAGAAGCTTTCCGACGATCAATTCCCACCGTCGAAGCGGCGTGACATTGAGCTGTTCGAGCGTGCCGAGTTCTTTCTCGCGAACAATGGCCATCGACGCGAGATTCGCCGTCACTACCAACAGCACCAGCGCCAGCACGCCGGGGATCATGAAGTGGCGGCTCTCGAGTTGTGGATTGAACCAGATGCGAATTCGCGGCTCGATGCCCGCAGGTGCGGAGGCCACGACACCGGAAGAAGCCGGGGCCGGATTGCGGCTGGCGAGAAGTTCCTGTGCGTACCCGCCGATGACGTTGGTCGCGTACCCGAGCGCCACGGTCGTCGAATTGGAATCGCTGCCGTCGGCGATCAACTGCAGCGTCGCCGGAATGCCACTGCCGACGTCCCGTCCATAGCCGCTCGGAATCGACAACGCCAGCCAGGCGGTTCCGAGCTGCAAGTACGGCTCGACTTCACGAGTGGTCGAGACCACGTTGACGATGGAAAAGTTGCGCGATCCCTCGAACCGCGCGATCAGTTCGCGGCTCGCCGGGGAGCGATCGGCATCAGCAACCACGACCGGCACATCGCGTACGTCGGTCGTCGCCGCGTAACCGAGCATTGTCAGCTGCACGATTGGCGCAATCACCACCACCCCGAACAGCTTCGGATCCTTGCGCAGTTCAAGGAATTCTTTCCAGACGAGAAAGCGGAGCCGTTGCATGTCAGGCTCGCTCGCGTGCCAGCCGCAGCGACGCCAGTCCCAACATCGCCGAGGCATAAATGAACAGCGCCGCCATTTGCGGCAGCAGCAGCGACAGTGCCGTGCCCTTCAGCACGATCCCGCGCAGCGCGATCAGAAAATAACGCGCCGGCACCAGGTGCGTAATGATCTGCAACGCGCGCGGCATGCTGTTGATCGGAAAGATGAAGCCGGAGAGCATGATCGTTGGCAGGAACGAAATCAGGAGCGCCATCTGGAACGCCAGCTGCTGGCTGTCGGCGATCGTCGAAATCAGGATCCCGGTCGCCAGCGCGCCGATCAGGAACAGTGAGAGCGCGGCCAGCAGCGACAGCCAGTTGCCACGCATCGGCAGTCCGAAGAGCAGCATCGAAGCGCCGATGATCAGCGCCGCCGACGCGAGCGCGATGATGAAATACGGAATCGTCTTGCCGACGACGAAGGAGAACGTATCGAGCGGCGCCATGCGGATTTGCTCAATCGTTCCCGTCTCTTTTTCCCTGACGATCGAGAGTGCCGTCGAGGCGACGGCGGTAATCATCGCGATGTAGGCGATCAGGCCCGGGACCAGGAATAACGTGCTGCGGAGTTCCGGGTTGTACCAGATCCTGGGCTCGACACCGAGCGGCGGCGCCAATTCCACGCCACCGGGCGCCAGCTCCTCGTTCGCCGTCCGCAGAATGCTGGTGGCATAACCGAGTACAGCCGTCGCGGTGTTGGCATTGTCGCCGCTGATGATGACTTGCACCGGAGCGGCGCGGCCGGTCCGGACTTCACGGCCGAACCCTTCCCCGATCACGATCACGGCGCGTGCCTCGTTCAGATCTAGGAGCCGTTCGGCCTCAGCTGCGGCATAGACCGAGCCGGCAAAGTCAAAGTAGCCCGAGTTGATGAAGGCGGAGACGACGGCGCGGCTCTCCGGCGTGTTGTCGCGATCCTGGACCGCCAGGCGCACGTGACGGATGTCGAAATTCAGCGCGTAGCCGTACAGAAGCAGAAAGAATGCCGGCACGAAGATCAGGATGAGCAGCGTGCGGCGATCGCGGCGAATCTGACGCAGCTCTTTCCGGTAGACAGCCAGCGCCTTGGTCACGACGGCACGCTCCGTTGTGATTCTGCGCGTTCCACGACGTCCAGAAAGACATCTTCGAGCGATGGTTCAACCGCTTCGATCGAGTCCACCGCAATACCGCGTGCGGTCAACTCGTGGGCGATCGCCGCCTGGGACATATCTGCATTCCTGAGTACCGCGTGCACGGCAGTTCCGAACAGGCTGGTCTTCTCCACCGCCGCCATGCCGTCAAGCACTCGCATCGCCTCGGTCGCGCGCGTCGTTCGCACCTCGACGATCGGACGGCCGGAAAACACCTGCTTGACTTCGGTCGTGGTGCCGATTGCGGCCAGCCGGCCGGCATGAATCAACGTGACCCGATGGCAGCGCTCCGCTTCGTCCAGATAATGAGTGGTGACGAGAACGGTGACGCCCGAGGCCGCAAGCGTATCGATCAAACGCCAGAACTGCCGGCGCGAAAGCGGATCGACGCCGCCGGTCGGCTCATCGAGAAAGAGGATGGCCGGCTCGTGCAGAATGGCGCATCCGAGCGCCAGGCGCTGCCGCCAGCCGCCGGCGAGATCGCGCGCGAGGCTGTCCTCGCGTCCGCGAAGCCCGGCCATCTCGATCACGAACGCTCGCCGTGCCTCGAGCCGCTCCGGAGTGAGGCCGTACACTCCCCCAAAGAAGCGGATGTTCTGGTCGACGGTCAACAGCTCATACAGTGAGAATCGCTGAGACATGTAGCCGATTCGTCGTTTGACTCCCTCGGGATCTTTCGCGACGTCGATCCCGCCGACTGTGGCTGTGCCGGACGAAGGCTGCAGCAGGCCGCACAGCATCCGGATGGTGGTCGACTTTCCCGCACCGTTGCTGCCGAGGAAGCCGAAGATCTCTCCTGTCCTGACCTGGAACGACACATCGTCGACGGCGACAAATGCGCCAAAGCGCCGGCTCAGATGTTTGACGTCGATAGCGATCGAGGATTGGTCAGTCATTTGCTTGAACGGGCCTTCTGCTTTTCACTCGTTCACGGCAGGAGCTACCTTCCTATCGCCCGTTGCAGCCGCGCGTCGGCGAGACGGGCATTGGCTCGCGCACGCGTCAATTCGAGTTCGGCCTGGAGAACGTCGAGGTTGGCGTCGAGCACGTCGGTGTTGGTGACCACCCCGGCGCGGTACCGTTCCAGCACCACCCGCTGCGCTTCGACCGCGCTGCGAACACCGTCAGCAGCGGCGTCGATAGCGGCGCGGCTCGAGTCGACCTCGAGGCGGCGCTGTTGCACCTCGAAGGAAACCTGCCGATCGAACTCCGCCGTACGGGCCTCCGCTGCACGCGATGCCGCCACCGCTTCGGCGCGCTGAGCGCCACGTCGTCCGCCATCCCAAATCGAGACGCTCAGATTCACGGAGGCGTCCCAGGACTCGTGCCAGATATTCGTCTTGGGGAAGAACCGTGGGTTCGGACTCGCATAGTCGTACCCGGCGTTTACACCGACTTGGGGTCTGGCCGCGGCAGCCACCGCTTCCTCGCGCTCGCGTGACGCTTGCAAACGATCCTCGAGGGCGCGCCGCTCGGCGCGCTGCGTACGGGCTTCTTTCAGCAATCCTTCGACTGACGATGTCGAGGGAGTTCCGAGGCTCTCCAATGACGCGACCGGTTCGATGTGCACGATTGCGTCGACACCAATCAGGCGGCGAAGATCCGCTTCCGACACACCACGCAGGTTGGTCGCCTCGATCGCCAGCCCGCGTTCGCGCGACTGCTGTGTTTCGGCCGTCAGGACGTCATTGGGAGCGATGAGGCCCTGATCGAAGCGGGCTCGCAGATCCTGAACGTGAGCGCCGATCGTCTCGAGCGAGCGGCCGACGACGCGCTCGGATTCGATCGCGGAGACGAGGGCCCAGAACGCGCGGGTGATTTCCAGCCGCAGGTCGGCTTCCGCTGCGACGATATCCTCCTCGGTGGCCTTGCGTTCTGCGTCAGCGGCGCGCTCCAGGGCATCGGTGCGACCTGACGAATACACTGGCCATACCAGATCGAGCCGGGCGCGAAAATTGTCCGGGATATCGGGATAGACGACCAGCGCTCGCCCGCCTGGCTGCGGGATCGCAAACTCCTGGACGTGATTGGTTCGCGTGTACCCGCCGAGAAACGAGAGCGACGGCATCCACGCGACGCTCTGCTCCACCTGCACTGCTTGCGCCCCTTCCTTCCGCGCCTGCAACTCCGCGAGCCGGTGACTGTGTCCCAACCCCCGGGCGATCGCGTCGTCCAGCGTGAGCCGCAGCGGCTCCTGTGCCGCCGCCGCGCGGGAAACGAGACAGAGCAGGGCAATCGATACGATACGTTTCATGATTCTCTCGACAGTTCTGAAGCAGCGGCGGTGCGTGTGCCCGTAATCAGATCGATGAAGACGTCTTCGAGGGATGCCACGATCGGGCGGGCGCTGACGCCGGCAACCCCTGCTCGGCCGAGCGACTCCTCGATCGCTGACGTCGCGTCCGACCCGGGCCGGCTCTCGATCCTGACGTGCACGCGGTCGCCGAACGCTTGCGCGTCAACCACTCCCGGAACGGTGCGGAGCAGGTCGAGCGGTGGACGTCCTTCGCGAACGCTGACCTCGAGCAACTGTCCTGCGAGCCGCGCCTGCAGGTGCGCTGGACGATCGACGGCCAGCAGCCGGCCATTGTGCAGCAGCGCCACGCGACCGCACCGTTCCGCTTCATCGAGATAGGGCGTCGACATCACAATCGTCAAGCCGCGCGACAGGAATTCGGAGAGCAGCTTCCAGAACTCACGCCGAGAGACCGGATCGACTCCGGTCGTCGGCTCGTCGAGTATCAAAATCTTCGGCTCGTGCACGAGCGTGCAGGCGAGCGCCAGCTTCTGCTTCATGCCGCCAGAGAGGCGATCGGCCCGGCGTGCGCGAAAGGGCGCCAGCTGCGTCATCTCCAGCAGCCGTTCCCGGGAGGGCTGGTAGTGGCGAACTCCATGGATCTCGGCAAAGAACGCGACGTTTTCGTCGATTGACAGGTCGCCGTATAGCGAAAACCGCTGCGACAGGTAACCCACGTCTCCGGTCATCGCGCGGTGCTGCTTGATCGGATCGCGTCCAAGGACACGGACCTGCCCGCCATCTGCGCGCAACAATCCGCACGCGATCCGAATCGATGTCGTCTTGCCCGCCCCATCCGGACCAATCAGCCCGAACATCTCCCCCGGTTGCACCGCAAACGACACGGCATCCACGGCGGTCAGCGAGCCGTACCGCTTGGTCACGCGATCGAATGCAATGGCCGGTTCCATCAGCGTCTCTCTACCTGGGTAGTTCCGCTTCGACCGGCATTCCCGGCTTCAACACGCCGTCGCGATTGTCGGCGCTCACCTTGATGCGATACACGAGCTTCGAGCGCTCGGCGGCGGTCTGGACGTTGCGTGGAGTGAACTCCGCCTTGGGCGAGATGAACGTGATGCTGCCCTGGAGCCGCTGCCCTGCGTCCGTGACGAGGACCACCGGCTGCCCGAGCCGCAGCCTCGGGACAACCGGTTCGTCGACGTAGACATTGGCCCACGCATGATCGAGATCGGTGATGGCGACGACAGGGGTGCGCGGCGCGATCGTCTCTCCTGCGTCGGCCAGTTTTGCCGTCACGATACCGGCCACCGGCGAAGTCAGCACGGCGTCTGCGAGGCTCTTCTGAAGGACGGCGATTTGGGCATCGGCACCTGCCACACGAGCGCGTGCTCCTGCAATCTCCTCGGGCCGGGCGCCGGCCTGAAGGCGCGCGACGGCTTCGGTGGCGGCGCGCGCGCGCTCGCGGGCCGCATTCACACGCGAAGCGGCCACGTCGCGCCGGGTTGCCGCGTCGTCTCGCTGCTTCCGGGATCCCGAGTTCGATTGCAGGAGTGCCTCGAAGCGCTGGAGATCGGTGGTCGCCGACTGCAGCTCAGACTCGGCGGCGACGACGTCAGCCTGCGCTGAGTCGGCCTGGGCCTTGGCCTGACGAATGTCTTCCGCGCGAGCGCCCGCCTCGAGCAGCTTGAGCGCCGCGATCGCCTGGTCGCGGTCCGCTTCGGCCCGGCGAAGCGCCAGTTCCGTATCTGCCGTGTCGAGTTTCGCGATCAGCGCACCGACCTTCACGCGGTCCCCTTCCGAGACAGCGACTTCCGTCAATCGACCGCCGACTTGTGGAGCGACCCGGACGTCGGTCGCCTCCACGTATCCAGACGCGCGCTCGGGTGCTTCGGCGGCGCGCCCGCGGCACGCACCGGCGGTGGCGAGGGCGGCGATCAGCGCCAGGGGCATCGCTCTCCGACCAATCCTCATGCTGTCCGTCCTTCCAAAGCCATCAACGCCAATCGCTGCACGTGCGCAACCACTTCGTCACGCGACACCATTCCGGCGCCGAGGACACCCGCGCGCTCGAGGCGCCGACGCAGCTGCGCGCTCGCGAAGAACAGGAGTAGTGGTCCGACCACGCCGGCGTGCACGAGGAGTGGATTGACGCGGCGGAAGCGCCCGGCGTCGACGCCCTCGCCAACAATGCGGCCGAGCGCGGAGATGATGCGTTGCATGTGCGCAATGGTCGGGCCGTCGAGATGCCTGCCGTTCTCGGCAATCTCGCGAAACCAGATCGGGGGAAAGTGCGGCCGCGCCTCGGCCTCGATCGCGATCGCGTCGACAAACGCCAGCACCTTCTGTTCGGCGGAACACTCGGTCTCGGTCGCGGCGTGCACGCGGACCGCGACGGCTTCGAACATGTCGCGCAGGATTTCGCGATAGAGCGCGGCTTTGCTGGCGAAGTGGTAATAGATCATCGCCTTGTTGACGCGTGCCGCACGGGCGATGCGGTCGATGTTGGCGCCGGCGAAGCCGCGCGCGGCAAATTCGGCGGCGGCCGCGGTCAGGACCCGGCGACGGGAGGCGGCGCTGCGCTCTTGCTGTCGACGGCGTCCGCGTTTGCGATCCGGCTGTGTCATCGCCCTCTAAAAATAATTAACCAGTTAGTTAGTATTTGCAGCGGTCATTGTACGTCCGCCAGTCCGATGACTGTCAAGCTTCGTGTAGCGTCCGCCAGATCGCGAGCGAGTTTTCACCAGCCAATCAGCCTCGGTTGCCCCTGTTCGTCAGAACAAAGTCTGGCCGGAGTAAGACTTCTACTCAGATGGGGTAGCCTCACAAGCCGGCCGTGAATGGTCAATTGTTCTCGTATTTTCAGTAGTTTGCGGCCACCGCTTTCGGCGCCTGTGACGGGCATCGGAGTTGCTGCGCGGGGGCCGCGCACCGGGCGACCTCGGCTGTGGCGGAATGGCTCATCGCTGAGGCTCGGCCGATCAAACCGGTCCGCAGTCGCCACGACGTTACAGATCTCATTCGGGTGCGTTAATCCTCACTGCGGGTTCGGTTCACCGGGGCTCACCGTCGCTTCGTTTCCATTCAGTCGGGAGCGTTGAATGAGGGGACCTTTGGCGGCGTTCGGCGGAGCGTGCGCGCTATCGCTGTCTCTCACCGCGCCGGTCGTCGGAGACGCACCAGCCCTTGCTCCAGCGACGACTTCGCCGCCGACGGTCACCATCAACCAGGCCGCATTTCAAGCCGATCCGACCACGGCGTCGCTAATTTACTTCACGGTCAAATTCAGCAAGCCCGTGACCGGGTTCACCGCGGGCGACGTCTCGCTTGCGGGCAGCACGGCCACCGGCGACCTGACCGCATTCGTGTCGGGAAGCGGTGCGTCCTACAGCGTCTGGGTTGCCGGGATGACAGGGCCTGGTCGCGTCGTCGCCACGATCCCCGCCGGTGTCGCTCGCGACTCGGCCAACAACGGGAACCTCGCGTCGACGAGCACCGACAATTCGGTCACCTACAAGAGAGCCGGGCCGGCAGTCACCATCAATCAACGCAGCACGCAACCGGATCCCACCAACGTCTCGCCAATCCTCTTCGACGTCACCTTCAGCACCGCCGTGACCGGCTTCGACGCCTCTGATGTGAACTTCGCCGGCAGCACGGTTGGCGACGCACTGGTCGCGCAGGTATCGGGGAGCGGGGCGAGCTACGTCGTCTCGGTCAGT
>JBPYFA010000265.1:0-4984 GCA_051986585.1 Vicinamibacterales bacterium | reverse complement strand
CATCCATTTTTCGTGGGTTGAGCGTCGAAGACAACATCACGGCCATTCTCGAAACTCTTCCACTTGATGCCGCCGGGCGCCGCGCTCGACGATCTGAACTCCTTGCCGAACTAGGGCTGACGCCTCTCGCCAAGGCGCCCGCCTACACGCTCTCGGGGGGCGAACGGCGCCGGGTCGAGATTACGCGGGCGCTGGTCGTGTCGCCTAAAATCATGCTCCTGGATGAGCCGTTTGCGGGGATCGATCCGATTGCCGTGACCGACATCCAGAAGATTATTTTTCACCTCAAGGAACGTGGGATCGGCGTGCTGATTACGGACCACAATGTGCGGGAAACGTTGAGGATAACCGACCGTGCCTACATCGTGCACGATGGCGTGATTTTCCGCAGCGGCACTCCCGACAGCCTTGCGGCCGACGAGGATGTGAAGCGGATTTACCTCGGCTCGGAGTTCCGATTGGACTAAGATTGGAAGGGACGGATACGGCCCACTCGACTAATGGCGATTCAGCAGAAACTCCATACCAAGCTCGTTCAAAAGCTCATCCTGACTCCATCGCTGCAGCAGGCGATCAAGCTGTTGCCGATGTCGACGCTCGAGCTTGCCGATCTGCTGAACCAGGAAATGGTCGAGAACCCGCTGCTCGAAGAAGTGCCGACCGAAGAGCTGCAACCTGCTGAACAACAGCAGCAGCAGGAAAAGGCAGCGGACCAGCAGCCCGCCGACAAGGGCGATCCGTGGGACGACGCGGACTACGAGTACTTTTTCGGCGATTATCTCGACGACGGGTATCGCTCGCGGACACCGTCAGAGGTCAAGGAACTTCCGCCGATCGAGAACACACTCTCGACGGCGGCCTCACTCTCCGACCATCTGCTCTGGCAACTCTCCCTGCAAACAGACGACGACCGGCTCAAGGAAATCGGCGCGGCGATCATCGGCAATCTTGATGACGACGGCTATCTCGTCGCCTCGGTCGAAGAGATTGCGGCGATGGGAGAGTGGCCGGTTGCCGATGTCGAACGGGCGCTTCAGCACGTCCAGACGTTCGATCCGATTGGTGTCGCCGCGCGCGATCTTCAGGAGTGTCTCTGGCTGCAGATTCGACATCTCGGGCTCGAGGGCACGCCGACCGAGAAGATCGTTACCGAGCATCTTCGATTGCTGCAGAACCATCAGGTTCCGGAAATCGCGCGCAAGCTCGGGATTTCTCTCGACGACCTGAAAGAGCACGTCGAGATCATCCGCAACCTGGATCCGAAACCGGGAAGCCGCTACAACCCGTCGCAGTCCCAATACGTGATTCCCGACGTGTACGTCGTGAAAGTCGAAGATCAGTACGTCGCCGCGTTGAACGAAGAGGGATTGCCGCAACTGCGTATCAGTCCCGTCTATCGGCGACTGCTCGATAAGACCGGCGCCGCCGGCGGCGAGCAGAACGACGAGACGCGGGCCTACGTGAAGGACAAGTTCCGGTCCGCGCTCTGGCTGATCAAGTCCGTCGATCAACGGCAGAAGACGATCCACAAGGTCGCCACCAGCATCATCAATTTCCAGCGCGAATTCCTCGACCACGGTATCGAGTATCTACGGCCGCTCGTGCTTCGCGACGTCGCGAACGATATCGGGATGCACGAATCGACGGTCAGCCGCGTCGTCAACAACAAGTACATGCACACGCCGCAGGGCGTGTTCGAGCTGAAATATTTCTTCCACAGCGGGATCAGCAGCTCGTTTGGCGAGAGCGTCTCTTCGGTCACGATCAAGCAGCGGATCCGAAAGATCATCGAAAACGAGGACCCGCGAAAGCCGTTGAGCGACTCCAAGATCGTCAGCATTCTCCAGAAGGAGGGACTGATGCTGGCGCGCCGGACGATCGCGAAGTATCGCGAGGAGCTCAAAATCCCGACGTCGAATCAAAGAAAAGTGCTGTTTTGAGCTTCGCTTGTCAGCTTCCAGCTTCCAGCCCGGCAACCAGCTGTTGAACGCGGACGCTCGGCGAGGGTCTGGAAGCTGTCAGCTGGGAGCTGGAAGCTTTCAATTATGCGACTCGACATTACCGGCCGGCAAATGGAGATCAGCGATCCCGTCCGGCAGCTGATAGCCAAGCGGATCTCCCGTCTCGAGCGCCTTCTCAACGACGCCGCCGTTTCCGCGATGATCACGCTCTCGAAAGAGAAGTATCGATTGCGGACCGAAATCGCGGTGCACACAAAGGGTGACCATGTGCTTCGCGGCAACGGCGAAGGCAACCGGTGGCCTGCTTCCATCCGCCAGGCGACTGAGAGGATCGAGCAACAGGCGCAGACCTTGAAGGGCAAGTGGGACGGCAGGAAGCGCAAAGCATCGCCGCGCGTGGTTCAGCCGTCGAAGGGTGAACCGGTGGCTATTCCACGGATCGTGAAGAACACACGATACGCCGTCAAGCCAATGTCCCTCGAGGATGCGGCGTTGCGGGTCGACGGCGACGCCGAAGCGTTCGTCGTGTTCCGGAACGCGGAGACCGACGCGGTCAGCATCCTGTACCGGCGGAAGGACGGCAACCTCGGACTCATCGAGCCGGAGTAGATCACGATCGTCATACGACCGAGTAGGGCGTGAGCTGCACAGCCGTTATTGCCGACCGTCGAGATCCGCTCGCGTGCTCAATTACCGAGTAATGTCGCGATGACCGAGACCGCCCAACCGAGGGGCGTCACCGTCGCCACGGTTCTTCGCGATGTGGCGGATTCCGGCGCGCTCGATCTCGAACTGCTCGCCGGTGCCGCCGGCCTCGAACGCCGGATTACCATCCCGCACACTCAGAAAACCGGCCTCGCGCTCTCCGGATTTGACGCGTATCTGCGCCCTGGACGGGTGCTGGTCTTTGGCACCAGCGAGGTCCGGTATCTCGAAACGCTCACGGCCGACGAGCGCGGGGTCGCGCTGCGCCGCGTGTTCAGTCACGAACTCCCGTGCCTGCTCGTCACCGGGGCGGCGATGCCTCCGCCAGAGACAATCGCCGAAGCGGATCGCGCCGGTGTCCCGCTCCTGCGTTCGCGAACACCGACGCCGGAAGCGATCTCGCAAATCTCTTCGGTACTCGATGGCCATCTCGCGGCCCGCGGATCGGTCCACGGCGTCCTGATGGACATTCTTGGCCTCGGCGTCCTGGTCATCGGCGAGAGCGGAATCGGCAAGAGCGAGTGCGCGCTCGACCTCGTCGTACGGGGTCACCGGCTGGTCGCCGACGACGTCGTCGAGCTGCGATGCCGGGCGCAATCGTTCCTGATTGGCACGTCGCCGGAGCTGACGCGCCACCACATGGAAATACGAGGCCTCGGGCTGATCAACATTCAGGACCTGTTCGGTGTGGCGTCGACCAGATCGTCGAAACGCGTCGAACTGGTCGTGCAGCTCGAACGGTGGGAACACGGGCGGGAGTATGATCGGCTCGGCCTCGACGATCAATTTTATGAAACGCTGGGTGCGCGCGTGCCAATGATTCGGATGCCGGTCGCGCCAGGACGCAACGTGGCGATTCTGGTGGAAGTGGCGGCGCGCAATCAATTGCTGCGCGTGCGTGGCCATCACGCGGCCCGCAAGCTGGTCACCCGCCTGCACGACCGCCTCGCCGGCCGCGGGCCGGACGTCGATACGGGAGAAGATCTCTGATGCGGGAGAAGCGCCACGCCGCAAGGCGCGCCGCTCGCACGGCAGTCACGTCGCGGTTCGTCGTCCTGACCGGCCTGTCGGGGTCGGGAAAGTCGCAGGCGATCCGCGCACTGGAAGACCTCGGCTACTTCTGCGTCGACAACCTGCCGGTGACGCTCCTTCCCATGCTGGCAGAGTTGACGCTCCGCGCCGGCACCGAGATCTCCCGCGCGGCGGTCGTCGTCGACGTCCGCGAAGGGAAGATGCTGAAGGAATTCCCGCAGGTCTATCGGAGTTTGAAGGCGCGCAAGAACCTGAATCCCGTCTTGATTTTCCTGGAGGCCGCCGAACCTTCGCTCGTCCGCCGCTTCAGCGAGACGCGGCGCCCGCATCCCCTCGCGCCGGATCGTTCGGCAATTGAAGGCATCCGTGAAGAGCGCGAAGCCATGCGCGCGATTCGCAGACTCGCCGATCACGTGATCGATACATCGGAAATGACCGTCCACGAACTGCGCCACGTGTTCACGGGCGTTGCCGCCGGGAGTACGCCGGGATCGCAGCTGGTGGTGACGATCCTGAGCTTCGGGTTCAAACATGGCATCCCGGTCGACTCGGATTTGCTGTTTGATGTCCGATTCCTGCCGAACCCGCATTTCGTGCCGGCGCTGCGGCCCTATACAGGACGAGATCCACAAGTTGTCCGGTATCTCGATCGCTCGAATGCGACGCATGAGTTTCTCGACCACACGCTGAATCTCCTCAAATTTCTGATTCCGCAGTACGCGCACGAGGGCAAAACGTATTTGACGATAGGCATCGGCTGTACTGGCGGCCGTCACCGCTCGGTAGCCATGGCCGACGCGTTACGGAAAGGATTGGCCGGAATCCCAGGCGTCAGGCTGAGGGTCAAGCACAGAGATATCGCGAATGAGTGAAACTCGCAATTCGCAATTCGCAATTCGCGGTTCGCGGTTCGCAATTCGCCGTTCGCAAATTCGTGGTTCGCGGTTCGCTGTTCGCAATTCGCGGTTCGCGAATCGCAAGCGGCGCACGACAAGACGCGAGCGAGCGCAGCGAAGCGAGCCACGCGAGCGGAGTGGGGCTTTTGGGACCCCCACGAGCGCCCGCCTACGCCAAGGCTCCGGCGAGGTCTCGCCAAAGCGCTTCGCGCGAAGGCGGAAGCGTGTGGGGGAGTCCGAGGGGCCGAGCTCTTCGGAGGAAGTAATGAATAGCCGCGCGCCTCAGGAGCCGCCGTTGCATCGTCTGATCGACCGACCCTGCGGCGAAGGACGGCGGCGCACGACAAGACGCGAGCGAGCGCAGCGAAGCGAGCCACGCGAGCGGAGTGG
>JBPYFA010000264.1:0-22539 GCA_051986585.1 Vicinamibacterales bacterium | reverse complement strand
AGCCGACACGCGAGGCAAGCGGGAGTGGTGGCGGTGAAGGCGACGATCGGGAAGATGGCGGACTCGATATCGAACCAGGCGCGTCGTCTCCGGCCGGCGCGATCGGTTTGCGCGACCGATACAGTTCGAGCAGTCCTTTGGCTCCGGCAGCGGCGAACAGGAATCCGGCTGGTTGGCCGAAGACAAACAACCTGAGTGTCTGCCCAATTAACGCACCCGCGAGTGCGCCCGTCACGCACAGCGCCGTGATCATCGATCCATCCGCATCGCGGTCGCGGCGAAATGACTTCTCGACGGCCGCGACGACCAGGCCGATGGCGGCCCATCCGGCGAGAGCGACGATCGAGATCGCCATATCAGAATCTATCGGCCTCGACGGTAGCCTGCGTTATCGGATTTCGCCGCGCTTTGTTGGGGTCACGTAGCGGCTCAACTGTTCTTCGGCATCCTACCGCACCCGTCGGAAGGGCCCATTCGGGCACGCCATCTGCAGGCGGCACGGCAGGATCTTTCACCTGAACCAAGCGCTGCTGGCTGGTCATTCCCTCGCGGTCCGTATTTCTTGGCCGTGACGGAATGAAGGCAAGCAGCGGGGATGGGTACTTTCGCGCCTAGGCGTAAGCCATCCATACGCAGCAGCCCGTCAATGCGGACACGAGAAGCGACCACCAACGGCCTTACCGGACATCAGTACCCATCGGAACGCCCACGCCTCGTCAAGACCCTGAGCTACTGGGTGAGCTCGCACCTCCGTGCGCTTGCGCCGAACCGCGACCGCGTCGCAGCGGCTGCGACGCGCTGGGTTCCTTACGTTGACGGCCTTACCGTCGTGCTGCTCGTGCTGGCGGTCTGCGTCTTTCAATTCGGAGGATTTCGGGAACAGGTCGGTGTTTTCAGTATCGCGATCAGAAGCTGGGTCCGGCTGACGGTTGCGGCGGCGGCACTCACCGCCGTTCGTCATGCCTACATCCCGTCACCAACGATGCCGGCCGTTTGTGCCGATCGAGCGGTCGCATTCTGGAGATCGGACGCGCGCCGGAGCGTCTGGCCAGCGTTTCTCTCGACGCGGCTGACGGTGCTGCTCGTCGGCTATCTCGCCGTCGTGACGATCGGGATTCCGCCAGGCATCGAACGATGGCGCGTCTCGCGCAACCAACTGGAAAATCTCCTCGCGCGATGGGACGTCGCCTGGTACTACGGGATCATCACTCAAGGATATCAATGGGACGGCAACCCGCTCCGGCAGCAGAGCGTGGTGTTCTTTCCTGCCTTCCCGACGATCACGCGCGTCGTCGGCCTCTTCATCGGAAAGAACTGGCTGATGGCTGGGCTGCTGGTGGCGTTGAGCGCGTTTTTCGTGGCGCTTTTGTACTTTTATCGCCTTGCGCGCGACTTTCTCGATGCCGATCGCGCTCGTACTAGTGTCTGGGCACTCGCCGCGTACCCGTTCGCCGCGTACTACAGCGTGCCTTACACGGAAGCGCTGTATCTGCTCTGTTCGGTGCTGGCGTTCTACCACATCAGCCGGCAGCACTGGTGGCGGGCCGCGGCGTTCGGGTACGTACTCGGACTGTGCCGGCCGAATGGCTTTCTCATCGCGCTGCCGTTAGGAATTCTCGTCCTGCAACACATGATGAAAGAACGCCGTGTGCTGTGGAACGCGTGCGCGCCAGTCGTCACGCCCGTCGCCGGGATTCTGACCTACTGCTTCTTCCTCTATGTGCGATTCGGCGATCCGCTGGTGTGGAGAAAAGGGCAGCTCGCGTGGGGACGTACGTATGTCGGCGTGTGGCAGGGTGCGATCGCGCTGTGGACGGACCGCTACAATGCCATCGCCCATTATGGCTTTTACGACTACAGTTCTCACAACCCATACGACTTCATGTACACGGTCGCCGCAGTGTTCGTGCTGGCGTCGGTGATTCCGACCGTGCGCCGCTTCGGTCTCGCGTATGGCGCGTTCACGCTCGTGAACATCCTTCCACCGCTCTTGATCGGAGGGATGATGTCGATCGGCCGCATGACATCCGTTTTATTCCCGGCGTTCCTGTGGCTGGGTGCAGTGGTTCCGGCTCGTTATTTCCCGGCCATGATTGCGGCGTTCTGCACGCTGCAGGGACTCGTCGCGGCGCTGTTCTTCGACTGGCGGCCGATCTTCTGACGCTCGTCTGGGTCCTGCTGGGTTCTGCTAGGTTCTGCTAGGTTCTGCTAGGTTCTGCTAGGTTCGGTTCTCAGGTTCTGCACGGTTCGGTTCTTCCTACTCACGCGGCCCGATGCAGCGAATCGCGCGCCTCCGATATTCCGGAGGCGCTCCGGAGCCGCGTCGCGTTACGGGCCCATATCGGCAAAAACACGTGTGATTCGGCGCACTAGCTCTGGCATACGAGGTGCTCTCGTTGGTTTAAGCCAATTCGCGGCACTGTTGTCGTTCCCCGCTCGAGCAGGGATGCCGCCTGTGCATCACTCAGAGCGGCGCGGCCTCGGCGACCAGGACGTGTCGACCTCACGTTGAAGGGCACGGATCCCCGCGAGCTTGATTTCGACGAAAGGGAGCAGGTTGCCATGTCAAAGAAAGAAACGGACCGTGAAGTCTCTGCGGCGGATCTGTTAGGAGACCCACGTCAATTGATTGCACACGAAGTCCCGCAGGGCGTGGATCGCCGCGGCTTCTTGATGCGAACCGCTGTCGGCGGCGCAGCCGTCGTGTTGACGGGGTGCTCCACCTCGCCTGAAGAGGCGAAAGCCAAGGCGGTCGCAACAACGCCGCAGCCGACGGCGCCCGCGGCTGCACCAGCCGCCCCGCCGCTCGCTCAGGATCTGTATGTCGTGATGCGGGAGAAAGGGCCGGTCCTGACGACCGTGGACGAGTTCTACAAAGTCGGACCGGGGCCTTCGAGCTCTCACACGATTGGTCCGATGCGCATCACCTACGATTTTTATCAGCGCGCCACCAAACTGCCGGCTGACCAGCTGGCAAAGGCGACGAAGCTTCAGGTGAACTTGTTCGGAAGCCTCAGCGCGACCGGCAAGGGACACGGCACTGAGCGGGCCGCGCTCGCAGGGCTGGTGGGCAAGGAACCAGCCACAGTCGACCCGAAGTTTCTCGACAGCCTGCGCGACAAGCCTGACCAGGTGTTCCCGGTGAAACTCGGTGACAAGTCGATCGACGTGAGCCTCAAAGACATCATCTACGACGCCACGAAGGGAGACTTCAAACATCCGAACACGATGACGGTCAAGCTCCTGGCCGGCAACGACGTGTTGCTGGAGCAGGAGTACTACTCAGTGGGTGGCGGCTTCATCGAGTGGAAGGGATATACGCCGCCGAAGAAGAACCAGCCGAAATATCCGTTCTCGTCGATGAAGGAACTGCGAGGCCACGCCGACACCAACAAGACCACGATCGCGAAGATCGTGCTGGCCAATGAGATGTCGATCCCGGGCCGGAGCGAAGCGGAGGTCTACGCCTTCGTCGACAAGATCATCAACGCGATGGTGGCGACGGTGAAGTCGGGTCTGTCGATGCCGGAAGACGATGTGCTGCCCGGGCCGATCAAGCTGCATAGCAAGGCAGCGACGGTCTACAAGCGCGCAATGGACGACAAGTACCAGGCAGATCGCGGTATAGGCGCTCTCTCGGCGTTTGCGTTGGCGGCGTCCGAGGAGAACGGGCGTGGCCACCTTGTGATCACGGCTCCAACCGGCGGTTCCGCTGGCGTGATGCCGGCGTTGGTCTATGCCCTTCTGGAAGTCCGCAAGGTCGACAGACAGAAGGTCCGCGACGGCATGCTCGCCGCGGCGGCGGTCGGCTATCTCTGTAAGCACCACGCCACGCTGTCTGCCGCAGAGGGCGGCTGCCAGGCAGAGATCGGCGTCGCATCGTCGATGGCTGCGGCGTTGACGGCGACCGCCTTCGATGCACCGTCTACGGTGGTGGAGAACGCAGCGGAATCGGCGCTGGAGCATCACCTCGGCATGACGTGCGACCCGGTTGCCGGTTACGTCCAGGTGCCGTGCATCGAGCGGTGCGCATTCGGGGCCGTCAAAGCGTGGACCGCCTACGCGATCGCCAGCAACGAGATTGCGTCCAGGCATCGCGTCGATCTCGACGAAACCGTCATCGCCTTGGCCCAGACCGCCAAGGATATGAACAGCAAGTACAAGGAGACCAGCGAGGCTGGCCTCGCCCAATCCGTCGTGCTCTGCTGATCCGAAGGGGCTCCTCGTTCGAACTCGCCCTTGAAGGAGAGTTGTGCGAGGAGCTCTTTGTTTCCAGGCGATGACTCGCCAAATTCAGGAGTATTCCGTGGCCTTGGTGAGTGTCGTCATTGTTGTACTGGTCACCCTGTTAACGAGTTCTGCCTTCGCCCAATCTCCGACGCCTGCCACCGACAACACGGCTCCGCCGTCGACGACAGAATCAGCAGGTGGTTCCAGCCAGGCAGCATCCACTCCCGCACCACAGACAAACAACGATCGGTATCGAGATGGCATGGTCATCTGGGAGACGCCGTCGGACGCTCGTGTGCCGTTCTTGTTGAAGTTCAACATCAACACCCAACTCCGATATCTCAACACCCAAAGTAGCGACGAAACGTTCGTCGATCATCTTGGCGTGACCCGCGAGGTACACACGCGCAACGACATTACCGTCAACCGCGCGATGTTCATCCTGGGTGGATACGTGTTCGACCCGCGGGCGCGATACAGCTTCACCGTGTGGACGTCGGCGGGGGCAGCGTCGATCATCGTCGCCAGCAACATCGGCTGGCGATTCAACAATGCGCTGACGATTACCGGCGGCTACACAGGTATTCCCGGCAGCCGATCGCTGGTGAACACGTTCCCGTTCTTCACCTCAACCGACCGGAGCATGGCCGACAACTTCTTCCGCCCGGGGTTCACTCAAGGCGCCTGGGCCAACGGCGAGTTTCCGCACGGGTTGAACTACCTGGCATTTGTCGGCAACGGTCTAAACACCCTCAACATTTCGGCGAACAAGATCGATACCCATCTGCTGATATCGGGGAGCGTTTGGTGGGAGCCGTTGGGAGCGTACGGCGAACCCGGCAAGTCCCGCAACATGTACGACGACTACTTCGCCTCCGACAAGGTACGCATTCGTGCTGGTACCGCGTTTACCCGATCCCGGGAAGACCGATTCTCCAATCTCGATCAATCGAGTCCCGAGAATACGTCTCTCTACAACTCAGACGGCGTACTGACGTTCTCGACGGGGGCGTTCGCGCCTGGCGTCACCGTCGACCAGGCAACGTACAAGATGTGGGCCGTCGACGGCGGCCTCAAGTGGAACGGGCTTGCAATCAACGGGCAATACTTTGTCCGCTGGCTCACCGATTTCGAGGCCGACGGCCCGCTGCCTCTCGCATCAACGATGGACCATGGTGCCGAGCTCAGCGCCGGTTACTTTGTCACGCCGAAGAAGGTAATGGTCTACGGCCGTGGGTCGTGGGTACGCGGGCAATTCGCCGATTCTCACGAGTATGGCGGCGGGGTCAAGTGGCATTTCCTTCCGACCGAGCGACTCTGGATCAACGCAGAGTTGTTCCAGGTCCACCGAGCTCCTTACAGCGGGGCCTTCACTCCGTATACCGCAGGCATGACCGGCTGGGTGCCGATGCTGCAGACGGTTCTCGCGTTCTAACGATCATCGACCGGCAGCGTCAACGAACGATCGCTCCCGGCAAGTAGTCAGCGAGGGCCGCGACATACTGCGCGCGAAAGAGCGCGTCGACGTGCTCGGCGTGGGTCGCATCCTTCAGACCTCGAATCGCGTCCACCGAGGCAAACCCGTTCTCGCCGAGCCAGCGTTCGAGTCCCTCTCGCATGGTCTGAACATGCTGGACACCATTCCGCAGCAGAGCAGAGGCCGTCATGACGACATCTGCCCCGACCAGCAAGTACTTGACGACCTCGATGTGTGTCTCGACGCCGCGGCTGGCGGCGAGCGAGCAGCCGATGCGCCGCGACAGGAGCGCGACCCATACCAGCGAGAGTGGCAACTCCGAGGCAGTCGACAGCGGAAGCGATCGCGTGACCTTGAGCGTCGTGAGGTCGATATCGGGCGCGTAGAAGCGATTGAAGAGGACGAGACCGCTGGCACCCGCGCGCACGAGTTCGGCAGCCATGTGGGACGTTGAGCTGAAGTACGGCGCGAGCTTGATGGACACGGGGATCTTCACTGTTGCCGCAACCTGGCGCACGATCTCCAAGGTGCGCCGCTCGATCTCAACGCCGCTGACCGCGAGATCAACCGGAATCGAATAGACATTGAGCTCGATCGCAGACGCGCCGGCTTGTTCGAGCTCGCGCGCGTAGTCAATCCACCCCTCTGCGGTCGTACCGTTGAGGCTGGCAATCACCGGGATGCCGAGCGCATCGCTGGCGCGGCGAAGCGTCTCCAGATGGCCCGACACGCCGCGGTCGTAGTCCGGGATCTCGGGAAAGTAGCTGCCGGTCTCCGCCTGACTGTCCGATCCCTGTTCCGTGTAGAGCGCGTACGCCGTGTCCTCGGCGCGAATCTGCTCCTCGTAGAGCGACGCCATCACGACCGCGGCCGCGCCAGCGTCCTCGAGCTGCCGCATCCCGTCCAACGTGGCGGTCAGGGGAGAGGCAGCCGCTACGATCGGATGCGCGAGCTGCAGGCCGAGATATCTTGTGACCAGGTTCATGTGTTCGTCCTAGGCCGGGTGGAACCGGCTGCCGTCTCGCGACGCCAGATCCTCGTAGACCTGATAGCGTTCTTCGATGCCACGCTGCGACTGCGCGAGCATCCGTTTTGCGGCATCCGGATTGGTCTGCGCCAGCGCCTTGAAGCGCACCTCGTTATACCGGTACTCTTCGAGCGGAATGCGCGGCCGGGGTGAATCGAGCCTGAAAGGATTCATGCCCCGGCTGCGCATCGTCGGATCAAAGCGAAACAGCGGCCAATAGCCGGACGCGACCGCGCGCGCGGCCTGCTTCATACCGTGTCGCATGTCGGTGCCATGGGCGATGCACTGCGAGTAGGCGAGGATCAATGAAGTTCCTGAGTAGGACTCGGCTTCGCGCATCGCCACCAACGCCTGCTCGCTGTTTGCGCCCATCGAGATCTGCGCAACGTACACGGACCCGTAGGCGATGGCCATCAACGCGAGATCCTTGCGCGGAATGGTCTTGCCCGCGGCGGCGAACTTCGCCGAGGCGCCGAGTGGGGTCGCCTTCGATGCCTGGCCGCCAGTGTTCGAATAAACCTCGGTGTCGAGCACCAGGATGTTGACGTTCTTGCCAGAGGCGAGGACATGATCGAGCCCGCCATAATCGATGTCGTACGCCCAGCCGTCGCCGCCGATGATCCACACCGATCGCCGCACCAGGAAGTCTGCGAGCGCGAGCAGATTCGCCGCATCGGGATCTGTTGCGCCAGCAAGCTTGGCCTTCACGGCGTCTACCCGCTGACGCTGGACGCGGAAGTCGGATTCAGTCACCTGCGGAGCATCCAGGATCGCCGTGGTCAAATCGTCGCCGAGTCTTGCGACAAGCTTCCTCGCCAGGTCCCGCGCCAGGGTCGTCTGGCTGTCGATCGCCAGTCGATATCCGAGGCCGAACTCGGCGTTGTCCTCGAACAGCGAGTTCGCCCATGCCGGCCCGCGGCCATCGGCGTTCGCGGCCCACGGCGTGGTCGGGAGATTCCCGCCGTAGATAGACGAGCAACCGGTTGCGTTGGCGATCTGCAACCGATCGCCGAACAGCTGCGACAGCAGCTTCAGATACGGCGTCTCGCCGCATCCTGCACAGGCGCCGGAGAACTCGAAGAGCGGTTCCAGGAACTGCACGCCGCGCACGTTGGCGAAATTCACACGAGTCCGATCCGCCCAGGGCAGTGTCTCGAAGAAGCGAACGCCCTCGCGGCCAGCTTCCAGGTGTTCGAGACGATCCTTCATGTTTATGGCCCTGACGGCGCCATCCGACGGGCTGCGGGCGGGGCAGTTCTCTACGCAGACACCGCACCCGGTGCAGTCCTCGACGTAGACCTGCAGCGTGAAGCGTGACTCGGGATATCCGCGGGCATTAATCGGCGCGGCCTTGAAGGATGTCGGAGCGCCGGCGAGGCGGCTCTCGTCGTAGTACTTGGCCCGAATCACGCTGTGAGGACAGACGATGGCGCACTGACCGCACTGGATGCAGAGATCGGATTCCCAGACCGGCACCTGTTCCGCGATGTTTCGTTTCTCGTACTTCGTCGTTCCGGTGGGGTAGGTGCCGTCAACCGGAAGCGCACTGACCGGAAGATCATCGCCGCGCAGGGCGAGGATCGGAGCCGTCACATTTCGCACAAACTCCGGGGCCGTATCCGGGACAAGAGTGAGCCGTATACGCTGGCCGTTTGACTTGGCGGGAATCCGAACCTCGTGCAGGTTGGCCAGCGCGTTGTCGATCGCGGCAAAGTTCCTCTCGACGATCGCCTTTCCCTTCTTCGCGTATGTCTTCTCGGTCGCGCGCTTGATAGCCTCGATGGCTTTGTCGCGCGGCATCACTCCTGATAACGCGAAGAAACACGTCTGCAGGATCGTGTTCACGCGTGAGCCGAGACCAAGGCTGGCTGCCACGCGAGACGCATCGATCACATGGACCTTGAGCTTCTTGTCGATGATCTGTTGCTGCGCTTCCCGCGGTATCTCGCTCCAGACCTCATCGGGCCCATAGGGGCTGTTGATCAGCACCGTCGCGCCAGGCGCAGCCGCGGCGAGCGTGTCGAGCTTATAGACAAAGTCGAACTTGTGAACGCCGACAAAGTTCGCCGACTTCAGCAGGTACGGCGCGCGGATCGCCCGGGGGCCGAATCTCAGGTGCGAGATCGTGTAGGAGCCGGACTTCTTCGAGTCGTACACGAAGTAGCCCTGGGCAAAACGGTCGGGCGAGGATGCAAGAATCTTCGTCGAGTTCTTGTTTGCGCCAACGGTGCCGTCGGCGCCCAAGCCGAAGAACAGCGCGCGGACCACATCTGGCGGCTCGATGTCGAAGCTGCCGTCGACGGCGAGGCTGGTGTGCGACACGTCATCGGTGATGCCAACGGTGAAGCCGCGCTTCGGTTCCAGCTTCTTCAGTTCATCGAAGACGGTCTTCGCCATCGCCGGATCGAAATCCTTTGACGAGAGACCGTAGCGTCCACCGACGATCATTGGCATCGCTGCAATACGACCCGCCGACAGCGCCTCCGCGAATGTCGTCAGCACATCGAGATAGAGCGGTTCGCCAGGTCCGCCGACTTCCTTTGTGCGATCGAGGACGGCAATGCGCTTGACGGTCGGCGGCAGGGCCGCACGGAA
Organism: Vicinamibacterales bacterium; assembly: GCA_051986585.1. Taxonomy (GTDB): domain Bacteria; phylum Acidobacteriota; class Vicinamibacteria; order Vicinamibacterales; family 2-12-FULL-66-21; genus JALZOC01. Next base: position 13,210 of record JBPYFA010000264.1, on the reverse strand, counting down.
GCGGTCAGCGTCCCAAGGACGGTAGAGCACGACCTGCAGAACGCCGACTTTCTCGCCATGCGCGTTCAGCCACGCGGCGGTCTCGTCCAGCACTTCGAACGCCGAGCCGATGACCACGACGACCCGGTCGGCCTGTGGGTGGCCAACGTAGCGGAACAGGCTGTACGAACGCCCGATCAGCGACCCGACGCGATCCATTGCGCGCTGCACGATTTCAGGGACACGTGCGTAGTAGGGGTTTGCCGATTCCCGCGCCTGGAAAAACGTATCAGGATTGTGGGCCGTGCCCCGGATCACCGGCCGCTCCGGCGTCAGCGCCCGTGTCCGATGCGCGCGAACCAGTTCATCGTCGATCGCGGCCCTGATCTGATCGTCAGGAATGACGTTGATCTTGTTCTCCTCGTGCGACGTGCGGAACCCGTCGAAGAAGAACATGATCGGCACCCGCGCCTCGAGCGTCGCCGCCTGCGCGACCAGCGCAAGATCGTGCGCTTCCTGCACGGAAGACGCCGCGAGCATGCCAAACCCGACCATGCGAGCGCTCATCACGTCAGAGTGATCGCCGAAGATCGAGAGTGCCTGCGTAGCGATCGCTCGCGCCGCGACATGAAAGACACACGGCGTCAGTTCGCCAGCGATCTTGTACATGTTCGGCAGCATCAGCAGGAATCCCTGGGACGCCGTGAAGGTGGTCGTAAGAGCACCGCTCTGCAGCGCGCCGTGCACCGCGCCGGCCGCGCCCCCCTCGGACTGCATCTGCTGAATCACCGGCACCTGGCCCCAGATGTTCTTGATGCCCTGCGCCGCCCACGCATCGGCCAGTTCCGCCATCGTCGAAGAAGGCGTGATCGGAAAGATCGCGCAGACTTCGTTGACGCGGTAGGCGATGTAGGCAGCGGCGGTGTTGCCGTCCATCACTTCTGACTTCGCGGACATTCAAGATCTCCGGTGAAAGAGTGCCAAGGGTGCCATGGGTACCATGGGTGCCACGAGTGCTATGCGTGCCACGGGTGCCCGGAGTGCCCCAAGGGTGCCCCGAGTACTACGGGTGGTATGGGTGCCGAGGTCTTCTCGGAGGTTCGCCGTCGTCCGGCGCGGTCGTCCCCTCGGCACTCCTGGCACCGTTGGCACCCCCCACCCGCTCTCAAGCCCTTCCGGTAAACCGCGAGGGTACCCTTTCAGCAGCGCCGCTCTTCATCGATCCCGCTGCGATGGGCTCGGCGACCATCTCGATCGCGTGACACGGGCACTGCTCGAAACAGGTCGCGCATCCAGTACACAGATCGAGCTCGACCCGATAGAACCGCCCGTTCCCCAACTTGACGATCGCCTGCTCGGGACACGCCGCGTAGCAGTTGTCGCACTCGAAGCAGTTGCCGCACGACAAGCACCGCATCGCTTCGTAGCGGGCTTCGCGCTCGGACAAGCCGGCGACGATTTCGTCGAAGCCGGTGCGCTGATGCATCGGCAATTCTGCGTGCTCGCGCCGATCGGCGTCGAGGAATACGGTGAGGTTGAGTTGGTCGTACGGGATCGACGGATGCACCGCAGGTTTCTCGTAGATGGCGCCCCGCAACCAGGCATCGATGTTGCGCGCCGCCTTCTTACCGTGGCCAACGGCCGCGGTCATGGTTCGCGCGCCGCCGATCATGTCCCCGCCGGCGAAGATCCCCTCGCTCGCGCGCATGTGGGCGTCCACTTCCACGACATTGCCGCGGCCGATTCGCATGCCTGGCACGTTCTTGAGGAACTCGACGTCGGCATGCTGTCCAACCGCGAGCACGAGCGAATCCGTCTTGAGCGTTTGGAATTGTCCGGTGCCGACCGCGCCGGAGCCATCCGGCAACATTTCCATCTGCTCGACCACGATTTCGTCTTCACCGAACTGTTTGACCGTCGAGAGCCATTTCACCTTCACGCCCTCGGCGAATGCTTCCATCGCCTCATAGGGATGGGCCTCCATCTGCGCCTTGTCGTAGCGGAAGATGATCACCGCTTCTTGCGCGCCGAGACGCTTCGCGATGCGCGCGGCATCCATCGCAGTGTTGCCGCCGCCGACGATGCCGACGACCCGGCCAAGCGATGGCGCACGCCCTTTTTCCACGCGCTCCATCAGCGTCACCGCGTCGATAATCTTGCCGCCGTCCATGGCCGGAATATCGAGATGGTTGGCGACCTGAGCACCGATTGCGAGGAACACGGCATCGAACGATCCGGCGATCTTTTCGCCGAGCACGTCGGTCACCCGCGACTTGCGAACGATCGTGACGCCCATCGACTCGATGCGCGCGATCTCCTGGTTGAGTCCTTCGCGCGGCAGACGGTAGGCGGGAATTCCGTACAGCATCATGCCGCCTGGTTCGGGGTTGGCGTCGCGGATCTCGACGTCGTGTCCAAACCGACGCAGGTGATAGGCGCATGACAGGCCGGCGGGACCCGCACCGACGACGAGGACGCGCTTGCCAGTTGGCGAGCCAGGCGCGATCGTCCACCCCATCTCGTTCGCGCGATCGCCGAGAAACCTGTCGAGGGAATGAATCGAGACGGGCTGATCGAGGGCCTGGCGGTTGCAGGCGCTTTCGCACGGGTGATAACACGCGCGGCCGTGCGTACCGGGGAGCGGGTTCTCCTCCATGTATTTCCGCCAGGCGCCCTCGTAGTCGCCCGATTGAGCGAGCGCGAGCCACGCCTGGATGTTCTGCCCGGCGGGACAGGCCTGGTTGCACGGCGGAAGGTGGTCGACGTAGACAGGGCGCTGCCATCGACGCGCACCCGCGCCCTTGCCGACCGTCTCTTTGTAGACTGGCGTCAGATCTTTCGGAACGAGGCTCACAGTGCCGGTGGGGCGCAAGCGGTATGCCACGAACGCGGCGGAAAACCGCAAGCCCTTTAGGAAGAAGAGCAGCAGTCGGCTCCGGTTTTTCGGAGATCCTCCGAAATACTGGGCGCCTGTCGGCTCCTCACGAGCCGTGCTACCGTACTGACAGGAAACCCGTATGCTCTCTTCTAATCAAATTTCATCCGACAGGCTTCGCCTCTCAGACTTCCACGCACGGTCGCTCACGGTCGGTGCGCTCGCGGCCGCATGCATGGTTGGCCTCCTCGGGCCGACGTCCGTCCGCGGCCAGGAATCGGGCAATTTGACCGGCCGCTGGGTCCTCAATCGCAGCCAGAGCGAGGTCGACAAGCAGGTCGGATTCAATCCCGCCTGGGTGGCCGCCGGCACCCGGAGTGTCGAGCGGGAGTCGGGTGGCGAGGGCAGTGGACGAGGCCGTCGCGGGTCGGGCGGTGGTCAACAGGGCCGTTTCCCCGTGCCGCGCGAGAGCGAGGAAGATTCCAAGCGCATGCAGCAGCTGTCGACCGAAGCGCGGGAGCCGTCACCACACCTCACTATCCTCGACAGCCGCGGCACCATCACCATCACTGATGCCGACAACGTATCGCGCACTCTTCATACCGACGGCAACGACGACGAGCTGCAGATCAACGGGGTCCCCGTCACCGCAGTCACGGTTCGCGACAGCGGCCATGTGATCGTCCGCTACAAGGTCGAGCAAGGGCGCGAGCTGCGCTATACGTTCACTCGGGAAGCGGCCGGCCCAAAGCTGACCATCGACATCCAGTTCGTCGAGGGCGGGCGCGTGACCGACACCGTTCGGCGCGTCTACGACCTGATCGGACCAACCGACCCGTTCCCGGAGTCGGATGTCACGCCGAAGACGCAGCCCGGAACGGGAGTGCCAGCGGTTCCTCCGCCAGCCGCTCCTGGCGGGGCTGTACCGGCTGCGGGCGCCGGTGCCTCGCCGCCGGAGCCATTCAACCAGCAGCCGGATGCCGAGCTCAAGGGACTGACGCGTCTCGGCGTGGTCATCGAGGGCCTTGGCCCGCAGGCCGCATCGTGCGGGCTGACTGAGGCGGCACTCCAGACAGCTGTGGCCAGCAAGTTGAAGAGCGCCGGCTTCACCGTGGTGACCAACACCGACGAAGACTCGTACGTCTACGTCAACGTGATCACCGGCAGCCTGTCGACCGGATCGTGCGTCTCTCGCTTCGACGTGAGCGTCGATACTCACACCACCGCGCGACTGTCGTATCAGCCGTCGCCGGTCCTGGTCCAGGTGTCGCTCCTGCACAGAGGGGGCATCAGTGCCGGCGCCGCCGCGGGGCACGGTGCCACGGTCCTCAAGAGCGTCTCTGAATACCTGGACGAGTTCATCGCCCGGATCAAAGCCGCCAATAAATAGAAGTTAAATTGCTGATTGCTCACTTAGAACACGGAGAGTTTGGTCAGTGCTTGACGGCTTCGGACGTTTCCACGCGGAACTGCCGGTACGCCGAGTACTTCGCCTCTCCCGTGACGATGCCCAGCCCGCGATACTGTTCCGCCATCGTCAGCGGCAGCCACTTGCCGAGCTTCTGATCGGCCGCGAACTTGACCGCGATCGTCGCGAGGATATTGCCGCTCTGGAGTAGCAACGTCGACGCCGTCACGCGGCCCGTCGTTCTCTCGATCTCGAATCGGCCGTTGGCGGCCGACTGATCGGGCGTGTTGATGAGCCGTGGACGATATTGCTCGCTGAACTCCAACGACACGATGCCGCTCTCGCGGTTCCATCTGGCGATCCGGAACGACGAGCGGTGCTGGCTCGCCGGCCGGAGGAATCGAATCGCTGTCAACGGCAGGTTGATGGTGCGATTGAGGCGCATTCCGCGAGGATTCAGGTTGAACCGCGCGCCTTCCGCCACGATCCGTTGGGCCTGTTCCAGCCGGTTGGGATTCGGCTTCGTAAACAGCGCGAGCAGGCGCTCCTGCCGATCCCGGACAGGAATCCCGTCACTGGCAGCAACGTCCCTGAACTCGACCCAGCCGAACGTTTCGTCCGGGATGAAGAGGATGTCCGAATGGAGCGTGCGCCTGGTGTTCTCGACCAGCTGGGAATAGTCCTCCTCTGCGGCGAGCGACGCGTTCCGCTCGAAGCCCGCAACGTACTCGCCGGCAGCCTTTAGCACCTCGCTGAGACTCGGCTGGTCGCTCTGTGCGGAGACCACGACGCCGGCGAGCGACAACACGACAATGCCGCGCAGCGCCAGAGCTCGCATCGCTCATCTCACCGTGAAGCGCACGTCGCGCTTGATGGTGGTGCCGCCTGCTGACGCATCGACGTGTAGCATGAACGTGCCGGGATCGAGCAGCTCGAGCGGCAGACTGTAGGTCGCGTCTGCGGCTCCAGTGGCCGCAAACTGATCCCCTTCGAGCTTATTCTCCGTTGCGGTCACCTCACGAGCGCCCTGTAGGACACGAAACGTGACCCCGACGGGAACTGGTTTGTCCTGGTGACGCTGATAGACGCGGATCCGCACCGACACGTCGTCGGCCGCGGTGTAGTCACGGCGCGTTGTGGGCGCCTTGTCGAGCAGGCCAGCCAGTGCCTCGGGCGGCGTTGCAGTCGGCGCGCGCGTGTCGAACCAAACCGGGCCGGCGACGGCCAGCGGCTCGCTGGCGAAGTCGGGCACGTCCACGAACGTGTACACGCTGCCGACGACGCCGGTCCGTTCGTGCCGGGAGACCACGCGCAGCTCGTATGTTCCCGGTTTCAGCGCGAGCGTCGACACGGACTCGTATCGCAGGTCACCGGGACCGGTCTCCGGGAGCGCGATCGACAGGCGTTGACGTTGCCAGTCGACGTCTTTCTGGCCGTCGCGATATGCACTCGTGAGGATCTCGATCGGTTCGAACTGCGGCGGGCCGTTCTGCTTCGGCGGACCCTGACCACTGCTTCGCGGAGCGTCGTCGGCCCTCACACCAGTCGTCAGGAGCACAACTGGAGTCCCTGATGGCCCGCGGAAGGTCGCCGCGGCAACACTCATCGGCAGCCCGCGCTCGGGCAGCAGCGCCCCAGAGATGGCTTCCAGCGGCGGGTGCCCTGTGTCCGCGCGCGCGCTCGTGACCGCGTCGGCGTAGTATCCCGCTCGCGTGCGCACCTGGACGCCCAGTCGGTTGACCTTCACCGTGACGGGATGGAAGCGGCCATCCGGCTTGACATCCGTAGCCTCGAATGCCAGCAAGTAGTACGCGGACGATTCTTCGAGGATCGGGCGAACGCTGTCTTCAGGATTATTTGCGTTCAGGATCGCGCGGCCGCCAGTCCAGTCCGCAACCGTCCGCAGCGACTGCTGGCGCTCGATGAGCGACGCGCGATTGGCACGTTCCTGCTCCTTTGCCGCTTCACTGACGGCGCGATCTGTGGCCGCTGGCCTGAAATCATCCCCAGCATGCACGTTTGTTGTCTCGAGCGCATTCGGATCGATCGTGTTGACGGTGACGTTCGCGAGTTGCGTCGCGGTCAGCATCCGCCTGGTCGCCGGCTCGAGATACGTATTGCAGGTGCCAGGCACGGGCGCAAGTCGTACACGCTCGCCGATAAGAAATACGGTCTTCCGGCGGTGTGACTCGCCGCGAAGCGCGTCGGCGATCCTCGTGATCGCGTCCAGTCGGCACACGCCGCAGTTGCAGTTGCCCCATTCGAGGCCTTCGGCTCGCTTGTTCGTGCCGAACGCGCTGCTGTCGATCGCACGTTTGAGGCGAATCTTGTCGGTAGTGAAATTTTGCGGCACCCCATAAATCGTGTGTCCAACAGCAGCAATGTCGGCTGGGCCAAGGCTGTCCACGATGCGGTTGGCCGTCGCGCGAAGCGCCGTGATGCCTGGCGGGTCGGCAATCGTCACACGGCCGGTCACCATCACGCGTTCGAGGAATGGGTCAATCAAAATGACCACGAGACGGCCCTGCGGCAGGTCGTTCCTGATGACATCAGGTGGCACGGCGTCGACCGCTGATGGCGGTGCCGCGGGCATCGGCGGCAGCTCGATCGCGGAGAACGCCAACAGCCGACGCGGCTTGCCGTCGTCGAGAACGGTAAAGTCCGCGGCGCTCAAACCGCGAACCGGCCGCCGCTCGGCGTCGAGCACGGAGACATCGAGCTGCACCGCGTCCACGCCGGTGCGGAACGTCTGTGGTTCGACCGGCGGAAGCTGCTGGCCGGCAGGGACTGACACCAACACGGCTAGGCAGCAGACGAGCAGGGCGATGCGGTATTTCAATGGAACTCTCCGGCGGCGTGATTAGTACCTTGCCTTCCGGCCTGCGACCGCCTCGTCACGAACGCGGAGGTCAGTGCTTGATGGCCTCGGGACGTTTCCACGCGGAACTGCCGGGACGCCGATTACTTCGCCTCTCCAGTGAGGTGCCCAGCCCGCGATACTGTTCCGCCATCGTCAGCGGCAGCCACTTGCCGAGCTTCTGATCGGGCGCGACGCGCAACGCCAGAGCTCGCATCGCTCATCTCACCGTGAAGCGCACGTCGCGCTGGATGGTGGTGCCGCCTGCCGACGCATCGACGTGTAACATGTACGTGCCGGGATCGAGCAGGTGGAGCGGCAGACTGTAGGTGGCGTCTGCGGCTCCCGTAGCCGCGAACTGGTCCACCTCGAGCTTATTTTCCGTTGCGGTCAGCTCACGAGCCCCCTGCAGAATACGAAACCTGACTGCGACGGGATCTGGTTTGTCCTGGCGTCGCTGATAGACGCGGACGCGCACAGACACGTCATCGGCTGACGTGAAATCGCGTCGTGTCGTGGGCGCTGTGTCGAGGAGGCCGCCCAATGCTTCGGGCGGGGTCGCGGTCGGCGCGCGGGCGTCTAACAGCACGGGCCCGGCAACAGTCAGCGGCTCGCTGGCGAAGTCGGGCACATCCACGAACGTGTAGACGCTGCCGACGATGCCGGTCGGTTCGTGCCGGGAGATCACGCGCAGCTCGTACGTTCCAGGTTTCAACGCCAGCGTCGACACGGACTCGTAGCGCAGCTCGCCGGGACCGGCCTCAGGAAGCGCAATCGACAGGCGCTGACGCTGCCAGTCGACGTCCTTCTGGCCGTCGCGAAACGCGCTCGTCAGGATCTCGACGGGCTCGAAGCGCGGCGGGCCGTCCTGCTTCACCACAGGCTGACCGCCGCTCGGCGCCGCGTCATCGGCCCTCACGCCCGTCGTCAGGAGCACAATCGGCGTTCCCGATGGCCCGCGGAACGTTGCCGCGGCCACGCTCATCCGCAGCCCGCGCTCGGGTAACAGCGCGCCCGAGAAAGCCTCGAGCGGTGCGCTGGCAGCATCGGAACGCGCGCGCGTGACCGCGTCGGCGTAGTATCCCGCCCGCGTGCGTACCTGCACACCTGGGCGATTCACCTTCACCGTGATCGGATGGAAGCGGCCATCGGGCTTGACGTCCGTCGCCTCGAATGCCAGCAGGTAGTACGAGGACGATTCTTCGAGGATCGGGCGGACACTGTCTTGTGGATTGTTCGCGTTCAGGATCGCGCGCCCGCCAGTCCAGTCGGCGACTGTCAGGAGCGATTGCTGGCGCTGAATCAGCGCCGCGCGGTTCTTCTGCTCTTGCTGTATCGCTTGCCCGCTCACTGGCGCCGCCGGATCGAAACTGTCCCCCGCATGGACGTTGGTCGTTTCGAGCGCGTTGGGATCCACCGTGTTCACGGTCACATTGGCCAGCTGCGTTGCCCGTACCATCGCCTTGGTCGCAGGCTCGAGATAGCTGTTGCAGGGACCCGGCACCGGCGCCAGCCGGAATCGCTCGCCGATATAGAACACCGTTTTGCGCCGCTGGGGTTCCGCGCGCAACGCACCCGCGACCCTCGTGATCGCCTCCAGCCGGCACACGCCGCAGTAGCAATTCCCCCACTCGCTGTTTTCGAGCCGCCTGTTGGTGCCGAACGCGGAACTGTCGATGGCGCGCTTGAGACGGTTCTTGTCGGTGGTGAAGTTCTGAGGCACGCCATAGATCGTATGTCCAACGGCCGCGAGGTCGCCCGGGCCTAGGCTGTCGACAATGCGCCGCGCCGTCGCACGAAGTGCCGTGGCGTCCATTGGATAGCCACGGGACTCTCCCGGTCGCTCGATGAAAGGATCGATCAGGATGACGACGAGGCGCCCCTGCGGAAGGTCGTTCCGGGTAACGTCAGGCGGCACCGCGTCGGCTGCTGATGGCAACTCTGCGGGGATCGGCGGCAAATCGATAGCGGAGAAGGCCAGGAGCCGGCGGGGCTTGTCGTTCTCGAGGACGGTGAAATCCGCGCCGGTGAGACCGCGAACCGGCCGCCGCTCGGCGTCGAGCACGGAGACGTCAAGCTGCACCGCATCGACGCCGGTGCGAAACGTTTGAGGTTCCACTGGCGGAAGCTGCTGCGCGGCCTCGGGTGACACCAGGACGGCTACCCAGCAGACGAGCAGGGTGAGGCGATATTTCAAGGGAACTCCCCGAAGGCGCTGGCGGCAGTAATTGTATCTCGCGTCAGGCGCTGCGACGTGGTTCCTCGCTTCGGCGCAAAGTTTTCCTTGAGGCACAATGTAGAATCCAGCGGTGTCCGAGCCTCAGCTCACGCGTGAACTTGGCCTGCGCGACCTGACCCTCTTTGCGATTGCTTGCATCGTCGGACCCCGGTGGATCGCGATCGCCGCGCACGCCGGACCCTCCTCGATCACGATGTGGGTGGCGGCCGCCCTGTTGTCCGCCGCCCCGCTCGGTGTCGCGGTCGCCGCGCTGATGAAGAAATATCCAGGCGCAGGCGGCCTTTACGTCTGGACCCGTGAGGACTTCGGTCCATGGCACGGATTCCTCGCCTTGTGGACCTACTGGTTCGGCATTGCACTGACGCTGCCAAGTTCGGCGATGGCGACGATGAGCACGAGCGCGTACGCGTTCGGCCCGTCCTACCACCACCTCGCGGATAACCGCGTCTACGTGCTGGTCGCGTCACTCATCGCAATCGGGATCGCGCTCGGCACGAACCTGGTCGGGATGCGCATCGGCAAGTGGACCGAGAATCTGGGCGGCATCACCAGCTGGGTGCTCGGAGCCGTCCTGGTCACCGTCGCGACGTTGGTTTATGTGCGCCAAGGGTCGGCGACGCTTTTCCGCCTGGCCCCGGCATGGAACTGGGACACACTCAGCTTCTTCGGCAGCATCGCGTACGCACTGAGCGGCATGGAGTTCATCGGGATGATGGGTTCAGAGATCCGGAACCCGGACCGGATCGTCGTGCGATCGATCCTGATCACGACCACGTTCGTCACCGTCTTCTACATTGCAACGACCACCGCCCTGCTGATCATGATCAAACCGGAATCGATTCAGATTCTGCACGGACTCGCGGACGGCGGGTCCGTGGCCGATCGCTTGTTAGGCTGGGGCTGGATCACGCCGGTCATCGTGCTGCTGTTTGTCGTCAATTCGATTGGCGGATGGGGCGGGATGGGCGCGGCGGTGGCGCGCATGCCGTACGTCGCGGGCCTCGATGCGCGGCTGCCGCCGGCGTTCAGTCGGATCCATCCGCGCTGGCACACGCCGTACGTCAGCATTCTCGTCTTCGGGGCGGTGACCGTCATTCTGCTGCTCTTGCTACAGGTCGGCGAGACCATGCGGGCGGCGTTCCAGACACTCGTGTCGCTGATGGTCATCGCAGGATTCATTCCCTATCTCTATTTATTTGGCAGCGCCTGGAAGGCAGATCGCCGAATCGCCGCCATCTGTGGACTTCTCACCACCGTCCTGGCCATCCTGTCCAGCGTCGTACCGACGCCGGACATTACAAACGTGTGGGGCTTCGAGCTGAAGATTTTCGCCGGAACCGGGGTGATGATCGGGACCGCGTGGGTGGTCTTCCAAAGAGGCGAACGGGCGGGAGCGCGGCGAGAAGCTTCATACAGTCGCTAGTAACGCGACACCGACCGCGCCGCGGGATGAACATCACGATTACGCGCAGGTCGCAGAATCCTCACGCCTTCAACACACCGGCAGGGTCGGAGAGTGCCACGCGGCGTGCAGGCCAAAAGCTCGCAGCCGCCGCCGACGCAACGACCACGAACGTAACAGTCACCATGATGGTGGGATCGCTCGCGCTGACGCCGAACAGCAGGTTGGAGACGATCCGCCCGGCGCCTGCACTCCCCGCCATCCCGAGCACCAAACCAACAGCGGTGACCGCTGCTCCCTCGGCAGCGACGATCCGGATGAGTTCGGCGGGCCCTGCGCCGAGTGCGGCACGGATTGCCAGCTCGCGCGCTCGCCGCTCGACCGAGGACGTGAGCACCGAGTAAAGCCCTATGAGCGCGAGCCCGACCGCCATTGCGGCGCCGGCAGCAGAGATCGCGGCCGATGCGCGCGGAGCGGCGCGGGCGTCATCGAGACGCGACGCCAGCATGCGTTCGTCGACGACGGCGACGCGCGGATCGAGCGTTCTCACGGTATCGCGCAGCAGCCCGGGCGCGACGCCGCCACGGACGTGGACATGCACGTAGAGATCGGATCGAAATGCTTGCGCGAGAGGGAGGTAGATGAACGGCTGTGGCGGTTCGGTGATGCCGTTGTAGGTCACGTCGCGCACGACACCGATCACGCGTCGCGAGGAGCCGTTGTTTTCGAGCGTCACAGTCTGTCCGATCGGGCTTTCAGTGAATCTGGCAGCAAGGGTTTCGTTGATGATCGCGACGAGATCCCCTGTCCTGTCGTCGGTGGTCCCGAACTCGCGTCCGGCACGCAGGGCAATTCCCAGTGCGGCGAAGTAATGGGGGCCGACGACGTTGTAGCGCACGGAAAGCGGCGCTTGGCCAGGTAGCGTGAGTTGAGAATACGAGCGAACCGGTGACGCGACCGCGTTCCATTCGACCGCGGCTGCCTCGACATCCGGGCGAGCCTCGAGCGCGGTCTGTAGCCTCTGATAAAAGCCGAGGGCACCTTCGGGGGTATATGCCTGATCGCGAAGAGCGACGAGCCCGGTCACTCGATTCGCCGCATCGAAGCCAACGTCGACTCGATCGACATTGAACGCACTCTGGCCGATCAGCATCGCTGCCGTGAGGAGCGTCGCGCAGATCGCGACCTGTGCAGTCGCCAGCACCCGCTGCATCGTCGGGGCGGGCGTCACCGCTCCGCTCGATGACGCGAGAAGCGAGCGAAGGCTCACGCTCAGGGCACCGGCCAGCGACAGCAGTGTGAACAGAACCAGCGCAAGAGTCGCGATGATTGCCCCAATGGCCATGAGACGCCAATCCAGTGTGACGCCCGCGGTCACCGGAACCGGCGTCGGTATCCGCTCCGCGAATGGCGCAGTCCACGCGGCGGCGACCAGGCCGGCGGCGCCGCCGATGATCACGACGATGAGATTCTCGGCGACGAGGCGTCTCAGCAGGTGGCTGTGCGGCGCGCCCAGCGCCTGACGAATTGCGAGCTCTCGTTGCCGTTCACTACTGCGCGTGAGCGCCAGCCCCGCGATGTTCGAACAGGCAACGATGAGCAAACAGAGGCCGAGCGCCGCAAAGATTCCAAGGAAACGCGCAAGGGCTGAACGATACGCCGGCCAAAAGCGCAGATATTCCGCTGGGTGTGCCGTCAGCGTCCAGCCATCACGCGCGCCGTTCGTCGACAGCGTACGCACCCGCGCGTCGAGTGACGCGAGCGAGACGCCGGGACGTGGGCGACCGACTGTCTGTAGCACCGGAGCGTCGGCTCTCGCCAGGACGTCGATTCCGAAGATCCGCACTGCGCCCGCGAGCGGCATCCAGAATTGCGAGCGATACGCCGGGCCGTGAAAGCCCGGGGGGGCAACCCCGACGACCGTGCAATTGCCCGCGCCGAGCCGGATCCGCCGTCCGACGATAGCCGGATCGCGTCCGAACGTCCGAACCCACAGGTCGTTTCCCAACACGACCGCAAGATCGCCCGCCGCCGAGCGATCGTCGTCGCGTGTCAGCAAGCGTCCCAACGATGGCCGCGCCCCTTGCACGTCGAAGTAGTTGTCGGAAACGAGTTCGCCCGAGACCTGGACCGGCGCGTCGGTGCCGCCCAGCGTTTGCACGACGCGCACGAACGCGGCCAAGTCGATGTCACCCGCCAGCGCCTCACGGGCGGCGTGGTAGTCGGGACCGGCGAGCACCATGAACGACGGCGCGGACGCGCGTTGCTGGTAGAGAGTCACTAGACCGCGGCCTGCTTCGAGCGGACGCCAGAACATCAGGTCGAGAATGCCGGTGGCCAGCGTGCAGACCGCGATCGCGACGGCCAGCGTCAGCGCCGCCGCAGCGGTGGTGGTCTTGCGGTGCATCAGAAAGCGCCAGGCGGCGCGAAGATCGGTGAGCATGAGCGGG
>JBPYFA010000263.1:0-4201 GCA_051986585.1 Vicinamibacterales bacterium | reverse complement strand
CGGAGATCGGCGAAGGATCGGGCAGCACCGGCCGGTTGTATCGGCCCAAATCACCGCCGAACAGGATCGTGGCCCCCTCCGTTCGCACCCGCGCATACGCCGAGCCAAGCAAGTGGCCGGCGTTGATGAACTCGACCTCGACGCCCGGAACCACCGGCATCGGCCGGTCGTAGCCGACCGGCTGCAGCTGCGAGATCGCGCGAAACGCGTCAGCTTCGGTATAGAGCGGAAGTGCGGGTGCATGCTTCGAGAACCCGTGGCGATTGGCATGGGCCGCGTCTTCCTCCTGAATGCGACCCGCATCGGGCAGGACGATGCGGCAGAGATCGAGCGTGCCGGCGGTGCAGAACACCCGGCCGCGAAATCCCTGGGCCACCAGCCGCGGCAGATAGCCGCAATGATCGAGGTGCGCGTGAGTCAGCACGATGGCATCGATGTCAATCGCCCGAATCGGAAATGGCTGCCAATTCCGTTCGCGGAGTTCCTTCAAGCCCTGGAAGAGCCCGGCGTCGATGAGCACCTTGGACGCGCCGGTGTCGAGCAGGTATTTGGAACCGGTCACCGTACGCGCGGCGCCGAGAAAAGTGATTGACGTCATTCGCTTCGGCTACCAGTTTCCAGTTTCCAGCTTCCAGCCATGCTTCTCACCTTCCTCCTTGAAGTCTCAAGCGAACAATCCCACCTGCCCGCCTGTGTGCCAGAAGAGCACCGTCGACATCGCGTCGAACCCGCCGGTGCGTGCGCGGGCGATCAGACCGGCCATTGCTTTGGCTGAATACGTGTGATCGAGAAAGATCGCTTCGCTTCGCGCCATGATGTCAACCGCCTCGCGCGAGGCGGTGGTTGGCACGCCATATCCACCGCCAACGAAACCATCGTCAACGAGCACCGGGGTCGACTCGAAACGCGCGTGCTCGCAGTGGAGCAGATCAGCGATCCCGGACAGCAACGCGCGAATCGTCGATTGCAGTGCGGATGATGATTCGTCGGCGCTGATGCCGATCACCTGGGTTTTCCAGCCCGCGAGCGCGCACCCCGCGACCAACCCCGCCTGCGTGCCGCCTGATGATGTCGCATGAATGATGACATCTGGTGGTTCGATCTGGCCCGATAGCTCGCCGATTGCAGCCACGAAGGCACTGGCGCCGAGCGGTGTCGACGCACCCAGTGGAATGACGCACGGGGTGCCGCCTCGCGCACTCACATCGGCGGCAGCGCGCTGCATTTCGACCGCGCGATCCTCACGCGTCGCCACGTAGCGTATCTCGGCGCCGAGCAGCTGATCCAGGAGCGCGTTGGCTGTGGCCTGCACCGGTCGCATGCCATTGACGACGAGGATGCAGCGCATGCCCAGCTTCGCCGCGGCGGCAGCGGTCACTCTCGCGTGGTTCGATTGAACCGATCCGGTCGTAATCAGCGTATCGGCGCCGACCGATTTCGCATGAGCAGCGACGAATCGTATTTTTCGGACCTTGTTGCCGCCAAACGCAAACGCAATGGCGTCGTCGCGTTTGACAACCAGTCGTGCGCGACAGCCGAGCACCCGCCGCAGATTGAGAAGTTCCTCGCATGGCGTTGGCGCTGGCGCGAACGGAATCGACGGCGGCAGCTCGAGCGACTCGAACATGGCAGTTCAGTATAATGGTGGGTCCTGCTGTCGCCGATCGACGCTGCCATGCGCGGTTCGGCGGGCTCGAATCGGGCCAGACTCTTTCATGCACACCTTTGTCGAACAACTGCGATCGGACGAACGCGTCATCGCCGCGGAGCTTCGGCCGCCACGGGCGGAACTCGAAGCGGCCGCGAGCCGCGATGCCTGGATCGACACCTACCATGCGGTTCGAAGCTTGACGAGAACCGGCACGTTCGTGTTCCTGACCGACAGCGCCGTGGGTTCGAAGGAGGAAGACAACCTTCGACACCTGGTCATCAATCTCGGCGCCGATGTGCCGCGCTTCGGCGTGATGCCGTTCCTCACCTGTAAACACCCGCTGGATTACTGTCTGGCGTATGCCGATCGCGCACGCGATCAGGGATTCGAAGCGCTGGTCGTGCTCGGTGGAGACAAGCGCATTGGGGCGGAGCGCTGCGTCGAGCACGCGTGGCAGCTTCGCGAGCAGATCCGGCAACGCGTGCCCGGGTTGTCGCTCGGCGGCTGGGCGAACCCGCATGCCAACGCGGTCGAGCAGGTGAATCACCTGCTTCAGGATCGCGTGCACGCCGAGTTTTATCTCACCCAGATTGTGTCGCATCACAGCCGGACGGCGGTTGAAGGGTTTCTTGCGGAAGCAGGCCGGAGGCGGCTGACGCTGCCGGGGATGTTCGGGGTGTTCTATTACCGATCGGCAAACCCACGAACGCTGGCGGCGTTGAAGGACTTTCTTCCGGTACCCGCTGAAGAACTCACCCGCGAATTCGAGTCGGGAGTTACGGCGGAAGAAATCTGCGCGCGATCCATTCGCGCGCTCGCCGACGCGGGCGTGCGCCACTTCTATATCAGCAACCTGCCGATTGGCCGCGCCGCCCCGACGCTGACACGCATTCTGAACGCGGTGGAATAGGCGCGTGTCGATCCGTTCCTCAGGCGCCAGAGCCTTTGAACTGATCGTCTTCGTCGGCGAAGAGCACGTTGAAGCTCGTCAACGACCCGTAGCAACCGCTGATGTAGCCCTGCAGCTTGATCTTGACGTCCTCCGGTAGCTCGAGCGCGTTCACCTGCTGTTCGAGCGTGCGAAGCCGGTTCCGCAGCATGACGACCTTGTGAAAGAACGTTTCAATCGGCCAGCTCTTCTCCTGCAGGCCGGGTGCGCCCGGCCGAAGCACGAGGTTTCCGCCGCGCCACTTCTCGGCGGGAGCAACGGCGGTGATGCCGGATTCCTCACGAATGACGCGTCGAAGGATCATCTCGATGTCCATGCTCGAGTTCTCGTGAATTGGCGGCGCGACGCGTTCGCGCTCGCTGACAATGGGAAACGGTTGCCGCTCCGCCTTCGCGATCCCGCGGCGAGCCGCTTCGGTGGGCGCTGACGCAGCCGCCGGCTCGTCGTCGCCAATACGCGGACCTCCACGGTAATTGTGTTCGCTCTGGCAATAGCCACATACAACCCGAATCGGATGCCCCTCGCTGTCGGCAGCGATGACGGTGTGCATGCGATCCGTCTTGCAGACACGGCAAAAGTCTTCGAGCGATTCTCCGGCTCGGTAACGGCGTGCGCTCACAAAGGGCAGTATAACGGGACCGCGGAGAGAGGGCTCAGGATGGTTTGCTCACTTGAGTGCCAGGAGGGCGGCCGAAGCCAGAAGCCGAGACTTATACTCTCCCTGTGACGCATTTCCTCGACGAGGTACCGTTCTCGGGCATCATCCGGATTCGCGACATGATGTACGGCGTCAAGGATCCGTTCCGTCTCGATCAGGGGGACGTGAGCTTCGACGCGCCCGACACGGTCAAGCAGGCGATGCACCGGGCCATCGACGAGAATCACAGCCATTACGTGCAGACCACTGGGATCCCGCGACTCGTCAATCTCGTCGTGGAGAAACTCCGATCGTCGAATCAAATCCCGATCGGCGGCCCGGACGAGGTGATGATCACCAACGGCGGCATCCACGCGATCTTCATCGTGTGCCAATCGCTGCTCGACGTGGGCGACGAGGTGATCGTCCCCGACCCCGAGTGGCCGCCGTGCATGGGCAACATCCGGGCTGCTCGTGCGGTGCCAGTCCCCTGCCCCTTGCACGAAGGCCTCGGATGGCGCTACGACCTGGGCGAGCTCGAGTCGGCGATTACGCCACGAACCAAGGCGATCTACATCAACTCTCCGCACAATCCGACCGGTGGAGTGCTGACGAGAGACGACGTGACCGCAATCGTGCGCCTCTGCCGCGAACGCAAGCTCTGGCTGATTTCCGACGAGGCGTACGAAGATGTGCTCTTCGACGGCGCCGAACACGTGAGCCCTGCGTCGGTCGAGGATGCCTACGAACGCACCATTTCCGTATTCACCTTGAGCAAGTCGTACGCGATGACGGGACTCCGTTTGGGCTACGTGGCTCTGGCCGACGGGGTGCTTCGAGAGCGCATGAAGAAGGCGCTGTTCTACACGACGACGAACGTCTCGTCCGTCGTTCAGTTTGGCGGCATCGGAGCGTTTGAAGGATCGCAGGAAAGCGTGCGCCGTTACCGGCAGGAATTGGAGGC
>JBPYFA010000262.1:0-3458 GCA_051986585.1 Vicinamibacterales bacterium | reverse complement strand
CGGCGCTGACCGCGGCGGCGCCTGCGATCCGTTCGTGGCGATCTGGGTCCCGTTCGTTTGCGCTCCGCTCCCCTTTTCCCGCTGGATGTCTGCGACCCGCTGCAGATCTTTCTCGCGGTCGTAATAGGCAATGCCATCGATGTAGCTGCGCTCGACAATCGCGGCGGTCGACAGCGGATGATGGTTCCAGATGACGACGTCGGCGTCCTTGCCGACCTCGATTGAGCCCACGCGATTGTCGATCCGCAGCTGCTTCGCCGGATTGATCGTCACCATCGCGAATGCCTGGTCGTCGGTGACGTCGCCGTAACGCACCGCTTTGGCCGCCTCGATGTTGAGACGCCGCGCCTGCTCCGCATCGTCGGAGTTGATCGAGACGAGCACGCCTTTGTGCGTCATCAGCGCAGCGTTGTGCGGAATGGCGTCAGCCGCCTCCATCTTGTAACCCCACCAGTCGGAGAACGTCGACGCGCCGGCATTGTGGGCGGCGATTTCTTTCGCCACCTTGTAACCTTCGAGCACGTGCTGGAAGGTCGCGACCTTGAAGCCCATCTCGTCGGCCAGGCGAATGAGCATCAGAATCTCGTCGGCTCGATAGCTGTGCGCGTGCACAAGCCGCTTGCCTTCGAGCACTTCGACGAGCGCATCCAGTTGCAGGTCCCGTCGAGGCGCGAGGACGTCCTGGCCAGCCTTCTTTTTCGCGTCGTAGTCCTGCCACTCCTTGCGATAGGCCTTGGCGCGCGTGAACGCGTCGCGGATCACGTACTCAACGCCCTGCCGGGTCGTTGGAAATCGCTGCGGATTGGTCGGCGTCTGTCCCCGTTTTCGGGTCACGTTCTCGCCCAGTGCGAACTTGATCCCTGGCAGCGCTCCCTGAAAGATCAAATCGCTCGCGCGCGTCTTGCCGTAGCGCAGCTTGATGACGACGGTTTTTCCACCGATGGCGTTGGCGCTGCCGTGGAGAATGTTCGCGGTTGTGGTCCCGCCGGCAAGATCGCGATAGATGTTGATGTCGGTCGGATCGAGAACGTCTTCCATGCCGGTCATCGAGCTGACCGAGACGCTGCCCTCGTTGATGGCGTCGTTGGCAATGTGCGAATGAGCGTCGATGATTCCCGGCGACACGAACTTGCCGGTGGCGTCGTAGATGTCCGCGCCGGCAGGAATCGACACGTTTGTGCCGACGGCGGAGATCTTTCCGTCGCGCATGACCACCGTGCCGTTTGCGATGGTGCCGCGAGTCGCGGTCAGGATCGTGCCATTCCGAATCGCGACGACCGCCGGCGCGGCGGCTTGGGCGAAGACGGCAGGAGATGCCCTCATCGAGCCATTGAGAAGCACGCCCGTAGCCGCAGCAAGCACGAGACACCCCGACAACCAACGGCCAATCACGCGGAACCTCCGAAGTGGGCAATGAAACGACGGGGTCCGACCCCGGGTACAGGTACAGTGCGGCGTAACTCTACCGTACGGATGAGTGGTGTGACGAACAGCGTCGTGGCACGAAAGCTGTGCCAGAGAGGGCCAGTCCGAGCCGACGGTCAGATCCCCTGCTATTGCGCGCGACAGACAAAGCTGGCCGCGTCGTCGATGGCTCCCGCTCCCTTGTAAACCGCGATTTGCGGGTACGGGCAGAGCGGCCGCGTCCGATCCGGCTGACCGTTGGTGGAGTGCGTCGCGATGATCTGGTTTGGTGCGATGCCGCGCTCGACCCATTGTTCGAGGACAGCCACCATGTCGAAGGTGTTGGGTCCTTCTCCGCCGCCGCAATGCGCCATGCCGGGCGCCATGAACAACCGATACGCCGCGTCGACATGGTCCCTGCCGCCCAGCGCTTCCGTCACCCGCGTGTAGTACTGGGTGCTGTTCCCGGGTGAGATCTGGGGGTCGCTCCACCCGTGATAATGCAGCAGCTTGCCGCGACGAAGGAACGGTTGGAGATTCGGATCCAGTGCGTCAATCGTTCCGCCGTCAATCTCCTCGGCGCGGACGATGTCGGAATCGAAGTTGAAATCCGCGACTTGCCACTTGGGAGTCTGAAAGACCACGTAGCGAAAGTGCTCGACGCCGGTCGCCTGAGCCGATTGTGTCCAGCCAAGGTCTGTCCATCCCAGCTCGCTCCCTCGCGCCAGACCGGTGATCGGCCTGCCGGTCTTCGGATTCGGCGGTGACGCGTAAATGAACCGCGCCGTCTGCACCTGCTCGGACGACAGACATGAGTCCGTTGTCGGTGCCTTGCATTGCAGGACGCCAGGATCGAAGCGGCACCGATCGGGGTCTGCAATGAGACCGTCCTTCAGGCCATCCAGCGCATCGCACGCGCCGATGATCGCACGGTGCAGCAGGTCACGCTGCGCGAGCGACAATCGGGCCGCTTCATTCTTCTCGAGCGCCTGGGCGACCTTGACTGCTTGAGCGGCGCGCGATGTCCAGTCGAGCGCCGGCGAACCGGCGATGATGCCGTCGAAATCCTCCGGGAAACGCTGCGCCTCTTTCATTCCCTGGCGGCCACCGGCTGAGCAGCCATTCCAATACGAGAACTTCGGGGCCGCGCCGTAGTAGCTCGTCACGATCTTCTTTGCCGCACCGGTCATCTCGTGGACGGCGCGCCATCCAAAGTCGATCACCTTCTCCGGGTGTCCAAGCGCAAAGCTCGCACTGCCGCCGTCATGGCCGGTATTCGTCGAGCTGACCGCATAGCCTCGAGCAAGAGCATTCGCCATCGCGGCATAACCGATCGATCCACTGAAGGCGCCGTTGCCGACGGCCATGTACTTCCCATTCCAGCCGGCCTGGGGTAACCACGCCTCGATTTTGATGTCGGAATCCGCTGTTGGCTTCAATGTGGCCGCGACGCGACAGAAGGGGGGCAGCGAGCGGTATGCTTGCGCACCGCCGCCGAATGCGCCAGCGCCGACCATTTCCGTCGTTGCGATCGTCCCATTGGAGAGGGCGACGGTCGAAAGGCGATCACAACCATCCGCGGTCGCGCGACCGGAGGCAGCCAACGTCGCCGACACCAGCGCCAGCGCGACGCCCGCCAGAATTCTCTTCGTCTTGTTCATGCCGTTCGCCCACCACGCCGGCCGACCGCATCGTAGCGAAAGCAATCAACGGTGTGGTCGTTCACCATGCCAACAGCTTGCATGAAGGCGTAACAAATCGTCGATCCGACGAATTTGAACCCGCGTTTCAGGAGATCGCGGCTCAGGGCATCCGATTCCGCAGTCGTCGCCGGGATCGCCTGAAGCGTGCGACGGCGATTCACCTGCGGCGCTCCACCGACGAACCGCCAGACGTAGGTGTCGAAGCTTCCGAACTCGTCCTGAACGGCGAGAAACGCTTTGGCATTGGTGACGGCGCTGTTGATCTTGAGGCGGTTGCGAACGATGCCCGGATTGTTCATCAGTCGCTCCACCTGTTTCGCGGTGAATCTCGAGACACGCAAGGGCTCGAAC
>JBPYFA010000261.1:0-8524 GCA_051986585.1 Vicinamibacterales bacterium | reverse complement strand
CCCATCACATCGACATAGCCATGCGCGCCGCAGAAATCGATTTGGAAGTCGATCGACACCAGCGCCGTCCGGCCGGTGTCGAACTCCAGATATGACGTCTCGCCAAAGTTGGGCACGTCCTCACAGGCAACCTTGAACAGTTTTCCCTTCGGCGGTCCATAGAGCCATTGTGGCACTCGGTAGGTCCGGGTCTTCTTCCATTCCTCATAGCCCTCTTCCACGCGGGCAAGCATCTCGTCTCGCCGCTTGAACAACAGTCGCTCGTATTCGCGCTCCGCGCCGTGGTCTGAAGGGGTTCCTTTTTCGATGAGCCGTTCCGCAGTTGCACGCATTGCATTACTCCTTGTTGCCTATGAACGTCGTGCGAGTTCGGCGCCTGAAGGGGCAGGTTCCGGGAAGATGACTTTCTCGAAAATGAGGACGAAGATGATGACCGAGATCACTGGATTGCTGAACACGGTCTCGATCAGTCGTGGAGTCTGTTGCCAGGTTTCGTGCGGCAGCAGGTGAAGGCCGAGACTCAAAAAGATCGAGAAGCCGACAAGCGTCTGCTCGCGCCGATCGAACGCCGGCGCGCTGTTCAAGATGCTGGCGCCGATTCCGATCACGGTCGAGGCGATACCAAGCAGGACCGCGCCCGCCACTTCCTTGGGCATCGCCGCCATCAGCGCTCCGAAAGGACCGATAAAAGCAAGGACGATGAAGATGGCCGCGGCAACAATCACGAACGCACGAGCCGCCACGCGAGTGAGCTGGACGATGCCAAGGTTTTCACCGTAGGCGACGGTTGCCGGCGTGCCCAGGATGCCGGGCACGATCGTCTCCACCAGGCCAAAGAGCAGGAAACTGCGATGCTCTTCGCGCTCGGTGACCTTTTCCTTGATCACTCCTGCGTAGCCGTGGAGGTTGCCGTAGAAATTCATCGCCGCCATCAAGTTGACGATGAACATGATCAGGACGAGGTCCCATGGCGGCATCGTCCGGCCGTACGGAAACAGCGACGGAATCGACAACAGCGGCGCCTGCGCGACCAGGCTTCGATCGACTCGACCCAGGGCCAGGAAAATCAGATATCCCAGGACGAGCACGAACACTGTGGGGACCGTCGCCCAGACGCCGCTTCCGCGTATCGCCAACACGCTGCCGCCGAGGGCAAGCGCCAAGGCAATAAAGAACCCGAGCCCGAAACCAGCCTGCGTCATGTCGCCGAGGCCCACGCCGGCCACGGTCAGCCCAATCATGACGATCATCGATCCCAAGATAAGGGGGCTCCACACTTGCCGGATGTAACGCACGGCTCCGAGATACACGAGAGCCAGAATGATGACGCCGGCTATCGCCTGAGCGATGAACGATTGAAGTGCGTACGCTTCGCCGCCGGCCACGAACGCGGCGACGATTGCCAGCGAGGGGATGACGTTCGGCCCATGGACCATCGCCATTCGATGACCGATCCACGCCTGCAGCAGGGTGCTGAGTCCGATGGTCAGAACGACGGATGAAATGTAGGTTGTCATCCGTGCGCCCTCGAAGTTCAGACCGACGCCGACGATGGCATAGCCCCACACGACCGCGTACACCATCGTGACCAGCCACTGGAAGCTGTAGAGAGACCAATCATGCGGCGAACGCGGTTGTTCATTCCTTCGATATACGAGATGCGTTTCCGGGGGACGGGGAAGAGCGGCGGGAACGACGTGTTGCAGTGGAGAGGCCATAATGCACGCCTCGGGGCCGAATGTAGTCCTCTATTCGTGAAGCGCAAGGTCATCCGTTTCGTCACCGCTCGGACTCCGAGAGGGCGGCGCGTGGCTGACCACGACGGAGCGCGAGCCGGTTGCGCGATCCTGGATCTTGCAGAGCTCGGCGCCGAAAAACAGGACCTGGCTCATGGTGTTCATCCAGAGCAATGCGGCGAAGAGGCCACCAAGCGCACCGGTCGCACTGTCGCCGAACCAGCGGCCGTAGAGCGAGAGAAACTCGATCGCCAGCACCCAGGCGATAGCGGACAGCAGCGTTGCCGGCCAAGCCGCCCGCCACGTGATCTTCACTGGCGGCAGAAACTTGAACAGTGGCCAGAACGTGATTATTGCAAGCGCCAAGCCGCCGGTCGCCGTCACGAGATACGCGGCAATCTCACTCACCAGCGTGAGATGACTGAGGACCTCGAACAGACGATCGTTGATCCATCGGGTTGAGGCGACCAGCACTATCGCGGCGAGCAGCAACACGCCGCCACCGAGCACCATCACGAACGCGATGACCTGCTCGAGGATCGTCGTCCGCACGACGGTGCCCAATGACCCGATCAACACGGGCTCGTAGCGCCAAATCGCGCGAAACCCCTGACGCAGCTGCTTGAACAGATTGGTCGACGTGAACACGATGCCGGCCAGGCCGACGAACATCGCGACGTACGACTCCTGGCTGAGCGTCTGGAGCAGCGACCTCGCCATCACCAGGCCTTGCGCGCCGATGTGTTCCTCGATGGTCGCGAGTACGTCACGCTCCGCCGTGACCGTGACCGCCGTCGGCCAGAACCGGACCAGCAGGCCCAAGCCGGACAGCAGCAGGACGAGGAGCGGGATCAGGGACACGCCGGCGTAGTAGATCATCGCGATGGCCAGGTAACGAGCACGGTCGCGCTCGTACTCGACCCATGCCGAACGCACCAGAGCGATGAATTCCTTGATCACCGACACCGACCTTGCAGGCAGCGCATTCGCATCTCATTTACGCTCGTTCGCTACGAGCGCGATCCGGAATCCGAGTCGGCTCAGGTCCGGATCTGTTTCGAGCCGTCTCACGTACGAGAAATCGCCCGATTGATTCGAGCCGACCGTCAGTCCGATTGCATTCCCGCGTTCGTCGAAGTGCGCGCTCAGCTCCAGCGTCGCGGTCTCGCTCCATTCCTGGTGAAACAGCACACCTATGAGGTTGAACGCGGTCGGCGGGCAGATGGTGAACTGGTATCCGGCGGGAATCAACCCGAGCTCCCGCCAGTCGGCGTTGATGGCCTGCCCGAGCGAGCGGAGCGACGCGGGCGTATGCGAAAACCGCGAATTGATGAAGCGGGGGCCGGATTTCAGGCCTGCGCGCTCGATGTAGGGCGCGAACGGATCGCAGGTCGGGTCGAGGCCGTAGGTGGTGCCGTAGAACTGCTGACAGTTCTCCGGGCGGTACATGGGCTTCTGAGTCGTCTCAACCCCGACGATCGTCCCTTCGATCCGGCGATGCGCGGACGACAGGATTTCGTGCACGCTCAACCGCTCGTAAGGTGCGGCGAGAAAATCGTGCGACCGCAGCGGATACATTTGGGCGAGGTAGGCCTCGTCGAATGGCACGAGCGACGCGGGCGGGATGATGTGCCATTCGATGTTGAACGCACACAACCGCTGCCGCACGTCGTCAGTGATGTCGACCCGGTCGAGCGGATCTGCGAGGAAGTCGTCGCGCGATCCCAAGCCGAACCGTTCGCGGATGACCCCGGCGCGCGACTCCAGTTCGGTTCGAAACGATGTCGATGTCGTCGGCATATGAGATCACGGGTGAATGGTGACCTTGCGGACCTGTAAACTGACGCCGGTCGCCGCGTGGTACTGGCTGATCGCGATGCTGAGATCCGCCTGCGCGCGTGCCAGCTGTGTGCGCGCGGTGATCATCGTGGTCTGTCGTTGAAACAGCAGGAACACCGTCGACGTACCGGCCTGGAACTTCCGCTGCTCGCTCGCGTACACCTCTTCGGCCAGCCGCGCCGCGTCGGTCGCCGCTCTGACGCGCGCGTCGGTCGATGCGATCGCCTGCAAGGCATTGGTCACATCGCCGGCGATGGCCTGCTCGGTTTGCTCGCGCTGAAAATGAATCTGGCGTCCCTGCGCCACCGCCGACCCGAGACCCGCCTTGGCGGTACGATTCCCGATTGGCACGGTGATGTCCAAGCGCACCTGTGCCGTCGGATATGTCTGTCGGAAGATGCTCGACAACGATTGCGCGAAACCGCCGGCGAGACCTTCCGGAATCGATCCGCCGATCGAGCCGAACTCCGGGGGGACGACCGCCGGGGTTACCTGTCCGGAAAGGCCGGCTGCCGTGTAGCTCCCCACCAGGTCCAGGGCAGGCCTGGTCTGATTGCGGAAGAACCGAACATCGGTTTCGTTGATCGACGCCGACACGTCGACCGCCGATACCTCAGGGCGGTTGGCCAGCGCGGTCTTGATCGCCTCGTCGAGAGAAGGCGAGGGCGGGGTGAGTTCGAGCGGAGTCGCGGGCGTGAGGCCGATGTGCCACAGCGGGGCATCGCGATTGGGCAACATCAATTCCTTCAGTTGCACTTCCGCGGCGGTGACCGCCTGCTGCGCGCTGTAGACGCTCTGTAGTGACGTTCCCACCTGGGTCAGCGCTTCCGTGGCGTCGATCGGCGCCAACGTGCCGGCGTTGGCGCGACGCGCATTGCTGGCCGCCTGCTCCTGCGCCAGCCGCAATCCTTCCATCTGGACCTCGAGGTTCTGGCGAGCAAAGGTCAGCTGCCAGTACGCCTGTTCGGCTGCGGCCACGATGCCGATCACCTGCTGACGGAGCTGCTCGGTCGAGAGCGTGACCTGTTGCTCCGTCACCAGAATCTGGTGCCGCGCGGGATCGATGGAGAAGTTCTTGAGCAGCGGTTGGGAAAAGGACAACGCGAGCGCGCTCGGAAACTGCGGATTCAAACTGGCGAACTGACTGGTCGATGTGCCCCGCTGCGACGACAGTTGCGCCTGATAGGAAGCTCCTGTGCCAGACACGAACCCGTTCACCCGCGCGACCGAGTTGAGCGTGTTCTGCGTCAAGCTGCCGGTACTCGAGCCGCCGAGGACCGAGCTCACCGGCGTGACCGCGTGTTCGTAGTACGACTGCCAGTTGATTGCGGCATCGAGCGCTCCACGTGCGGCCTCAGTCGAAAAGCGCGCGCGCTCGACGTCGACCCGGCTGACGGCGATCGCCGGGTTGTTGGCCAGCACCATTTCGATCGCCTCGTCGAGCGTGATCGGCTGCTCCGACACGATCCCGATGCGCGGCGGCAGCGGCGGTGGGGTTGCCGATGGCACCGGCACCTGTGGCGACTGCGGCTGCGGTATCGGCTGCTGGGCCTCGGCGGTCGAGCTCCCGAGTGCAAGGACGAGCGCCACTCCCGTCACCTTGACGGCGCCAGGAACCGGACCCCGTCGCCTGGAACGCAGACGCGCGCCGATCCGGGCCATCATTCCGCTCGCATCGTCGAACAGCGAATAGAACACCGGAACGGCAAGCAGCGTCAGCACCAGGCACAACGACTGGCCGCCGATCACCAGCACGCCAATCGAGCGGTTGGTGGCGGCGCCGGGACGGCTCGAAATCACCAGCGGCAGCATTCCCGCGACGAGCGCGATGGTCGTCATCAGGATCGGCCGGAGCCGGTCGCGATTGGCCTGGATGATCGCGTCGTGGCGTGACAGCCCGCGTGTGCGCAGCGCGTTGGTGTGATCGATCTGCAGAATCGCGTTCTTCTTGACGATCCCGAACAGGAGCAACATTCCGAGTCCCGAGAAGATGTTGAGCGTCTGCCGCATCACCAGGAGCGACAGCAGGCCGAACGGGACCGAGAGCGGCAGCGTGAGCAGAATCGTGACCGGATGGATGAACGACTCGAACTGTGCCGCCAGAACCATATACATGAAGATGAATGAGAGCGAGATGGCGAGCACGAAGTAATAGCCGGTGCGGCCCAGCTCGCGCGACGTGCCCGCCAGCATCTGGGCGTACCCAGACGGCAGATGCAGGTCGGCGAAGTACCGTTGCACATCGGCAATCGCGGCCGCCTGTGACGTTCCGGGCGCGACGTTCGCGTATACGGTCACCTGCCGTTGACGATTGACGCGATCGATGCTGGCCGGCCCGGTCGTTTGCTCGATGTGGACGACATCGCTCAGCGGCACAGGGCCGGCTTTGGTCGTCGCCACCGGCACCGCACTGATTCCCTCGACCGTGGTGCGATACGGCTGTTGTGCGCGCAGCGTCACGTCGTACTGAGTCGTGCCAACGGAAAAGGTGGAGATCCGCTGGCCGCCGACGAAGACGTTGAGCGCCTGCGCGATCTCCATCGCGTTCACGCCGAGGTCCGCCGCGCGCTGGCGGTCAATGTTGACGCGCAGTTCCGGCTTGCCGAAGACCAGTGAGCTGTCGACGTCGACCAGGCCAGGCGACGCCTTCATGCGCGTCGTCAGTTGCTGCGCGAAGTCAGCGAGTTTCTGCAAATCCGGACCGACCAGCGCGAATTGCACGTCGGCGCTCCGGCCGCCGATCGAACCGACCGACGACACCGGCTGCACGCTGGTGCGCATCTCGCTCGGGTAGCCCTTCAACAGCTCGCGCGTACGCACCATCAACTGGCTCTGCGACAGCTGTCGCTGCTCGCGATCGACGAGCTTGACGTAAATCGATGCCTGATTGACGGCGACCCGCGAAGCGCTCCCGACATTGGTGAGCGTCGACAACACACCAGGCTCGTCCCGAAGGTCGCGGGCAATCCGTTCGGCGACGGTGGTCGTCGCGGGCAACGACGAGCCTTCCGGCGCGGTCAGCGTCACCTGGAATTCGGCGCGATCGTCCTCCGGCGTGAAGCTCTTGCCGATGACCATGAACAACGGCACGATGCTGACGATCACCACCGCGCAGATGCCCACGAGGATGGCTCGATGCGCCATCGACCAGCGCAGCATCGCGGTGTAACTGCGGTCGATCGAACCGTAGAAGCGCGACTGCTTCGATGCGCCGGCATGGGTCGGCGGCGTGATGAAGCGCGAGCTCAGCATCGGTGTCAGAGTGAACGAAATGATCAGCGAGACGAAGATGGCGAACGCCGCGGTGAGGCCGAACGACGACATGAAGCGGCCGACGATGCCGCCCATGAATCCGACCGGAACGAACACGGCGAGCAGCGACAGCGTCGTCGCCAGCACCGCCAGGCCGATTTCGCGCGTCCCTTCAATCGCCGCCTGGAACGGCGGCCGGCCCTTCTCCTCGATGAAGCGGTAGATGTTCTCCAGCACGACAATCGCGTCGTCGATCACGATGCCGACCATGAGCGTCAGCGCCAGCATCGTGATCTGATTGAGCGTGTAGTCCATCGCCTTCATCAAGGCGAACGTGGACACGATCGACGTCGGGATCGCGACGGCCGCGATCAGCGTCGTCCTGACGTTGGCCAGGAAGATGTAGATGACGACGGCCGCGAGGATGCTGCCGAGGATGAGATGCTCCTCGATGGCGCCCACGGCGGCTTTGATGAACACCGACTGGTCGGTGATCACTTCGGCGCGCACGTCGGGCGGCAGCTTCGGTTGCAGTTCCGCAAGGCGGGCCCGGACGGCATCGGCGACGCTGACCGTGTTCTGCCCGGACTGCTTGGACACCACGAGCGTCACCGCGGGATCTCCGTTGAGGTACGAGGCGCTCGTCAGCTCCGCGGGTGTGTCTATCGCCGTGCCGACATCGGCGACGGTGACGACGTAGGTGCCACGTTTGGCGATGGCGACACGGTTGAACTCCTCCGCCGTCGTCAACTTCCCGAGTGTGCGGAGCGTCAGCTCCGTTGCACCCTGTTCGACCGCGCCTCCGGGAACCTCGACGTTCTGCTGCTGCAGGGCGTTGATGATTTCACCGACGGTGACGCTGTAGGCGCGCATCCGCTCGGGATTCAGTTGGACCTGGATTTCCCGCTCGGCGCCGCCGACGACCTGCACCTGGCCGACGCCGGTGATGTTCTGCAGCTCGTCGCGCAGCTGATGTTCGGCGATTCCGGTGATGTCGCCGAGCTGACGCGTTCCGCCGACGACGATGTTGAGAATGGGAGCGGCGCCAGGGTCGAATTTCTGGATGATGGGTGCGCGCGCCGTGGTCGGCAGGTCGCCGAGCACGAGGTTCACCTTGTCGCGGACCTCCTGCGCGGCGACGTCACCGTTCTTGTCGAGCGTGAACGTGACAATCACCTGCGAGAAGCCGTCCGACGAGGTCGACCGCAGTTCGTCGATGCCGCTGATCGTGTTGATCGAGTCCTCGATCCGCTTGGTGACCTCGATCTCCATCTGGTCGGGTGACGCGCCGGGGTTCTGAACCGACACCGCGACGGTCGGCACATCGACATTCGGCAGCAGATCGACGCCAAGGCTGAAGAAGGCGAAGATGCCCAGGACCATCAGGGCCAGGACGATCATCGTGGCGAAGACCGGACGTCGAATACAGACCTCGGCGAGCTTCTGCACCTGGACCCTCTACCGCGTGTTGATCGGCTGACCGTCGAACAGCCTGGCCGGGTTGCTCGTGATCACGACGTCGCCGGGCTGAAGCCCTGTCGTCACCGGCACCACGTTCCCCTGCGGCGGTGACACCTGGACGACGCGCAGGCGCGCCTTGCCGTCCTGCGCCACGAACACCTGCGGCGAGGGGCTGCCGGCCGGCGTGGACACAGCGTCTTTGGGTACGGTGATCAGCTGCTGCGTCTCGGGCAACC
>JBPYFA010000260.1:0-25993 GCA_051986585.1 Vicinamibacterales bacterium | reverse complement strand
CCTTCTCGTTCAACGTCCCGATGCGCAAAGCGAGCGGCGCCATGACCGTCGACAAAGGCAAGGGTGAACGGATCGTGGTTCGCGATCTCGTCTACCTCGGGGGCATGTGCCCGCGCTGCGAAGGCATGGGGTCGGTTACCGACATCGATCTCTCTCAGCTATTCGACGATACGAAATCGCTCAACCAGGGTGCGCTGACGATCCCCGGATACACGGCTGACGGCTGGCAGGTGCGGATCTTCGCGGCGGCCGGCCTCGACCCGGACAAGCCGATCCGCAAGTTCACGAAGAAGGAGCGCCACGACTTCCTCTACGGTGAACCCAGGAAGGTGAAGTTCCAGAACATCAATCTCACCTACGAAGGGCTCGTCCCGCGGATCCAGAAGTCATTCCTGTCGAAAGACGTCGAGGCCATGCAGCCGCACATCCGCGCATTCGTCGAAAGGGCGGTCACCTTCGCCACCTGCCCCGACTGCGGCGGCACGCGACTCAACGAGGCGGCGCGGTCTTCCAGGATTCAGAAGATCAATATTGCCGACGCGTGTGCGATGCAGATCAGCGATCTGGCCGAGTGGCTGCACGGTCTCGACGATGCGTCGGTTGCACCGCTGCTTGCGAAGCTACGGCAGACGCTCGATTCGTTTGTGGAGATCGGGCTCGGCTACCTCAGTCTCGACCGACCTTCCGGCACGCTCTCGGGCGGGGAGGCCCAGCGCACGAAGATGGTCGGCCAGCTCGGTTCCTCGTTGACCGACGTCACCTACGTCTTCGACGAGCCGACAATCGGCATGCACCCGCACGACATTCAGCGGATGAACGAGCTACTGCTGCGCCTGCGCGACAAGGGCAACACGGTCCTCGTGGTCGAGCACAAGCCGGAAACAATCGCGATCGCCGACCACGTCGTCGACCTCGGCCCCGGCGGCGGCACCGCAGGCGGCGAGGTGGTATTCGAGGGGACCGTCGATGGACTGCGGGCCAGTGGCACGCTCACCGGCCGTCACTTGAATGACCGGGGTTCGCTGAAACCGTCCGTGCGGAAGCCATCGGGTGTGTTGAAGGTGCGCGGCGCGCGCACTCACAACCTGAAGAACGTCGACGTCGACATCCCGCTCGGCGTCCTCGTGGTCGTGACCGGCGTCGCAGGATCGGGCAAGAGCTCGTTGATTCACGGGTCGGTGTCCGGCCGCGATGACGTCGTCTCGGTGGACCAATCTCCGATTCGTGGCTCGCGTCGCAGCAACCCGGCAACCTACTCCGGACTGCTTGATCCGATCCGCGCCGCGTTCGCAAAGGCGAACGGCGTGAAGCCAGCCCTGTTCAGCGCGAACTCCGAAGGCGCCTGTCCGACGTGCAATGGCGCCGGCGTCATCTACACAGATCTCGGCATGATGGCTGGCGTGACCACTGTCTGTGAGGAGTGTGAGGGCAGGCGATTCCAGGCGTCGGTTCTGAATTATCGCCTGGGCAAGCATGCTCCGAGCAGAGCCGAAGGGCTCAATATCGCTGAAGTGCTCGACCTCCCGGTCAAGGAGGCGGTCCAATTCTTCGAGACCCTTGCGCCAGCCGCGCACGCGATCCTGCAGCGTCTGTCGGACGTGGGGCTTGGCTACCTGCGGCTCGGGCAGCCGCTCACGACCCTGTCGGGTGGCGAGCGCCAGCGGTTGAAGCTCGCGACGCACATGGGTGCCGATGGCCGCGTCTACGTGCTCGACGAGCCAACCACCGGCCTGCACCTCGCCGACCTCGAGCAGCTGCTCGGCGTCCTCGATCGGCTGGTCGACTCTGGCAAATCGGTGATCGTGATCGAGCACCACCGCGCGGTGATCGCCCATGCCGACTGGATCATCGACCTCGGGCCCGGTGCCGGACACGACGGCGGACGAATCGTATTCGAGGGCGCCCCTGCGGATCTGGCAGCGGCCGCCTCGACGCTGACCGGCGAGCACCTCGCCGGATTTGTCGGGATCCGAACCGCACGTCGTTGACCACGCGAGTCCGGACTATCATCCGTTTCCGGCGTTTCATCGGTGCGCGAAGATGAAGCAGACGGCTGACCCATGAGAACGAAGCGGCCCTTGAGAGAACCGGTGCGCGACGCGTCCGGGCCGAAGTTGAAGAACTACATCACGCCGGCAGGGCTGCAGCGGCTGAAGGACGAACACCGCTTTCTCCTGAACCGCGAGCGGCCAGCGGTAACGCAAGTCGTCGCATGGGCCGCCAGCAACGGCGACCGTAGCGAGAACGCCGACTACCTCTACGGCAAACGGCGGCTGCGCCAGATTGATTCGCGGATTCGCTTCCTATCGAAGCGCATCGATGCGGCAGAAGTGGTCGATCCAGCGGCGCCGCGGCCGCGAGCGGCCGCCAGTCGCGTGTTCTTTGGCGCGACCGTCACCTACAAGGACGCGGCTGGCGACGAACACGTCGTTCGAATCGTGGGTATCGACGAAGTCGACTTGAACCGCCGCTACATCAGTTGGATGTCGCCGCTGGCACGCGCCCTGATGAAGTCAGCTCCCGGGGATCGGGTGATTCTGCGGGCACCGAAAAAGATCGAACACCTCGAGATTGTCGACGTCGAGTACGCGCCGATTCCAATAGACCCGTTCCGCGAGCCGCCCGGTGCCGAATCGGCGCCGAAGTGATCCGGATCTCGAGTGTCCTTCTAAGCTGGAACGGGGTTGAAAATTCGGCAGGAATGGCGAAGACACCGATCCTCGCCCACTATATTGTCCATCACGCGCCGTTCCCTTTCAAGACTGTTTCTTTTGCCGCCGATGCCCTATGCTCTCCGGTCCCATGCCTTCATCCGATCACCGGAGTTCCCGAAAAAGCGCGGACCCTCGAGCCCGGAGACCCAAAACGCCGGGTGCACGCAGCAAGATTCTTGTCCCCGCGAAAGCGCCCGACGAGATGACGCTCCTAGAGCGCCTTCTGAACACGCCGCAGCTCGCGCGCGTGGTGCCTCACCTGCAGCCTGAAGTGCTGCACCGCGTCATTCAAGTGCGCGGACTGGAAGATTCCGCGGAACTTGTTGCCCTGGCGACTCCGCTGCAACTGGAGCGTGTCTTCGATCTCGATCTGTGGCGTGCCGCCCGGCCGGGGTCGAGTGAGGAACTCGATCCGGGCCGTTTCGGCAGGTGGCTCGACGTGCTGCTCGAATCCGGTGACGCCGCCGCGGCCGAGAAGCTCGCGGGTATCGACGCAGAACTTGTCATCGCGGCGCTCGCCCAGCACGTCCGCGTCTTCGACCTCGCAACGAGATCGGTATCAGATGGCGAGGAGACGCCGGAATCACCATGCCGCCGACATGATTCGCTCTCGTCCGAAATCGGCGGTTACATCGTCGAGGCCAGACGCACCGACGCCTGGCAGGCGATCGTGATCGTGCTCGCGGCGCTCGATGCCGACCATCCCGCCTATTTTCATCATGTGATGCGCGGTTGTGTCCCGTTGTCGAATTCCGGCTGGGAGCTCGATGGGTTGGACAATCTGCTCAGCGACACTGACCAGGACATGTTCGACCTGGCAGCCGATCGCGAAGAACGGCGGGAGCAACAAGGATACGTGGCAGGTGACGCCGCGCGGGCGTTCCTCCAATCGGCGCGACAACTTCGACTGAACGACGTCACGGCGCCGGCGCCGAGTCCTCTGGTGCGCGCGTATTTCGGCGCCATCGACCGCACGAGGACCCGCGCGACGACGGAGTCGACCGCATCCATTCCCCCGGTGGCAGCACCGCCCGACGCAGATGTCGCCGATGCGGTTGCCGCGATTGCGAAACTGATCGGCAGAACCGGTGAGTCGACACGACAGCCACGAGCATTGCTCGCCGCCGAAAGTACTGCCCCGACGCCTTGCGCGGAGTTCCACGCACAGATGCAGTTTGTGTGCGACGCCGACACCGCTTCCTACACCGCGCGCACGGAAGAATTCGCGTATCTGGCGAACACGATGGTTGCCGGCGGTTCGATTCAAGGGCGGGCCTTCACACCGCAAGAAGCGTCCGAGGCCGTGACCGCGATCTGCAACCTCGGCATCCAGCACTGGCCGATTCATTGGTCCACTGAGACGATGCACCGCTTGTCGTCGAGCGCGTCAGGAACGGTGCCCGAAGATTTTCTGCTGTACCACGATCTGATCGCAGTTTTTCAGGTGGGGTTCAGCGTTCTCTATGCACAGGTCACGATGTCTGCGGCCGCGCGACTAATCGAGCTTCTCTCAGACGTGCGCCATGCCGATCCCGAGACGCAGGCGGGGCTCGACGATCTTCGCGTTGCCATGACGCGAGAGTGGCGCGCGGGCACGCCGTGGCGCGCCCGCGACGGGCTCGATGTGCTGCTCGTGCTCGATCAACCGGCGTGGGCGACGATGTCAGGGCTCGTCAGTGAATGTCCGGTGATGCACGCGAGCCTCTCGGCCGCGCGCCGCCGGACACTCACCGTCGATGCGACGGCTTTCGACTTCATTTCGGACAGCACGCAGATCGCTGCTGTCCATGAGTTCCTCGAGTCGCTCCCGCAAGTCCTGTTCGCGTGAAAGATCTGAACCCTGTAGAAACTGGAACTGTTACGCCAGCGCCTTCGCGTAGAGCGCAAGCAAACGGCTCCACGCCTTCTCCGCTTGCGGCTCGTTGTAAACGCCCGAATCGGGCGGACACCACCCGTGCGCCGCGCCGGCGTACACCTCGATCTCCGCCGGCAGCCCCGCCTTGCTGAAGGTGTCCTTCAACACCGTCTTCTCGTTGGGCGATCGCTGATCGTCGTTCTCAGCGATGCAGATCAGGAATTGGGCCTTCGTTTTCGCCGCCAGGATGTGCGGACTGTTCGGCGTGTCGTTCACCAGTCCACCGCCATGGAATGAGCCCACTGCCCCGACGCGTTCTGGTACCGCGGCTGCGGTGCGGAACGCGATCGGACCTCCCATGCAGTAGCCCTGGGTGCCGACCTTGCGGTTCTTGTCGACCGACGCCTGTTTATCCAGCCAGCCGATGAACGCCTTCGCGTCGGTCATTTGCGTCGTCTCGTTCAGCCCCTGTGCGAGCGGCCGCACGTCGGCAATCGGTGTCGCGGCGCCCTTCTCGGCCGTCGGCGCCTTCTTGGCGCGATAGAACGGATTGACGACCAGCACCGAGTAACCGGACTCGGCGAGCCGTTTGCCCATCTGGCGGAACGCCGGCCGCAGGCCGAAGATGTCCGGCCACACGAGAACGGCTGCCGCGGCGCCGCTCGCCGGATGCACGAAGTAACAATCTGCGGTGCCGTCGGGTGTCGTGACGTTCACGTCCGATTCGGTGACGGCGACCGCATTCGCGACCTGCGGCAGCATCATCGCGATGCCCGCTCCCAGGACCACGCCAAACTGCCGGCGCGTGACCAATCCACGCGCTTCGTACTTCTGCCGGTCGTCATCAAAATGATCCTGATCGCACATGTTCACTCCTTGTCGACACGCGATTGTCTAAGACAGACTGACAATAGTGACACTTCGGCTCGGATTGCAACTCTTCCCTCGCTTTCCCGGCGCAGCCGGACCTGGCTGATGACCCTATGCTCGTCCAGCGCCCCGACGTTGCGCTCCTGGTTCCGGAGTGGCCGGAACGGGTGCTGCTTCGCGCACAGCTCATCGAAGAAGGATACGAGGTGCTGTCGGTGGACGCCTGGCCGCTGCCGCAACCATTTCGGTCGGCTTCGACGCAGCCCCGAGTCGTCCTCGTCGATCTGCGTGGGCTGTCCGATCCCCGGGCAACACTGGCTGAGGTGCGATCGTTTCTGCCGCCGGATCGCGTGATCGTGATTTCCGCGCTTGGCAGCCTCAATACTGACGACGTGCGGAAGTCGGGATTCGAGGTGATTGAACGTCCCCTCGAGATCGCTGCGATTGTCGAGGCCGTCCGGAGTGCTCTGTCGCGAACGCCACATGCTTGAGCCCCCCTGTCACGCGCTTTGCTTCTGAAGACAGCGAAGGCCTTCATCGCCCACGAATATCGCGCGTGACGACGTTCACGTGTACCCGTTCACGACGCCTCGTCTCGCGTCGTGTTGTCGATTCACAACTCGTCACCGACGCGTTGCGCTGCGGTCGGTGGATTGCCCTACCGATGAAAGGAGCAAAAGCTATGGCAGACAGATCTTCTCTCGCGTCCACTCGCGACGATCAGCGGCTGTCGCGACGACAACCCTTCCGCTCGAGCCCGTTCAGCATGCTCGAACGATTCGCCGACGAGGTGGATCGCATGTTCGACGATTTCGGGCTGGGCCGCTCGTGGGGCCAGTCGTCGTCGTCCAGTGGGGTCATGACCTGGGCGCCGCAGGTCGACGTGTCGCAGAACAACAATGAGCTCACGATTCGCGTCGATCTACCAGGAATGAACAAAGAGGATGTGAAGGTGGACCTTACAGACGACACCGTCACGATTCAGGGTGAGAGGAAACGCGAGCACGAGGAAGAGCGCGGCGGGGTCTACCGCTCGGAGCGCAGCTATGGAAGCTTCTTCCGCGTCATCCCGCTCCCCGAAGGATCAATTCCGGACCAGGCAAAGGCAACATTCAAGAACGGTGTGCTTGAAATCAAGCTGCCGGCTCCGCCCGAACAGGTGAGCCGCGGCAGGCGCCTCGAAATCGGGGACGGGACCGAGAAGACGAAGTAGGTCACCAGCCGGACGTTCCTTTCGGTCGACGCACCATCCGGAGCGTCCGGCATCTTCACTCCGTACTTATCACTCCTCATCTTTTTTTGTTCGCCCTGTGATCGCCGGCGTCGGTGTCGACTCGATAACGGAACGACGGCAGCCGACGAGCCGGATAGCGCGCTGCCCACGATAAATCGTGGCTCCGAACGAATCAATCGCGTACTGCAACGGGAGTATTCCAGTTTCCTCACGTTTCGCGCGACGTTGATATGTGGCTCGCACGTTGCACGGCGATGCCGGTCGCGCCAGCGACTCGACGACACTGCAACTGCACCTGGCCGTGACGTGTCCGGTCACCCCTCGTGCGAAACCCCGTGATCGAATTGACAGAAAAGGATGCGAGAGATGAGCGTCACGTCAATTCCGCTGCGCACGCGCCAAGCCATCGAGGAAGAAATCCAACAACGCGTCGAAGCCGAACGTCTTCGGCTGCTCGCGCGTATCCAATCGCAACAACCTCGCGAGCAATTTCGTCGTCCTGCCGAACGTCCGTTCACTGCGGCCGAGCGGGACGGCGTCACGATCCTGTTTGGCGGCCTGACATCCAAGCATGAATGGCTGATCAAGTCAGCCTTTCAGTCGGCGGGGTACAAGATCGAAGTGCTGCCAACGCCTGACGTGGCGTCATTTCAGCTCGGCAAGGAATACGGCAACAATGGCCAATGCAATCCGACGTACTTCACCGTCGGTCACCTGATTAAGTACCTGCAGTACCTGGAATCGGTCGGGTTGTCGCGGCAGGAGATCATCGACAAGTATGTGTTCTTCACCGCGGGCTCATGTGGGCCCTGCCGCTTCGGAATGTACGAAGCCGAGTACCGTCTTGCGGTGCAGAACGCCGGGTTTGACGGATTTCGCGTTCTGCTCTTCCAGCAGACCGACGGCATCAAGGCGGCTTCCGGCGAGCCCGGGCTGAAGTTCACGGTCGACTTCGGGATGGGCGCATTCAGCGCGCTCAACTTCGCCGACATTCTCAACGACATGACCTATCAGATCCGGCCGTTCGAGGTGAACGGCGGCGAGACGGATCGTGTGATGAACGGCGTCATGGACGATCTCACGCGCACGGTACGCGATCGCCAGAAGTTTGAGATTGAAGGTCATGCGCCGGAATGGATACTGAAACAGCTGCACCGCAAGAAGCCCGTCCGCGACACCGTCAACGTCCTCGGCAAAATTTACGACCACCTGTACGGTCCGCAGACGCTCGCGGCACTCGGCGCGGCGCGCGAGCGGATTGGTGCCATTGACGTCGACCGGCTCCGCGTCAAGCCGGTCGTCAAGGTGACGGGAGAGTTCTGGGCGCAGACGACCGAAGGGGACGGGAACTTCCGGATGTTCAGCTTCCTCGAGCGCGAGGGGGCTCAGGTGATGGTTGAGCCGATCGGTACCTGGATCATGTACATGCTGTGGCTCGCCAAAGCGAACAAGATTCACCGCAAAGACATCGACTATCCACGCCCCGCTGGCCGTGACTTGCTCGGTCGTGTGAAGCGCGAGCTCAAGTTCCAGAGCAAGGTGGCCGGTTTCAGTTTCGGCGACTGGTTCTGGAATCACCAATACCGCCGCGTCATCGATCATCTCGGCGGCATCGCGCACCCGCTCGTCAAGCTCGACGATCTCGCCGCACACGCGGCTCCTTACTACAACATCTTCGCGCGCGGGGGCGAGGGCCACATGGAGGTGGCCAAGAACATCTATTACACGGTCAACAAGAAAGCTCACATGGTGCTGAGCCTCAAACCGTTCGGCTGCATGCCGTCGTCCCAATCCGACGGCGTGCAATCGGCAGTGATGAATCACTTCAAGGACATGATCTTCCTGCCGATCGAGACATCGGGGGAAGGGGAAATCAACGCCCACAGCCGGGTGCAGATGGCGCTTGGCGAGGCGAAGGCCAAGGCGCGGCTCGAATTCCAGCAAGCCCTCGATTCGACCGGCAAGTCCCTCGACGACATCCGACGTTACGTTGACCAACACCCGATCCTTCGCCGCCCGTTCTACAACGTGCCGCACCGAAAGGGCATGACCGGAACCGCTGCCCAGTTCGTGCTGCATGTCGGCGACTTGATGGATGGCCGCGCGCGATTTGGCCGGCTGCCGCGGCCGACGTCGCGCGGCCGCCGCATGGTCGCGGCTTCAGCCCACGCGTAGGAACACGGTCACGATTGGGGGGCGCCTGTGAGCAGCACGAACTATCTGATCGGCCTCGATGTCGGCTCGACAACGGTCAAGGCCGTGGTGGTGGATGAGGCGACCGACCGCATGGTCTGGTCCGACTACCAGCGCCACGAGACCAAACAGCCGGAGAAGACGCTCGAGTTCCTGCGCCGGATGGAATCGGAGTTGTCGCTCGATCACGACAACTGCCGAATTTTCATGACCGGTTCCGGCGGCGGCGCAATCGCGCCGCTCGTTGGCGGCAAGTTCGTGCAGGAAGTCACGGCAGTGTCGCTCGCGGTCGAGAAGCTTCACCCCGAGGTGAATTCCGTCGTCGAGCTTGGCGGACAGGACGCCAAGATCATCGTCTTCAAAGAGGACCCGGAGAGCGGCCGCAAGAAGAAGATTCCATCGATGAACGACAAGTGCGCGGGAGGCACCGGCGCCGTCATCGACAAGATCAACGCAAAGCTGCGGATTCCGGTCGACGAACTCGGCAACCAGGGGTATCTCGGAATCAAGCTGCACAAGGTTGCCGGCAAGTGCGGCGTCTTCGCGGAAACAGACATCAACGGTCTACAGAAGGAAGGGACGCCGCCCGACGAGCTGATGGCATCGCTCTTCGACGCCATCGTCCTGCAAAACCTCACCGTTCTGACGCGCGGACACACACTGCGGCCGCACGTTCTGCTGCTTGGCGGTCCGAACACCTTCATTCGCGGCATGCGTGAAGCGTGGCAACAGAACATCCCCAAGAGCTGGAAGGAACGTGGTGTTCAGATCCCGGACGGAGAAACGCCGGAGTCGCTGATCAAGGTTCCTGAAAACGCGCAGTATTTCGCCGCGCTCGGTGCGGTGCAGTTCGGCCGCGATGAAGAGAACCACGTCGGCAGGTACCTTGGCACGGCGGCGTTGGAGCACTACATCACCGACGGCCGCGAGGCGGAGAAGTCGGCATCCGGCGGACGCGGCCTCAGCACGTCCGAAGAGGAGCTTCGCGCCTTCCGCGAAGCCTTCAAACCGAAGCCATTCGCCGCCGCCACGTTCACGGCTGGACAGACCGTGCGTGGATTCATCGGCGTGGATGGTGGATCGACATCGACCAAGGCGGTCCTGCTCTCGGAAGAGGGGGACATTCTGTGCAAGGTCTATCAGCTGTCGAAGGGAAACCCGATCCAGGACACGATCGACATGTTCGACGGCCTGCGAACGCAGGTCGAAGATTGCGGTGCCTCCCTCGAAGTTCTTGGCGTCGGAACAACCGGCTACGCGAAGGACATCCTCAAGGACGTTCTCCAGGCTGACGCTGCGCTCGTCGAAACGGTGGCGCACACCGAGTCGGCGGTCCGCTTCTACCAGGATCCGCACGTGATCGTCGATGTCGGCGGACAGGACATCAAGCTGATCGTGCTGAAGGACGGACGGGTGAAGGATTTCAAGCTGAACACGCAGTGCTCGGCAGGGAACGGCTACTTCCTGCAGTCGACAGCGGAGGGGTTTGGAATCGGCGTCCGCGACTTCGCGGACAAGGCGTTCGCGGCCGAAGCGATGCCGATCTTTGGCTACGGTTGCGCCGTCTTCATGCAGTCCGACATCGTCAATTTCCAGCGTCAGGGTTGGGCGCCGGAGGAAATCCTCGCCGGGCTCGCCGCCGTGCTCCCGAAGAACATCTTTCTTTATGTCGCGAGCATCCCGAACCTGGCCAAGCTGGGTACCAGGTTCGTTCTGCAAGGTGGCACGCAGCACAATCTCGCCGCGGTGAAGGCGGAGGTCGATTTCATCCGCTCGAACTTCCGAGGTGCCGCGATCGAACCCGAGATCATCGTCCACGAGCACTGCGGAGAGTCGGGGGCGATTGGCGCCGGCGTGGAGGCGATGCGGCTCTACAAGCAAGGTCACCAGACCACCTTCATCGGTCTCGACGCGGTGAGAAAGATCAGTTACCGCACGACGCGCAACGAGGCAACGCGGTGCAACTTCTGCAAGAACAACTGCCTGAGGACATTCATTGACATAAAGATGCCCGAGGCTGTTCAGGGCGCCAGCTACGACGCCGTTGTCGGTACTGTGCCCGAGGTCGGAGCCGCTGCACGCGAAGTGCGGAACGTTCGTCTTGAAGTCCCGGACCCAGAGCGGCACAAGCCGAAGGCTGTCCCTTTGAAATTCATCTCCAAGGTGGCCAAGGCGGAGGACGAGCGGCGGCTGATTATCGCTACCTGCGAGAAGGGAACCGTCGAGGATGTCAACGCGATGCGTGACATCAAGTCCGGCATCGACGAGGTGAAGAAGGCGAACCCGAACTTCGTCGAGATCGCGTCACGCGAAGCGTTCAGGCCGCGAAACGTTGAGCGCGTCGCTGACATGGTGGAACCGCTGGCGACGAATCGCTGGGCGTGGACGT
This sequence comes from Vicinamibacterales bacterium, assembly GCA_051986585.1. GTDB lineage: Bacteria > Acidobacteriota > Vicinamibacteria > Vicinamibacterales > 2-12-FULL-66-21 > JALZOC01. Next base: position 14,738 of record JBPYFA010000260.1, on the reverse strand, counting down.
CGCGGCGTCAGCATGCCGCACGCGACCGCGCGACACTGATCGAGCGCCGTGCCACGGTCCGCATCGGCATGCCGCGCGTGTTGAACATGTACACCTACGCGCCGTTCTTCAACGCCTACTTCGAGAGCCTCGGCATCGCCGACACCAACATCGTGTATTCCGACTACACCAGCGGAGAACTGTATCGAGACGGAGCCGGGCGCGGCGCAATCGATCCCTGTTTCCCGGCAAAAATTGGCGTCGCGCACGTCCACAATCTGCTGTTCGTGAAGCATGCGAAGAAGAAGCTGGACTACATCTTCTTCCCGATGGTCGATGTGTTGCACACGTCGCTCAAACAGTTGCAAGGCTCGAACGCGTGCCCAACCGTCACCGTGACGCCTGAGACCGCCAAGGCGGCGTTTACGAAGGAAGGTGACGTCTTCGCCGAACAAGGCGTTCGCTACCTCTGCCCGATGGTGAACTTCGGAGATCGGCCACTGCTGTGTAAACAGCTGTTCGACGCGTGGGGGGCATGTCTCGGCTTATCGGAGGAGGAGAACCGGCGCGCCGTCGACATCGCTTTCCGTGAGCTGCTGGCATACGAGGCCGACATGCAGCGTCGCGCGCGGGAAGTGATCGATCAGCTCGAACGCGAGAAACGCGTCGGCATCGTCGTGCTAGCACGTCCGTACCACCATGATCCCGGGTTGAACCACGAGATCCTCGAAGAGTTCCAGAAGCTCGGCTATCCCGTGTTCTCGCAAAGCACGCTGCCGATGGATCCGGACCTGCTCGACCGTCTGTTCGGGGATGAAGTCCGGTCCGGCGCGATCAGTGATGCGCTCGAGATCCAGGACGTCTGGAAGAACAGTTACTCAGCGAATACGAACCTGAAGGTGTGGGCCGCGAAGTTCACCGCCCGTCATCCGAACCTCGTCGCACTGGAGTTGTCGAGCTTCAAGTGCGGTCACGATGCGCCCATCTATTCGGTCGTGGAGGGGATCATCGAAAAATCGGGAACGCCGTACTTCTCGTTCAAAGACATCGACGAAAACAAACCAAGCGGCTCGATTCGGATTCGAGTCGAGACGATCCATTACTTCCTGAAACGCTACATCGAGGACATGCAAAAGCGGCCCGTCTCCGCTGCTGACCTCGATCAGCAGCTGGCCGAATACGAACGGCAGCTGCGGGCAGAGATGTTCCGTGAAGCGGAACTCGCGGAGCTGGCAGAAAAGCAACGCGCGGCCGCGGAAAACCGCCGCAGCTCGCGGCGGTTCCTGCCGATTGTCGACAGTGGCGGTTCGTCGCAGTTGAGCGCCTGAGGCCGCCGAAGAACACGGATTAGGAGACATATGGATTCGATCACGCCTCAGGACGCCCAGCGGATCGTCGCCGCGTACTTGAAAGTTGTCGACGCGGACGCAGCGACGGAGAAGTATCCGTGTTCGATCGACGATCTGCCGAAGGCGAAGGAAACGATCCGTGACGCGTTCAGGGTTTCGGTGACCTCCATTGCCGCGATGGGGCAGTTGACACCGGAACTCCGTGATTATCTGGAGGTCGCCTACGTCTCGCTTGCCGATTACGTCGACGAAACGTGTCGAGCGCTGCTGCACGAATACCGGAGTGCCGGTGAGGAGCTCGCTGCCGATCGTCGGCTGGCACGCGAGAAGGCGACGACGGACGCCTGGCGCCGAGTGACCGAACAGAGCGGCCTGGCCGGGGAGCTCGCTCGGGAGATCAGCCGGGAGGCCGATCGGCTGCGCGTGGAATTTCGATCATGGTCGGCGGCGGCTGCGACGATCGGATCGTCGTAAGGCGTCGCGGCTGCAATGAGGGATGGCTGCGCGGAGGCGGAGGCCCGAGCGCTGAGTAAGAGAAGAGAATTCCGATGTCGACGACTTTTCCGCTTGCCTTGCAGGGCCATGGACTGACCAACGGCACCCGCGCGCCGTTTGTGCCGCCGTCGGGCGGCGAAAAGCTGCCCGAGCCGCCGTTTCCGCGCAAGCCGCACTTGCTCACACGCGACGCCTTGCCGCAAGACGCCGGCCGCCACTGGACACCCGGCCAGATCCATCATGCGATGCGAGGGTGGGCGTTTCCGTATTTCAAGTCGCGGCTGTTGGCCGGTGATTTCCACCCAATCGTCGCCTACCTGTTCACCGAATTTAAGTGCAACCTCGATTGTCACTACTGCTATTCGTTCGACAACCGGGTCAAAGGAATGAGCGAGGATGTGGCCCGTGCCTCGATCGACTGGCTGCATTCGACCACCTGTCGGGTGCTCGCCTTGATGGGTGGTGAAGTCATCCTGCGGCCGCCATTCGTGCACAAGGTTGTCGACTATGCGGCAAGCAAGGGCTTCTGGATCTACATTCCGACTAACGGACGGCTGCTCAAGCCAGACGTAATCGACCGGCTGGCCGATGCCGGCGTGGCGACGTTCAATCTCGCCGTCGATGCGGTTGACGAGAAGGTCGGGCTTCCCAAGGCGCTCAACCCGATCCGGTCGTACTTCGAATACCTCGTCCAGAAGCAATACCGCTATGGCTACACCGTGTTCTTCAACATCAACATCTGCCGGAACAATCTGGACGACGTCCGGCAGCTGACGGAGATCGCGCACGACCACGGCATCTCGACCGACTACCACATCAACGAAATGCCGCTCATCGAACAGCAACATTTCAGGCATCTCGACAGTGAGAACCCGACCTACATCCGGCCTGAAGATCGGCCCGCCGTGTCTGAAGTGCTCGACTGGCTGATCGCGAAGCAGCAGGCCGGTTACGGCATGACGAACTCGATCGAGCGACTGGCGCAGATGAAGGATTTCATGCGCGGGGACCTCGAGCCGTGGAACTGCCGCGCCGGGCAGAACACGCTCATCGTCCGTGTCGATGGCACGCTTGCGCCCTGCTTTCCCATGTACTCAGCTACCCACGACTGGGGCGTCGTCGGATCGCCACGGTTCGAGCGGCCGCAGCTCGACGCGATGAAAGCCGACTGTCAGCGTCATTGTTTCTCGACGCTCAACCACATCGTCGGCTATTGCTACAACGATCGACGGGTCATTCAGTGGCTGCTGAAGCAGGCCCGCCACGGATTCCAAGGCGTTCGGGGCAACTTCGAGTGATCTGGGTTGGAGCGATCACGCGGGTTTGATGTCGCCCGCAACCGGCCTGTCATGAATGATGGCATCGAGGGCCGGGCCGATCGCGGCCAACGGTAGAACCAAATCGACGGCACCCGATCGCACAGCCGCCGACGGCATGCCGGAGTGCCGCGCAGTCGCCGGATCTTGCGCAATCACCACACCACCGTGTGCCTTGACCGTCTGCACGCCATCGGTGGCGTCCGAGCCCGCGCCTGTCAGGACGACCGCAATCAAACGCTTATGGAACGCGACCGCAGCCGATTCGAGCAGCGGATTGGCTGACGAGAGTAGAAACTTGATCCGTCTGCCATCGGCATAGACGAACTGCTTGTCTGGCGACACGGTGAGATGCAGGTCGGGTCGAGCGATGTAGATGCGGCCGGCCACGACGGCTTCGCCGTCCTCTGCCGAGACGACCGGCAGACGCGCCACCCGCGACAGTATGTGCCTGAAATTATCTTGTGGTGAGTTCGGCATGCGGTGTTGAACCAAGATGATGGCGGCGGGGAAGTCCGCGGGAAGTGCACTCAGCACGGTGCGAATCGCATCGAGGCCGCCAGCCGAGGCAGCCATGGTGACGACCCACGGAGTCTGCGGGGACGAATCTTGGCTCAGCATGTATTCTTCCGTCAGCGGACCAGCGTTATCGCGACGCGTGTGAACGACTCGGGCGAATCGAGGAGGGGGTACTTGAACCTCCTCAACAAACAAAGCAGGAACGTTGCCGTCCGGGATCCGTCAGGATTGAAGCCATTTCACTCAAATCGTTCGGTAGGTCAGCGCCGCCGCGGCATCACCCGACGCGAAAGACGGAAATCCGGCACCCAACGGACACCTGCATGCTGGCACAATTTCACGATGCCAGAACTAATCGGCTGAGGTTTAGATGAGAGCGATGGTGCTGACCCGACTTGGCATGGGTCAGCTCGACGCGGTCGAGCGTAAGCTGCCGGTTCCAGGGCGCAACCAGGTCCTCGTGAAGGTGCTGGCGTGCGGCGTGTGCCGCACCGACTTGCATGTCGTGGACGGCGAGCTCCCGAATCCAGCGATCCCGATCGTACCCGGACACGAAATCGTGGGCCACATCGAAGCAGTCGGATCAGGCGTGATCACGCTGCCGCCGGGAACGCGCGTGGGGATTCCATGGCTTGGCTGGTCGTGCGGCGTGTGTGACTTCTGTCGTAGCAGTCGCGAAAACCTGTGCGCCAACGCGCGATATACCGGGTATCAGATCGATGGCGGGTACGCCGAGTATGCGGTTGCCGACGCCTCGTTCTGTTTTCCGATCCCGGCGAAATACGACGACGTGCACGCGGCGCCACTCTTGTGTGCCGGGCTGATCGGCTTCCGTGCTTACCGGATGGCCGGCGTCGGCTCGAGGATTGGCATTTACGGGTTTGGCGCTGCTGCACACATCATCGCCCAGGTCGCGCGGCATCAGGGGCGCGAGGTGTACGCGTTTGTGACGCCGGGGGACAAACAGGCAGTGAAGTTTGCCGAGGAGGTGGGTGTCGAGTGGGCGGGGTTTTCGAATGAGGCGCCGCCGCATCCACTCGACAGTGCGATTATTTTTGCTCCGGTTGGATCGCTTGTGCCCGAAGCACTCCTCCGGGTCAGGCCCGGAGGGATTGTCGTGTGCGCCGGCATTCACATGAGCGACATCCCGTCTTTCCCGTATCGACTGTTGTGGCAGGAGCGGACGCTACGTTCCGTCGCCAATCTCACACGGCAGGACGCACGTGAGTTCCTCGAGCTGGCCGCGACCGTGCCGCTGGCCACGCACGTCCAGCAATACGCGCTCGCCGACGCGAATCGAGCGCTGAACGATCTTCGGTCGGGCCGCCTGTCGGGAGCGGCGGTTCTCGTTCCATAGTTGGTGGCCCGCCGAACACTTCACCGATCGCGACTATTGCGATGTCGCTGCGTTGGCCGGCGGAATTGGAGACGGCACCCGATTGACGACCGGCGGAATCGATCGAAGGTAAGCGAACACCGCTTTCAAGTCATCATCGGTCATCTTTGCGAAATCCTGCCACGGCATCGGCGGCAGAATCGGGCGCGATGCTCCCATGTGCTTTCCAGTTCGCATCGCCTTCACGAACATCTCCTCAGTCCAGTCGCCGAGACCCGTCTGGTCGGGCGTCAGATTGGCGGCGAACGAAACCCCCCAGGGCCCATTCCACGCGGTGAGCGTCGGCGTGGTGACAATGGCCCACGGGCTGGCCGGCGCCGGCGGTGGCGTCGACGGAAGCACCATATCCGCGGGGTGGCCTGCCAGCAATTTCGTCGTATCAGGCTCAGGGCCATTTGGCGTCATCTTCTTCGTCGTGTGGCAGTCGTTGCATCCAGCGATCGTGACCAGGTATTTGCCCCGCTCGACGGCGCTCGGCGGAATGGTGGAAGCGGATTGCTGTGTGGCCGCCGGACTGCTGCATCCAGACAGGATGGCGCAGCCAGCGGCGTACACAGCTATATTGATCATGGTTCGCGCGTGGTTCATCAAGGGATCTCCCGAATTTGTAGAAGTGGACAGGAGATGCTATCGCGTCGTTCGCAGGCGTCGCAAGCTTTAAAGGGTAGCTGCGAGCGGGCGTTGTGGCTTCATGACGAGGGTCACGCGATCGCCGACGCGAATCGTGCCGCGGCGGATCACTTCGGCATCGAGCGCGAGTTTGTTGTCGAAACGCCGGACGATATCGCGCAACACGGCTGGGTTCACCTCGAGCGTGTCCGGATCGATCGTCGTCATGTGACAACGGCCGCGCAGCGCATCGAGCCGGACGATCGCGTCGCCGATATGCAGTTCGCCGCCGGGCCAGTCTCGCTCGGCGAGGCCATCGACGCCGTCAATGACGATGTTCGGTCGCAGCCGCCGGACGTCGCGACCAAAGGCCGCCACCGCGCCATCGGTTGCGACGAGCAGCGGAAGGATGTCGAAACGGTCGACCTCGGTCCATGCTTCGAGCCACGCATCGCGGCCCGCCGCCGACTTGACCAGCTCGAGGGCCTCCTCGCTGTTCCACAGGTGACCGTTGATCCTGGGCTGACCGTGATCGTCGAGCGTGCCGCGGAGTCCGAGCAGCCGATACTGTCGCCGCGATGTCCGAACGCCTTCGGGTCCTCGAACACGAACGATGCGGTCGCCGGGAATACCGTCGAGAGCCAGGTCGGTTGCCGATAATCTTTCGCCGGCGAGCGACTTGACCGGATAGCGCCAGATGGCTGAGACGCGGAGTGCCATGACATTGTGATGCCGATCAGGGGACAGGTGTGACAAGCTCCGTGATCCGGGATCCGCGGCGTGGCATCGACGCTTGCAAGCACTCATGGCGCTCTTGGCACTTCCGAGCACTCCAGGCACTCTGGGCACCCTTAGCACCCCTGGCACGCTTGGCACCCCCGGCACCCTTGTCACAGTCGAACCATGGCGGCATCTCAAGGATGTCGAATTCGATACTCGACTTCAGTCTTCAGAAGGAGTACGAAGATGCCTGTCTCCCACGTTAATGAAGCCAAGCGTATTGCCTGCGCCGAAATTGTCCCCGATTGTCCGTTCACGGCCAGTGCGGCGACAGAGGAGGAACTCCTCCAGCAGGTGGCCGCCCATGCAGCGCACGATCACGGAATCACCGAGATCACGCCAGAGTTGGTAGCAAAGGTGAAAGCGGCGATCAAGAGCCGCTGAATGTATCTCGCATGATCGTCCCGATGGTCGAACCGACCGACGAGGTGCTTGCCGTACGGGCTGCGGCCGGGGACGATTCTGCCTTTGAGACGATTGTGCGCCGGTATCAGTCGCGCATCTACCGACTCGCCTGTCGCCTTACTTCCGAAACCGATGCGGCGGATGTCTTACAGGAAACGTTCCTGCAGGTCTATCGACACCTTGGCTCGTTTCGTGGTGACTCGCAATTCGGCACCTGGTTGTACCGAATCGCGACCAACGCGGCCTTGATGCATCGGCGCGGCACAGCCCGGCGCCCGTCCGCATCACTCGAAGATTTTTTGCCGCGATTCGACGCTCACGGCACCCATGCGGCGACGCCGGCGCAACTGCAGGTCGCCTCGCGGGCCGATGAACTGCTCGATCGCCGGCTGCTCGCCGAAAAAGCGCGAGAGGTCGTCGAGCGCTTGCCCGATATGTATCGCGACGCGTTCGTGCTCCGCGATCTCGAAGAGCTGTCGACGGCCGACGTCGCGCGGACGCTCGGGATCGCGCCCGCAACCGTGCGGCAACGGGTTCACCGCGCCCGCCTGATGCTGCGCGGATACCTGAGCGATCTCGTTGGAGTGAAACCATGAACGCGGTGGTGTGTGCGTCCGGCGTCGAACTGCTGATGGACTATCTCGAAGGCGTGCTGCCGCCGGAGGTGAATTCCGCGCTCGAGGCGCATGTCGCCGGATGCGACCGGTGCGCCGCGTTCGTCGCCTCGTATCGCGAGACGCCGCGGATTCTTCGCGACGCCACCGCCGCGATGCTTCCCGCCGATGTCGAGGCTTCTCTCGAGGCATTTCTGCGCGCGCGGACGACCGCGTTCAAGGCGGACTAGCTGGGGCGCGCGGCCGTCGGGGTGCGCTATACTCCGGTCGGCGCGAAGGGCGCCGCCGGGTCCGCGGGAAGGGTTCAACCCACCTTCATTTCCTTCGCTGGCATATCACCTGACAGCCTTCGTGCTGCCCGGCTGCGGACCACGGGCACGAGCATGGAGGTTCGTCGTGAAGAAATCCCCGAAATCGCTTCCTTCCAGGCCCAATCTCGATCATCTCCGGTCGCAAGCGAAAGCGCTGCTTGCCGGCTTGCGCGCTGGAGAGGCGGATGCGGCCAGAACGTTCATCGCGCATCTGCCCGCGGCGAAATCGATGAAGCCCGCAGCGGTGCGAGCGGCAGGATTCCGGCTGGCCGACGCGCAGTCAGCGATCGCGCGCAAATCCGGCTTTCACGACTGGCCGGGGCTCGCGCGCCACATCCAGCAGCTCCGCGCGCTCGAAGGGGAGTGGGCGTTTGCGTCGATGGAGATCGACGGAGCGCCAATGCCCGTGCCGCCGTTCCCGGCCGCTCGATTCCTGATCGACGGCGACCTGTTCCGCATGGAATCGCCGGAGGCGATATACGAAGGCGTATTCAATATCGACGCCGGGCAGGATCCGGCGCACATCGATGTCGAGTTCCTCGAAGGGCCGGAAGCGGGTGAGTGGTCGTACGGGATCTACACGCTCGATGGCGACTCCCTCACCCTGTGCCTTGGTCTGACCGGATCACCGCGTCCTAAACGTTTTGCCACGACGGCCGGATCGGGGCACGCGCTCGAGCGGCTTCGCCGTGTGTCGGCGGCGCGGCCCGAGGGGGTAACGGGAGGAACGCCGACGGCGCCGGCAGAAGATCTAAACCCGCCAAAGGTGGACGCCGCCACCTTCACTCAACCGATGACCCCGCTGCTCGAGAGGTTGCAGGGCGACTGGCTCCCGATCTCGCTCGTCACCAGCGGCAATCCGCTGCCAGCCGCTTACCTGGCTTACGGGACGCGCTCGCAAACCGGCAACGAAACCAAGGTTGTGTTCGGGGGACAGAAGATGGTGCATGTGCTGATGCGGCTGGACGAATCGGTCTCGCCGATCGCGATTGACTATCTCAACATCGGCAAGGGACCGCGCGCTGTTTCGTTCGGCATCCTCGACTGGGTCGACCAGGATGTGCGAGTGTGCATGGCGAAGGCAGGCGATCCGCGGCCGGCTGATTTCTCGAGCGAGCCGGGAAGCGGACATACGCTCAGCGTGTGGAGACGCCGGTAGGTCTCGCGCAGAGGCCGCGGAGAATCCCGCGCAGAGAACGCGGAGATCCTCTGCGATCCCTGCGCGGAATTTGTGGCGCTCTCTGAGAGAGACTAGGCCGTCGCCCGTCGACGGCGCTGACGGCTGTGTGCGGCGCGGCGCGCCGCAGCGCGACGCCCCTGAGATCCCTTTGTCCTGGCGCCGCGCTGGGCCGAGCGACTTCGCGCAGATGCCGATCGCCGGCGCGCGGCGGTCCTAGCCTGTCGCGCCAGCGCGCTGGGCGAAGCTGCGCGTCGTCCTTCACGTTTCAATGCGGCAGAGGTCGCGCGGGATCGCTTGGGATTGACCTGCTTTCGGCGATGTCGACCTGCGCGGCTGGCGGAGGCGGCACTCTTGCGCGTGCGCGGCTTGGCCGTCGACGGCGGCTTGCCGAGCTTCACGCCGGCCCGCCGCGCCTTTGAGAGCCCAATCGCGATCGCCTGCTTCGTCGAACGCGCTCCGTGTTTGCCCTCGCGGATGTGCTCCATTTCCTCCCGAACGAATTCACCGGCTTGCGTGCTTGCGGCCTTTCCCTGCCGCTTATCCTTGCGTGCCCGTTCGAGCGTGGCTTTTTCTGGCATAACCTGAACACCTCGTCTTTGATAGTGAAGACACGATTCAGAGGTGCAGGATCCATACCTTCTTGACCTACGGCCTGAGATGGCGCGTCAAGATCAATCCCACTTGCCCGCGCTCACGTATAAACTCGCGCCGTGGTGCTGCAGCTCAGTGTCGTCCTCGGTCTCGTGTTCGGTGTCCTGGCTGGCGCCTGCGCTTACGCCATCTCCTATGCCGAGTACAAACGTAACTGGTCGTTTCACGGCAGCGCGGCGAAAATGGCGCTTCGATCCGCGCTGGTCGCGTTCGTGTTTTTCTTCCTCGCCGCTTTGGTGCTGAGCGCGATTCTGAAGATGCTGATGTAGACCGGTGCGAGCCTACGAACGTTCGAGGCGCGACTCGACCACCGATGCGATCAGCGATTCGATCACCGATGGTTCAGCGGGCTTGGTCAGGTGCCGGTCGAAACCAGCGGCCTGCGCACGGCGTTGATCTTCCTCCTGCCCCCAGCCGGTCAACGCCACCAGGAATACGCTGCGCCCGAGCGAGCCTCTGATCTGCCGCGCCGCTTCGTACCCGTCCATCCGCGGCATGCCGATGTCGAGCAGCGCGATGTCCGGCAGGAAGTCCCTGGCCACGGCAACGGCCTGCACGCCGTCGGCGGCAACGCGGACGTCGTGGCCCATGCACTCGATGATGAGCTGCATCATCTCGGCGGCGTCCGGAATGTCGTCGGCCACGAGCACGCGGCAGGGGTTGCCACTGCGCGCGACCTTGATAGGCGACGGCCGCTCATCGGCTGCCGTTGCCAACGGCAGGCGAACAACGAAGGTGGTGCCCTTGCCCGATCCTCGGCTCTGCGCTTCGATCTCTCCTTCGTGCAGCTCGACCAGCCGCTTTGCGAGCGCGAGCCCGATGCCCAGTCCAGTCACCGGGCGATGGGCGCTCTGCTCGATTTGCACGAACATGTCAAAAATGGTCGGGAGCTTTCCGGGTTCGATCCCGATCCCGGTATCTGACAGGGTCACGCGGGCCATGCCGTCCTCCTCCGACGCGGCGACGGAAATCTGTCCACCTCGATCGGTGAACTTCACCGCGTTATTCAGGATGTTGGCAAACGCCTGCGCCAGCCGCGTCAAATCCGCGTACACCCACAGCGGCTGCTGCGGGAGGTCGCAGACCACCGAATGTCCGGCGGCGCTGATGAGCGGCCCCGTTGTTTCGAGCGCGCTGGAGATGACGGTTCGCAGGTCGATGCGGTCGCAGCGCAGCTCGATCTTGTTGCGTGTGATCCGCGAGACGTCGAGCAGGTCATCCGTCAGTCGCACCAGCTGTTCTACTTGGCGCTCCGCAATTCCAAGCGCCCGGTCGCGCAGGGCGATGTCGCCGCCGCCGCGCCGCAGCAACTCGAGCGCATTGCGGATCGGCGCGAGAGGGTTTCGGAGCTCGTGCGACAGCGTCGCGAGGAATTCATCCTTGCGTCGATCCGATTCCCGGAGCACGTCTTCGACGTCCTTGCGCGCGGTCATGTCGACGCAGACGCTGACGCATCCGCAGACACTCCCGTGGCGGTCGTAGAGCGGCTCGACGTCGTTCTGGACGTAGGCGACGGAGCCATCTGGCCGCACGATTTCAATGTCGTTGGTCACGTGTGTGTGATGCGCGACCGCGTACTGCATCGGCAGCTCGTCGCTGCGAAGATCGCGTCCGTTGCGCTGGATTCGGTACAGCGGCAGCTCGCCAATTGGAGGGGTCAACGAGATGTTCGCGTTCGTCGGCAGATGGAGCAGGCGCGCGAGCGCATCGTTGGCGGTGATGAACTGACATTCCGCGTCGTGCGCCACGGCAATGGGAACCGGAGCGCGCGCGACGAGGTCGGCGAGCGCACGCAGTCGTGCTCGAAGCTCGTCAGGAGTAGCGTCGGCAGCCGGTTCGAATAACGTGGAGAGGCGGGACATGGCAACCCAGGGCGCTGATGAGTATATCGTCGGATTGTCGCCCGCTCGCCACCTCGACGGTACTTGGACCTAGGACCTAGGCCTTAAGGCGTAGAGTTCCCAGTGCCTGATGTTCAACGGAATGCTCGCCGTCCCTGACCTTCGACCCCGGCAATATCCTTGACGCCGGGCTGACAATGGGCGGAGCTCACGAGGCACGCCATGCACATGTTCTTGACGGTCGCGGCTCTGGTTGCGGTGATACAAGCCCCCGCGTCAACGAAAGCCGATCAGCTTCAGGACGCCGCGCGCAGAGGCGATGCCGCGACGGTGAAGCAGTTGCTCGACGACGGCCTCGACGTCAACACGAAATTTCGCTATGGCGCGACCGCCCTGTTCTACGCCTGCGATCACGGTCATGTCGACGTGGTGAAGGTGCTGCTCGACAAGGGAGCGGACCTGACGATCAAAGACACCTTCTACGGTTTGACGCCGCTCATGCTGGCCGTGAGTCCCGCGCAGAAGCGAAGACCTGAGCACACCGAGATCGCGAAGCTTCTGATCGCGAAAGGGTCACCGGGTAAGGAGGAGGCGCTCAGCGGCGCGATCGAGAACGGAGATGCGTCGCTCGCCAGGTTCATTCTCGACAGCGGCGGTATATCGACCGCCAATCTTGGCGATGCGCTCGAGAGCGCGCGGATGCAGAACAAAACCGAGATGGTGACGCTGCTGGAGGCGGCTGGAGCGAAGGTGCCGGAAGATTTCAAGCTGGACGCCGCTCAGCTCGCGCGATTCGGCGGCAGCTACAAGAACGCGACCGGCAACGAGCTCACCATTGCCGTCAATGGCACCAGGCTCTCCATCGGTCAGCCGACCGCCGCTCCCGCGCAGCGAGGCACGCTTGCCGCGAAGGATGCAACCACGTTTCGCGGCGTCGGCATGGGCGGCGCGTCGGTTGTGTTCACGCTCGATGGCGACAAGGTCACCGGTTTCAACTTCGTCCCACCTCAAGGCAATCCGATTGTCTACACACGCGTGGAGGGGAAGTGATGATGCGATTGTTCCGTGTCGCATTGACGATTGGGGGTGTGGTCGGCTGTGGCGCCGCGCTCAGCGCGCAGCATTGGCCGGCGTTCAGGGGGGCGAATGCCGCCGGTGTCGCCGACGGTACGCCGACCGCTGTGACATGGAATGTTGCCACCGGTGAGAACGTCGCGTGGAAGACTCCTGTTCCTGGTGTCGCCGTGTCCAGCCCGATCGTGTGGGGCGACCGCGTCTTCGTCTCGACCGCCATCAGCAGCGATCCAAATCAGGGTCTCCGTACGGGACTCTACGGCGACGTCGAACCGGTGAACGACTCGTCGAAGCACGCGTGGAGGCTTCTCGCGCTCGACAAGAAGTCGGGCAAGATTCTGTGGGATCAGCTGGCGTTTGAAGGCGTGCCAAGAACGAAGCGGCACCCGAAATCCAGCCAGGCTTCCGCCACTCCGGTCACTGACGGCCGGCACGTGATTGTGTCGTTCGGATCGGAGGGACTCTACGCCTACGATCTCGATGGCAAGCTGCTCTGGAAGAAGGATCTCGGCGTTCTCAACGCCGGTTGGTTCTTCGATCCGGACTATGAGTGGGGCATCGGCAGCTCGCCCATCATCTACAAGAACCTGGTCATCGTACAGTGCGACATTCAGCGCAACTCATTCATCGCCGCATTCGACTCCGATACCGGCAAAGAGATCTGGCGAACGTCGCGCGAAGAGATCCCGTCGTGGTCGACGCCGACAATCTTCGAAACCAACGGCAAGGCGGAACTCGTGACCCAGGCGACCACGTTCACTCGCGGGTACGATCCAATGACCGGCAAGGAGCTGTGGAAGTATTCCGGCAACTCGGAAATCGCCATCCCGACTCCGATCGTTGGCCCCGGTGTGGTCGTCATCACCAACGGTTATCGCGGCGTGCAACCGATTTTTGCGATCAAGCCGGGTGCGACGGGCGACATTACCCCCGCCAAGAACACCACGACCAGCAACTTCGTATCGTGGAGCACGACTCGCGGTGGGCCGTACATTCCAACCCCCGTCATCTATCGCGATCAGCTGTACGTGCTCCTGAACAACGGCGTCCTTGCGTCGTACAAAGTCGCGACCGGCGAACCGATCTATCAGAAACGGATCGGCGACGGCGGCTCGTTCAGCGCATCTCCCGTGGTCGGCGACGGCAAGATTTATTGCGCCAGCGAAGACGGCGAGGTCTACGTGATCAAGGCGGGTCCCGAATACGCGGAACTGGCGAAGAATTCAATCGGCGACGTGTTGATCGCCACGCCAGCCATTTCCGATGGCATGATCATCTTCCGAGGGATGAAGAACGTGTACGCGATCAAGGCCCGCTGATCGCCGCTGTGCGCAACGTTCCTCGGTGTCCTGGCTGGCCCGCCGAACGAGTTGCTGCCGTTCCCGGAAACTCATTCGGTTGTCCTCCAGCTCAGCCAGTAGTCCAGCGGCGGCCAAGCCGGCGCGCGAGAGCCGTCCGCGTTGCACGATCGTCGCATTGACGAAAACAAGCCGACACAGCGACTGAAATCGCGTCGGACCCGCATGAAATCCCGTCGCGATATGCGGTGACCCTGCCGCCCACGACCGCAGGAACGGACCAAATCACTCCAAGGATCGTGATTTATCGTCGACTCCCGTTCCAGAGCTCGACGGTACGTTTCTTTCTACATGTCTGAGACACGCAACGCACGTGCGACCGTGCCTCACTTCGGAAAGAGCAATGCGCCGCGGCAGCTTATTGAATCCGTCGGATTTTGCCGTGCATCTACTTTGGTTGACCGCCGAGGTTAGTTGTAACGGGGACTCCTCGTCCCTCACGACCGCCACACTGGGACGCATCCGACACGTACTCTCGCTCTCGGCGACGATGTCGGGCGTGCCGAAAACGGTTCCTCACTGGCCGATCCGGGACGATCGCCGCGCTGCTGGCTACGTTCAGTGGTTGTGGAAAGCTGCCGCCGGTGAATTGGATCCCTTCGTTCTGATCGTCGAGGGATCGCTTCCCAGCGACGATCTGAAATCCGCGAGTGACTGGCCGCTCGTGGACACCGAGGCCGGTGGGCCGAATAGCGTGTTCGACCAGGAGATACGAACGACCGAGTGGTTGGACAGGCTGGCACCCATCGCGACGGCCGTTGTGGCGGCGGGCACCTGCGCCGCTTACGGCGGTCTGAGGCCGATCGCGAAACATCGTGGCGGCGTGATGGGCGTTCCCGACTATCTTGGGTGGAGCTGGAA
>JBPYFA010000259.1:0-17909 GCA_051986585.1 Vicinamibacterales bacterium | reverse complement strand
CTCGGAATTCCCTGCGTCGAGATCACGCGGCAGGCATACGACCGCGGGCACGAGCAGTTCCGCCAGTCGTGCGGTTTTTGCCATGGGCCGACCGCCGCGGGCGGCAACGGTGGACCGAATCTGATCTTCTCCGCTGTCGTACGCCGGGACAATCAGGGCGCCGATATCACGAAGGTGATTCAGGAAGGACGGCCCGACAAGGGGATGCCGGTGCTTCCTTTGACGGCGACGCAAATCGCCGACATCGTCGGCTACCTGAAAGCCCGCGTCGCTGAAGTCGACAAGACGAGCGGACTGCGTCCGTCGCGCGACTACGACCTGAAGAAGCTGTTGACCGGCAACGCCGAGCTCGGCAAGGCCTACTTCAACGGACCGGGCCAATGCGCGACGTGCCACTCGCCCACCGGCGACCTCAAAGGGATCGCGACCAAATACCCGCCGATCGAGTTGCAGGCGCGCTTCATGTATCCGACGGGGGTGCCACAGAATGCGACGGTCACGGATGCCGCCGGGAAACAGTTCACCGGCCAGCTGCTGCAGCAGGATGCATTCGACGTCACCATCAGAACAACCGAAGGCGTGCAGCGTTCGTGGCCGTCACGATCGGTGAAAGTCGAGACGACCGATCGCCTCGCGAAGCATCTCGAGCTGCTCTCGAAATACACGAACGCCGACGTGCACAACCTGTTCGCGTACCTGGAGACGCTGCGATGAAGCTGCTGCTCAGCCTTGCGATCTCCGCCAGCCTGCTGCAGCAAGGCGTCGACACCGGCATGCTGCTCCAGAAGCCGACAACCAATTGGCCCACGTTCAATGGGGACTACACCGGCCAGCGCTTCAGCCCGCTCAAGCAGATCAACACCACCAACGTCGGGAAGTTGGCGCTGGCGTGGTCGTTCCAGACACATCAGGCGGCGATGAAAGCGACGCCGTTGGTGGTCGACGGCATCGCATACTTTTCCGTGCCCGATCATGTCTGGGCGGCGGACGCGCGAACCGGTCGGCAGATCTGGCACTTCTCGCGAACCTCGTCCGGCGATCACCTCGCCAGTCGTGGCGTAGCGATGTTCAAGGATCGAATTTATTTCGGGACACCGGACGCGCACCTCATCGCGCTCGACGCCCGAAACGGCAAGAAGGTGTGGGAGGTGGAAGTGGCCGACTGGAAGTTCGGCTACTACATCAGCGCGGCCCCGCTCGTGGTGAAGGATAAGCTGATCGTCGGCCTGTCAGGCGATCAGCTGAACGCGCCTGGCTTTCTCGAAGCGCGGGATCTCAGTGATGGGAAGCTCGTGTGGCGCTGGGACGCGATACCCAAGCCGGGCGAACCGGGTTCGGAGACCTGGCCCAACGCAGAGATCATGGCGCGGGGCGGCGGCATGACGTGGGTCCAGGGCGTCTACGATCCGGCCCTCAATTTGATCTATTGGGGCACCGGGAATCCGCATCCAGTGTACGCAGGAAGTGTCCGCCCTGGCGCGAACCTGTTTACCTGCTCGCTCGTGGCGCTCGACGTCGATACGGGAAAAATGAGGTGGTACATTCAAACGTCACCACACGATACCTACGATCGTGACGCCAACCAGACACCGATCCTGATCGACGGCGACTATCAAGGCCGGCCGCGCAAGCTTCTCGCAATGGCAAGCCGGAGCGGTTATTACTTCTTGATCGACCGCGCGACCGGCGAAAGTCTTGTCACCGTTCCATACGGCGCCCAGAACTGGTCCGCCGGCGTCGACGAGCGCGGGCAACCGATCCCGAAACCAGAGGTCGAGCCGACGGTCGACGGTGCGTTCTTCGAGGGAACGACCACCAACTGGTGGACGCCAAGCTTCAATCCGGATACGGGACTCTTTTACGTCAACGCCAGTCATGGATTCAGCATTGCGTACCTGATGCCGAACGAGGAGACCGGCAAGGTTGAAGATCACCAGGGCGGCGGTGCAACCAGCCTGTGGAGCGACAGCATGCTGCTCGCGCTCGACTATCGGACCGGTAAGGTCCGCTGGAGTCGCACGCGCACTGGCGGAGGCAACGGTATCTTGTCCACCGCCGGTGGCCTGGTGTTCACCAACGAATCGGAACACCTCGTCGCGTTGGATGCGGCTTCCGGGAAAGTGCTGTGGCACGTGAACCCGGGAGGCAACTTGACCGGCACTCCGATGTCGTACGAGCTCGGCGGACGCCAGTTCCTTCTCACTCCGGTCGACGGAGTCCTCTACGCCTGGGCGTTGCCGGAGTGAACTCATGCTGAAAGTGCTGAATGCTGAATTCTGATTGCTGATTGAAAAGAGGCACTGAACGCCAGGCGTCCACGTCAAATGGACTTCAGCGCTGCCAATGGATCGACTCGCGCGGCTCGTCGGGCCGGGAAGTACGATGCGCATATCACCGCAGGAATCAACAGGACGGCGACCAACGACAGCGTGCTCCAATCCCAGGGATTGACTTCGTACAGGAATCCGCGCAGTTGCGGCGTCACCGCAATCGACAGAAGACCACCGACGAACACGCCGACTACGGCCACGATCACTCCGTCTCGCATTGTGAGCCAGACCAGGTGAGCGCCTCGGGCGCCGAGAGCAGCGCGGATACCCAGTTCGTGTTCCCGTTGTCGCACCACATGCGAAGTGACGGCGTAGACGCCCACCGCCGCAAGCAGCAGCGCGAGCGCGGCAAAGCCAACCACATGACTCAAGATGAATCGGCGCTCGGCGATCGCGTTGTCCAGTGCTTCGCGAAGGCTCGAAACCTGGGCGATGGGCAGTGCCGCGTCGATTGTACGGACTAGCGGAGCTATAGCATTCGCGACCGCCCGCGCGTTCAAACGGCTGCGCAGCACCACCATCGCCTGGCTCGTCGGAGCCTCGGCACCCACACCTCGCCTTGCCAAATCGGCTCCGAGGCGAGCGAATAGGCGCCGTTGATCGCCAGTCTGCGCGAACGGCTCGTAATACTCAGAGCGGATCTCGTCGTCTCGCGCGAAGCGTCGGATGTTCCCGACCACGCCGATGATCGTCTTCCACGGAAATAACGGCCCAAGTCTCATGCGACGACCAACGGGATCTGCGTCGGGCCAATACCGAGCAGCCATCGCCTGATTGATGATGACGACCGGCGGTGACGCGGCGGTATCAAACGGGGTGAAGTCACGCCCCTTGATCAGCGGGATACGCATGGTCCGAAAGAACCCCGGATCAACTGCGCACGAGAGTGTCGGAAAGAAATCAAGCGGCGGCATGTCGGTCATGCCGGGTGGTGGCGGAGGCGGCGGGGGCACGCGCCATCCGAGCGGCATCGCTTCGGGCGATCCGCTGACGTGAACCGCGCCTTCCAGCAGCACCATGCGCATGCTCAGATCTCCGACCCAGAACGGCAGACTCGACGCCGCGCCTGCATCCTGGACGCCCGGAGTGGCTCGGATGCGATCCGTGAGCAGTTCGACGAAATGTGCAACATCCGCGTCAGTCCGATAGCGGGCGCGCGGCAGCTCGAACCGCAGCGTCACCGCGTGGCTGCTGTCGTAGCCGGGGTCGAACGATTGAATGCGAAGGAGACTCTTGACTAACAGAGCCGCGCCGACAAGCAGCACCATCGTGAGTGCCACCTGGAGCGAGCCGACGACCCAGTTGCCGCGAAATCCAGGCGGGACAATTCCGGCCAGCGGCGAAGATGCGGCATCGCGCAATGCGAACTCGAGGTCGACTCGCGCGCTGGCTCGATGGGCCGGTCCCAGGCTGCATAACACGCCGGTCGAGACCGCAAGCACGATCGCGAAGGCGATGACTCGCCATTCGGGATTCCGCGACAATTCGAGCATGCCTTCGATGGCGTTCCCGGCAAGAACTCCGCGGCCGATGTAGGCAAGCAGTACGCCGCCCGCACCGCCAACGAGGGACAGCACAAGTGCCTCGGTCACGAGTTGGCGGACGATCCGGTGCCGTCCAGCGCCGATTGCGATGCGGACCGTAAGCTCCTGCTGCCGATCAGCGGATCGGACCGTCAGCAACGTGACAAAGTTCAAGCAGCCCACCACCAGAATGATCAGCGACACGATCGAGAGTATCTTCACCGTCGGTCGAAAGCCTCGAAACAGACGTTCGCGTACGCTGTCCACAGAGGCCACTTGGCTCGGCGCGAAATAGCGAGTCCTGGCAGTCAGCATCAGCGCCGCCAAACCCGGCGTCAGCCCCGGCCGAAGCGATCCGTACACCTCGAGCGTGCGGGCGTATTCGTTGTAGGTTCCCGGCTCGGAGAATGTCAGCGGAACGAGAAGATCCGAGTCGGGGAAAAAATCGAACTTCTGCGACAAGACGCCGACAACCCGTAGTGGCGTGCCGTCGGCGGTGATCGTCTGACCGATTATGCCGGCCGAAGATGCATACTGCGTTCGCCACAAGCGATGGCTGATCATGACGGCCAACTCGCTCCCCGACGCGAAATCCGAAGCCACAAAGGCGCGGCCGGGTTCAGGGTGCAGTTGCCCATTCAATCCCAATAGCGCGATCACCTCCGATGAGACTCGGTGCCCGTTTACCAGCACGGCTTGGCCTCCGAAGTTCATCAGGAACGCATGCGCTTCGGCGGCTGTCAGGTGATCCAACCCGTCGGAATGATCGGCAAGGCGACGAAAGGCTGGTGGCGAGAAGTACTGTCCTAGATTTGTGCTGACCACCATCAGCCGATCGGGCTCGGGATACGGCCAAGGCCGAAGGAGCGCCGCATCAATCATCGTGAACGCGGCAGTTGTACCTCCGATCCCGATCGCGAGTGAGGTACAGGCCGCGAGCGCGAGCCCAGGCAACCGGCGAACCAGGCGGAATCCGTGACGCAGATCCTGTGCGAAGTCCTCAAACAGCGCGAAGGAGCCGCTCATGCAGAGTCATGACCTCTTCAGGATGGCCTCATGGCCCCGGGGCATGTCGGTGATCGCGTCGAGGCCTGACGCGCGGCCCCATTTAGGTGGCAAGGTTAGTAATACGCCGCGGCCAGGTTGTCAAACCGGCAGCATGGATCAGGAAGGTGTGGTCACTTTGTGGGGCCCGCCAACTTCGGATCAGCGTCGTTTCCGGATTGGCACGCGCGCGTTCAAGTCGTCGAACCAATTCGTGATCAGCGTGATCGACGTTCGTGGATCGGTCGGCTCGATCACCAGGAACTTCCGCCCGTCAGGGGAGACGTCGAATTCACGTCGATAATCGTCGCTCTGTCGATAGGAGAACAGCTTTCGCGGTACGCCTGTGGCCGTCCCGTCGCGAACCGAGACGGCCATCATCGCCGTCCTGGCTTGATAGAAGAGTTCCCCTCCTTGGGGGTTCCAGCGTGGACCCATTCCGCCGCCGATGGACACCTGCCGGCCGGGTGCCGTGGTGTGATACGCACGGACATAGACCTCCCAGGTACCGGTTTCATCCGATTGGTACGCGACCCAGTTGCCATCGGGAGAAAACGTTGCTTCGATTTCGTTAGTGCGGGTCGCGAGGTATGAGCGCTCGGTACCGCGCGCGGCGTCCAGAACGACGATGTCGCGATTGTCGGACGCGTCCGCCTCGTTGAGGAGAAGCTCTTCGCCGTCGCGCGACCACGATGTCGGTTTGTGATTCCTGCCGTCTGCGGAGAGCCGGAGCGGCCGATCGCTGCCGTCGGTGCGACTCCTGAACAGGTTGAACCAGCCATCATCGAAGGCCGAATAGGCGAGCCACTTTCCGTCGGGTGAAAACAGGCTGAACATGCTGTTCGGCATCGTCGAAAGACGAGTCATCGGCTCGCGCTCGACGGTACCGATCCACACTTCCGAGGACGGCCACTGGGCCACGGTGAACGCGATTTGCCGGCCGTCGCGAGAAAGTGTTGGGAAATAATAGACGCGCGGGTTGAGCCCGAGCGGCGTCACGCGATTTGCGCGATCCCGCCACACAAGGCGTGTCGCCCAGGCAGACGAGGAAACGTAAATCAGAGTCCCAGTCTCTGATACGTCATAGTCCAGGTACTGCGCCCCCAGCCGCTCCGCCAATGAGAATTCGCCGACGGCGCGTGCTTCGCCGGCGATCCGGAGTTCCTCAGGATCGAACGGAACCGCCATGAGTCGGCTGCCCACGTGATACACCAGATGACCGCTGGGCAGATAACGAGCGCACGCGGCGGATGTCAGGACCGTCCTGACCTTGCGGTCAGTGAGCGAGATTGCCGCGATGCGTGAATCGTTACCACTTGTCAGCGTGAAGAGCACGGTGTTTCCGTCCGGCAGCAGCTTGGGCCACAGGTACCGTTGACTTCTGACGCCAGGCAGCAGCACTTCCGGGTCGCCGCCGTTCACCGGGACGAGAAACAAACCTCGCGGCCACCAGTTGATGAGAATGCGGCCATCTTTGAGCCACTGACCCCGTGAATTGGCCTGGTAGCCCACCTTGCACAACGGCTGCGCGATTCCGCCGCGCGCCGGGATCTTGTAAAGCATGCTTCGTGCGATGAACGCGATCGACACGCCGTCAGGCGAAAAGAACGGGTTGATCGCTCCTTCCGTGCCCCGTAAGGGACGTACTTCCCAGTCGTCGAGGGATCGCGTGTAGAGCCTCGTTTCATCTTCCGGTGATCGCGCAGCAAATACGACCGTATGGCCGTCGGGTGAGATCGCGATGCCTCCCGTGAGGGTGAGGCCGGCGTCGCGCAATGAAATCTCCGCATGGTGAGATACGAGCGGTACCGGTCTCATCCCCAGTCCTTGCATCGCGAAGGTGGCGCCAGCGGCCAGGACGGCGACCGCGAGATAACCGCTCAGGCGCCATCGATGCCTCGCCGCTCCGCCCGTTGCGGCAGCATCGCGCTGATTCACGAACCACGACAGTTGCCGCGCGACGTCGCCCGCCGATTGCCAGCGATCATCCGGATCCGGCTCGAGGCAGATGCGGACGATGTGATCGACAAAAGGCGGGGACAAGGGGCGGATGCCGTCCAACGCTTTCACGCCGGTCAGCATTTCGTAGATCACGCATCCGAGTCCCCAGATATCGGAGCGAGCATCGCTTCCCTGTCCTTCGAGCTGCTCCGGCGACATGTAGTGTGGAGTGCCCACCAGAACGCCGGCAACCGTATTGTCGGTCCCGGCAGTCGACGTCAGACCAGCCGGGTCGGTAACGGGCTGGCGCAGCTTGGCGATGCCAAAATCGAGGAGCTTCGTGCCAGCCTTCGTCAACATGACGTTGCCGGGCTTCAGGTCGCGATGCACGACGCCGTGACGATGCGCATGATCCAGTGCCAACGCGATCTCGATGCCGATCCTCACTGCCTGCGCGAGTGGAATCGGACCTCGCGCGATGCGCGCGGCGAGCGTTTCTCCCTCGAGATGCTCCATCACGAGAAACTCGACCCCGTTCTCATGGCCGACATCGTGCAATGTGCAAATGTGCGGATGCGCGAGCTGGGAAATCGTGCGGGCCTCGCGCTCGAATCGCGCCTGCAGATCGGCCGAGGCTCTCAAGTGCGGCGGCAGGATTTTGATCGCGACGGTGCGATCGAGGCGGGTGTCGGTCGCCCTGTATACCTCACCCATCCCACCGGCGCCGATCAACGGACCGAGACAGTACGGCCCGAGCATCGTGCCAGCCGCCAGCTGTTTGACGGCAGGCGTCGCGAGTGCGGCGCTGAAGGAGCCAGCCTCATCGTGGGCGGCGAGCAACGCCTCGACCTGCGCGCGCAGCGCCCCGTCGTCGGCGCACGCGTCAGCGACGAAAGACGCACGCGACGCGGCGTCGCGCGCAAGCGCGGCGTGAAACAGATCGGTGACGATTCGCCATCGATTGGGTGTCACGAGGGTGCGTTCCCTTTCATCGCCGCATAGAGCCATGCACGCGCCACCTGCCAATCGCGCGCGACAGTCGCGACGGACAGGCCGAGCACGTGAGCGGTTTCCTCGAGCGACAGTCCACCGTAGAAGCGCAGTTCTGCAATCCGGCTCTTTCTCGGATCGAACTCCGACAGTCGCGTGAGCGCGGCATCGAGATCGAGAACCTCAACATCGGGAGGGTGGACCTCGGCAACCGCTTCGCTGAGCCAGACGCGCATCCACCGACCTGAACGCTTCGCCATTCGTCCACCGCGCGCGTGATCGACCAGGATCCGACGCATCAACTGCGCCGCTACGGCGAGGAACTGCGCGCGGTTCTGCCAATCAGCGCGCCGCTGGTTGACAAGGCGCAGGTAGACCTCGTTCACGAGCGCGGTTGGTTGAAGTGTGTGATCGCGGCGTTCGCGCCGCAGATGCGCAGCCGCCCGACGATGCAACTCGTCGTAAACGAGCGGCACCAGGCGATCTCGCGCCTCGAGGTTCCCGTCGCTCCACGCCCGCAGCAGGGCGGTGACGTTCGGGCCGGCCATCTGGTTCTCTCGCGACTAATCGTGCGCTCGGGATGGTCGGCCGTCAAGCAGTCGCCGACGGGGTCGACGGATTCCCGGCGGTCACCAGACGCCGGTTTTTCGGCACCCGGCAGTCCGCGAGTGCGTGAGCAGGTTTGTCCGCTGTTCTCGCGTCAGCAGTTATGGGACGCACAACAACAGCGGTCATGATCGCGTTTACGTTTCCAGTGCTGCTTGTCGCACAAGGAGGGCCGCACCCTGTGATCGGACAAAACTCTGCCGAAGGTCTCGGCCGAATCTGGGTGCAACGCGCGATCGAAATCGCCGCGTCGAGGCTGCGCGAACCACGTTGTCGCGAGCTATTCGGAGAATTCTCAGATCGTCAGGGTGTTCCTGTCGTGCGGAGACTGGAAAACCTGAGCGTCACGCCGGAGGAGTACTTGACGCGTTGGATCTGGTTCGTGGAAGGGAGCCGCCAAGCACAGTGCCGAGACGGGGACGTCGCCGCATTCACTCGCCCTGGGAGCCGAATCGTTTACATATGCAGCGCGCGAGTAGCGGCGTTTGACGTTCCGCGTGGCGACATCGTGATCATCCACGAGATGCTGCACTCGCTTGGCGTCGGCGAGAACCCGCCGACGTCGGACGAAATCACGAAGCGAGTGGGTCAGCGTTGCGGCCGCTGAGACTGTCCAGGACGGCAACGGGGCGACGGTATCTTGTTCCCCGTGGATGGCCTGGTGTACACAAATGAATCGGAACATCTCTCGCGTTGGATGCGGCTTCCGGGAAAGTGTTGTGGCACGTGAACCGGGGAGGCAACTTGACCGGCGCTCCGATGTCGTACGAGCTCGGCGGACGCCAGTTCGTTCTCACTCCGTCGACGGAGTCCTCTTTGCCTGGGCGTTGCCGGAGTGAACTCATGCTGAGAGTGCTGAATGCTCATTGAGCACGCATGAACCGCAGCTGGGATCAACGAGCGGCCGAGAGCGATCTCAGCGGCTATCCATACCGCCTCGAGATGCGCGGAGCACCGCGATCGCTGACGTGGCCAGACGTCTGCGTTCACTGCGGCGGTGCGGCAACAGAACGCGTTCGCGTGCGCCGGGCCTTTTATCGGCGCTCGCGGGGGTACCGGTATTCCGGCAGTTCCGGTTATCGGGTCGTTTCGGCGGACTTGCCGCTTTGCGGCGCGTGCGCCGCGCGGCATCGTGAAACTGTCCCTCACCGATCGTGGTTCCAGCGCTATCGATGGTGGGTCCTGAACCCGGCGCACGTCGCGACGATTGGTTGCGCAGTGCTGCTCACGATGGTCGTGCCGAGCAAGCTCGATCCGCCGTCCACGTCGACAGGTCTTCTGGCGACGTGGGGCCTCAGCGGCATTTTCCTGTCCGGTATCGTCTGGATGATCGTGATCACGTGGTGGATGTCGCGACCGGATCGATTCGAGCCGCTCTCGGAGATTACCTCCGCGTGCGCAATCAGCCACGACGTCAGTCAATTCTTCGAGGGACGCCGCCACCTCTACGGATTTCGCAATCAGGCATTTGCCGACGCATTCGAGCGCGCGAACCATGCACGCGTCTGGACCGAGCGCGATCAGTCGCGCATGTGGAAGAAGTCGCTGGTCGCCACCGTCCTGCTGATCCTGTTGTTCGGCGGAGGCCGCCTGCTGCTCTGGTACTACCAAGGACGCTAGCGCCGCAGGAGACGCCCTGCAGGGACGTCAGCCATTCCACCGTGTAGTACAGCGGAACTATATTTCGCGCCTTGTTTACGCCTATTCGCGTGGGGTCGTGTCTTGCACTGACGACGGACACGATGCCCACAATTGTTCTGTCTGATCTGCTGGCGCGTGGTGTGCGCCTGGAGACGCGCGAAGCGGTTGCGCTCGCGCGGGAGTTCCTGACGCACCCCCACGGTATTCCGACTCCCGAGAACATCCAGCTCGGATTGGACGGCTCGGTCTCGTGCATCAACACCGACGGCATGCCGACGGTCACAGCTGTCGCCGACCTGCTGCTGACGCTTCTGCCGCCAGGCACCTTCAATGTGCCTGCGCCGCTTCGCTATACGATCGCGCGCGGGCTCGAGAAAGTCGAAGCGCCGCCTTTCGAGTCGCTGGACGAGTTCTCGACTGTGCTCGAGCGGTTCGAAAAGGGAGCGCGTGGCGACGTGCTGAGCGCTTTCCTGCAGCGCGTGCGGGCATCACCTTCGACCACGCCGCCGATAGCCGTCGCTCCAACACGGCTGACGCATCCTGCGGCGGTGCCACCCACGGTCACGCCGCGGCCCGTCGTCGTTCCGCCGCGGCCGACACTCGTGGTCCGCAAACCGCAAGCCTCCTCGAATGAGCCGCGAGCTCCGCTTGATGCGGCGCCGACGATGTTCAGCTCCTTCGGCGTCGACGAAGAAGCAGGGTCGCGTGGGCACTCATCGCGTCGGTGGGCACTGGCGGCGGCAGCGGCACTCGTCGCCTCGTTCGCGCTCGGGTTCACGGCCATGGACCGAATCATCGAAGGACGCGGCGCGACAAAATCGGTCCGCCGGGCGCAGACGTCGCCCGGAACCCTGGCCGCTGCACCTGCATCGAACGATTCACCTTCGAAGGCGGCGAAAGTTGAAGTGAACGATGAGATCGTGCGCGTGCCGCTGACGCCGGCGGTCACTCGAGAGATCTCACCGGCCACCGCCCGGGGTTCTGGCGCGGTGAACGCGCCGAGCGGGCGCGGTGAGCACGTCCGTGAGCAGGTCACAGCCATCCCGGCCGTCCGGGCGACGAATGCGAACGCCTTCTCTCCGGCATTCGCATCGGACGGGACGGCGATCTTTTTCCACACCGGCCGCGAGCGCGACGCGCGTAGCGCGCTCGAAGTGGCGACCACCGGCAGCGACATGGCCGGTGACCTGGGCATCATGACGATCGTCGATGATGGCGCGCACAACTTTCACGCGCAGCCATCGCCGGACGGGCGTTTGGTGGCGTTCGACTCGGACCGGGACGGTGAGCGTGGTATCTACGTGGCGAATCGCGATGGCTCGCAGGTCCGCCGGGTCAGCGGCGCCGGCTACGCCGCCGTGCCGACCTGGTCGCGGAATGGCGAGTGGCTCGCCTACATCCGGGCCGAAGCGGACAAGCTCTCCGTATGGAACCTGTGGGTCCAGCCCACCACCGGCGGCGATGCCCGCCGCCTGACGAACTATCAATCCGGCCAGACGTGGGCGGCGTCATGGTTTCCGGACGATCGGCGGATCGCTTACAGCCATGAGGACACGCTGATGGTGATGGATGTGCAGACCGGCGAGGCCACTCGCTACGAAACGCCGGTCAAGGGACAGCTGGTGCGGACGCCCGCCGTCTCGCCGGACGGCACCAAAATCATTTTTCAGGTCTTCCACCACGGCGCCTGGCTTCTCAATCTTGCCGACGGCTCGATGCAGTGCGTGCTTACGGATCCGACCGCAGAGGAATTCGCGTGGTCGCCGGATGGCGGTCGCGTGGCGTTCCACAGCCGCCGCGACGGGCAATGGGGCATTTACGTGCTGTGGCGCGGTTAGCGCCGGCAAGATCGCCTGGTCGCATGCGCGACCGGCACTGAAGATGGCAGGCGTGTCGACTACTCACCCGCCGTCAAGTCGGCAAGAACGGCTTCCGCCGCCTCGCGCAGTTCCTCGAGCATGTCGCGGACGAGCAAGTTGGTTTGCAGCATCCCGTCGACTTGCGCGATCAGCGCTCGTGCCGCACGTTTCCGTTGCTCAGGATGTCGTCTTCCAGATGGCCGGTTGTCGAGCTGTTGCATGTGTTCGCGGAATCGATGCACGAGGCGAACCTTGGCCTCGACTTCTGCCTGCACAGTCGTCAGGTAAACGTCCAAACGTCGAGTGTCGAGCGCCAGCTTCGCCTCGTCGTCCGCCATGCGCCACGATTGTAGTCGGGGCACCGCGCGGCAAAGCTCATCCGCAGCGGAATTTATGCACGTCGGTGAAATTTCGATCGCCCTTTCTGCGTCCAGCTCCTCTCCCGTCCTTCTCCGGGTTATTCCGCGCGGCCGCATTGACCCCGAGAGGCGGAAGAGAAAGTTGCCTGAACCCCTTCGCCGAACGTTTCAGACATAGAATCTGGACCACACACGGATGGCGGATAACTCGAGCCTGGTGGGTCGGCGCATCGGCGCGTACGAGGTGGTGTCGCTCCTCGGTTCGGGCGGAATGGGAGAAGTCTATCGCGCGCGCGACGGACGGCTCGATCGCGACGTCGCGTTGAAGATCGTACGGCCGGCCCTGGCTGCCGACCCGGAACTGATGGCGCGCCTCGATCGCGAAGCGCGCGTGCTCGCCACTCTGAGCCACCCGCACATCGCCGCGATTTACGGCATCGAGGATGTGCCCGACCACACGAGTACCGGCTCGGGCGCCCGCGCGCTGGTGCTCGAGCTGGTCGGAGGCGAGACACTGGCCGATCGGCTCGCGCGTGGCGGCGCTCCCGGCGTTGGCCTGCCGGTCGCCGAAGCCATCGAGATCGCGTCGCAGATTGTTTCCGCGCTCGACTCGGCGCACGAGCGTGGGATCATCCATCGCGATCTGAAGCCGGCCAACGTGAAGCTCACCGACGATCAGATCGTCAAGGTTCTCGACTTCGGTCTCGCGAAGGCCGCATCGTCGGCTGACACGTCGCACTCGGTGACGATCACGAGCGCGTCGCGCGACGGCGTCATGCTCGGCACTCCGGCGTACATGAGCCCCGAGCAGGTTCGCGGCAGGGGC
This sequence comes from Vicinamibacterales bacterium, assembly GCA_051986585.1. Lineage (GTDB taxonomy): Bacteria > Acidobacteriota > Vicinamibacteria > Vicinamibacterales > 2-12-FULL-66-21 > JALZOC01. The sequence goes on along the minus strand of JBPYFA010000259.1, from coordinate 4,790 downwards.
GTCGACAAGCGCAGCGACATCTGGGCGTTCGGCTGCGTGCTCTACGAGTTGCTGGCAGGCCGGGCCGCGTTTGCGCGGGCGACGATTGCCGACACCATCAGCGCGATTCTCAGTGCTGAGCCGGATTGGTCGCGGCTGCCGATCGGCACGCCGGCGTCACTGACATATCTGCTGCAGTTGTGCCTGACGAAGGATCCGCGCCGGCGGCTGCGGGACATTGGCGACGCGCGGCTCGACGGCCACGGACATGCGGTCGCCACCGCCGCGATCGAGGTCGGGCCGCGGAGAGTGCAGTTTCAACGATTGTCGGACTTTCCCGGCGTGAACGAGTCTCCTGCGATCTCACCAGATGGCCGCATGGTGGCGTTCGTCGCCGGTGCCGCAGGGCGTCGTCACCTCTTCACGCTGCTGCTGTCCGGCGGGACGCCGTTGCAGCTCACGCGCGACGACTGCGACCATGAGCATCCACGCTGGACGCCCGACTCCAGCGCGCTCTTGTATCACACGCCAGCGGAAGGCTCGGAGGAAGAGGGCACGTTGTGGGAGATCCCCGCGCTCGGCGGCACGCCGCGACCGATCGTGTCCTCGCTCGGCGGCGGCGACGTCAGCCGATCGGGCCTTCGCATCGCGTTCTTCCGCCTCCGACAGGGCGTCCAGGAACTGCTGACGACGAACCGCGAGGGATACGACGCGCGCGTGGTGACGACGATTCCCTTGAGCCAGCCCTGCCGGTACCTGCGCTGGTCACCGGACGATCGGTTCATTGTTTTTCAATCCAGCCCACTCACGGTGTTCAACGATGAGTTGTCCGTCGTGACGGCCGCCGGCGGCCCGGCGCGTTCGATCGTTGCGGCCGGGTCGATCAACGGTTTCGCATGGCTGCCGGACGGATCCGGTTTGCTCTATAGCTCGTCGGCCGACAGCACCATGCCCTACCCACGCACGTGCGGTCTCAACGTGATTCGGATCGACGGAACGGGCAATCGTCAGGCGACCTTCGGCGACACGTCGCACATCACGCCCGACGTGCACGCCTCGGGCAGAATCGTCGCGTGCCGCATCCGCAGCGGCTCGGACATCTGGCGTTTTCCGACCACAGGCTCGCCGATCGAGAACGTCGCCGCGGCCGAACGCATTACGCATCAGACCGGCAGCCTGCAAACACCGTCGGTGAGTCCGGACGGTCGGGAAATCGTTTTCCTCTCGGACAACGGCGCTCACGCCAACCTATGGATCGCCGGCACCGGCGGAGGGACGCCGCGGCAACTGACCTTCGAGCGCGATCGATCGGTCACGATGGGCCTGCCACTCTGGTCGCCCGCCGGCGATCGCATCGCGTTCGTCTGCTCGCATCAGACGACCGGAATTCGCGTGATCAATCCGAACGGCCGCGGGCTGCGACAGCTCGTACCGGAAGGCTTCGGACCATCGTGGTCGCGCGACGGCCGCTGGCTCTACTACACGCGAACCGTCGGCCCGCGGTGGCGCATCGAGAAGATTCCGGTTGACGGCGGCGAACCTGTGACCGTTCGTGCCGACAGTTTCGTCCACGCGCCGACTGCCAGCGACGGAGGGATCTTCTTCGCGTTACGCCCGGAACAGGTCGCGAGCATCGACTGGATCATCTATCGCGCCTCGCCCGACGATGGGCCGGCGGAAGCAATTGGACGCATCAGCGCTTCGCGACTACCGGTCGCGCCGACGTTCGTGCACTGCAGCCTCTCACCCGACGGCCAATGGCTGGCCCTGCCGCTGATCGACGGCGCGACAACGAACATCTGGGCGCTGCCGACCAGCGGCGGACCGATGCGTCCGCTCACCGACTTCGAGGGACGGCCGACACTGATCGCACGTCAGGTCTGCTGGTCGCCCGACGGCCGTTATATCTATGCCGCCGTCGCGGAGAATGGCGCCGACATCGTCATGTACGACGGATTGCTATAGTCTCGGCACTCGCACGCATGCGCGGTTACGGCAGCCGCATCAACCCCAGCGTGACGAGCAAAGGAAGCGCTACCGCGACGAGCGCCTCCCCCGCAATCAAGCCTGAAGCGATCGGAATCGAATAGCGATCGTGGGACTCGCGCGCAACCCGTTCCCAAATCAGATCGCCGAGCGCACCGACGAAAATCATCGTGACCGCGTTGATTGGAATCAGCGCAGCGATGCCCATCCCGGTTGGTGATGGCACGAAGCGCCGCCACTGCTTGTTCTGCTCGAGAATCGTGAGCACGGTGCCGATGAGCGCGCCGACGACGAACGACGTTTTGATCCAGGAGACACGCGCTGCTGCCTCCGCGCTCAGTATCCCGCCCGTCAACTCCTGCGTGACCAGCTTCGCGAAGCCGACCCACCGCTGCGACGTCGGACTGAGAAGCTGCGCGTGCTCGCCGACAACGCCGTAGGTATCGCGCAGAAGCGGATACATGAGCGCGAGTGCCAGCGCGCCAACGGGAACCGCAAGCAGCTGCATATAAGTAAGGATGCGGGGTGTCGAGCCGACGATCGCGCCGGTGCGGAAATCCTGCATCAACCCTTCGGATTCCGCGGCAACGGCGGCCGTGATCCCGCTCGACACCATGTTGGCGCGCAGATCGCCCGGCGCGATCACGCCAAACATCGCCTGCGTTAGATTCGTCATTGCGCTGATCGGTCCCCAGTTCGTCTCCCCCAGGACGCGCAGCGCCACCAAGGCGAGCGGCATGGCGAGCACGATCGCGATTACCGAATGCCAGATTGGGGTACCGAAATAGGCGCGCTGCAAGATAACCAGAAGAGTCGCCGCGATGAGGCTGCCGATCCCGACCCATCGCAACGGAAGATCGTCGGATGCACCTGCAGTGGCCAGGCCGCGGAACGTCGAAACGAGAACGCTCCAGCGCAGCACCAGGCCGGCAATGCCGCCGGCCACCAGCATGCCGACCGCCGGCCACATGACGGTCAGGAGAATATCGACGCGACGGGCGTCCTGCGCAATCAAACCGTGCGACAGGAGCCACGGCGGCGCAATCACCCATCCTATGATCGCGCCGATCAGCATGCTCGCGCTGATTCGGAAGCCGATAATGATGCCGGAGCCGACGTTGAGCAGCGAGATGCCGAAGCCCAGTCCGACGACGGCGGAGAAGCGGTTCACGACGAGTGGAATGGAATCGATGATCCACTTGAGCTGCGTCGCGAGAAACGTGATCCCGGACGCGACGAGCGCGCCGACCATGGCAAAGGCCGACTTGCGTCCCTCCTCCCCGTGCGAGTCGAGCATGATCAGCGTCTCGCCCGCCGCCGTCCCGTCGGGAAACGGCAGGTTTTCATCTTCGATGAAATGCTTCCGCAATGGGACCGCGAGGAATACTCCCAGCAGCCCGGATGCGGAGAGCCACACGAACGTCTGTTGCCAGGTCAGGTGAACGTCGAACCCGCTTGACGGATCCGCCGCCATGATGTCGAACGCCGCCAGCAGCCAACACAGAAACGCGATCTGCCCCGCCGTCGTGCCGGCCGTCTGCACGACGTTGTTTTCCCAGCGGTTGTAACTTTTCGAGGCGAGACCGAGCGCGATGAAGCCAAAAAACGCGGACACGACCGAGATGTTCGGGCCGAAACCGAACTTCAAGACGACGTACGGGTACGAGGCGCCGATGATGAGGGCGACAACGAGTCCGACCAGAATGGAACGAGGGGTGAATTCTCGAATATGAGCCGGTTTGCGGGGCGGAGTGTGATCGGGCAACGGGCCTCCTGTCGCGCTACTTATACCCCACTCGGCAGCCGCAATCTCGCCTCTGTGCCGTTGCCGGCGTGGCCGCCGAGTGCCCGCCGCGTCGTTTGCAGCAGATTTCCCAAACGTTGGCGACGGTCGTGGACCGAATTGAAATCGGAGGCGCAATTTGCGGCCTGCGCAGGTGGTAGGCTGACGCGATGAACGACTGGCGCTACGCGTGCAGGCTGCTCCGCCTCGACCTGGGATATGCCGCGGTTGCGATCCTCACGATGGCGGTCGGCATCGGTGCGACGACGACGCTGTTCAGCGTCGCGTACGGGGTGCTGCTGAAACCGCTGCCGTGGGCCGGCGGCGACCGTCTGGTGCGGCTGACGGAGTCGCGCAAAGGGCAGCAGGCGCGGCTTCCCGGGACCATTTCGAACGGCGCTTATCTCGCGTGGCGCGATCAGGCGTCGACGCTGGAGGCGATCGGCGGCTACGGCCTCGGTGGCGACGCGATGACTGCGGTCGCGAACGGTTCCGAACCTGCGCGGCTGCAGGTGGTGCGGTTGACCGCCTCGATGTTCGACGTCCTGCGCGTACGTCCGCTGCGTGGCCGTGTTTTCACGGCTGACGACGAGCGCTACGACGGCGGCGCATACCCGACGTCGAACGCAGCAATCATCTCGTACGGACTCTGGCAGGAGTGGTTCGGCGGCGACGACGGTGCGATCGGCCGCGTCGTGCGCGTCGAGAATCAGCCGGTCACGATCGTCGGCGTCATGCCCCGCGACTTCGCCTTTCCCGACCGCGAGACGCGCGCCTGGCTTCCGATGCCAGTTGGCGGCGTGTTGGGCGCGAACGGCGTTCGACGGCTCCAGATCTTCGGCGCGATGGCGCGCCTGAAGCCTGATGTCACGGTGCAGCAGGCGGCGGCGGAAGGGACCGCTCGTGCCCGGACGGCGCCAGATCCGGGTTTCGCGGCAGTCGCCATGTTCGGCAGCGATGCGCCTTCGGATGTGACAGTCACGCCAGCGATCGAAGCGATCACCGCCGAAGTGCGTCCGGGGATCATCCTGCTGCTCGCGGC
>JBPYFA010000258.1:0-19368 GCA_051986585.1 Vicinamibacterales bacterium | reverse complement strand
GTTCCCAGTTCCCAGTTTCCAGTTCCCAGTTTCCAGTTTCCAGTTCCCAGTTTCCAGTTTTCAGCCTCCAGGTCACAGCGGCCGTCCGTCCCGGAAGGTCCCCGGATCACGGATCCCGGTTGCCGCCCTCCGGACCCTGGACGCCGGCCAAGGCGTATCGAATCCATACGCGAATCGTCCCGACCGACCCGGAACCTTCGAGATGAACGCCGGTCGTTGCCGAGGACCGAAATTCCGGCCAAATCTGTGGAATGTATGTGTTTTCGGCGATTTACGGCTTGTTCGGATTGAAACTCTGCACTACAGTACTCTGGTAACATTCCCCACAACTCTGCGAACAGGCTCGCCTCAATGAGGGTGCCCATGAGCCCCAGCTATACGTCCGCCCGAGCGGTCGCACGCCAGCTCGCGGTCGTTGTGCTCGCATCGGCCATCGCGATCAGCGTTTCGGCAGCCCAAGGCGATCCGGCCCCAGGGGCCGTGCGCGGGGTGGCGTGGAACAGCGACAATTCGCCAATTCCTCGCGGCAAAGTACGGCTCCGAAATCTGGATACCGGCCGCGTCGCGTTCACCGCCGAGACAACGGACAACGGTCAGTTCGCGTTTGCCGACGTATCACGCGGCGCCTATGCGGTCGAACTGACAGACGACAGCGGCAAGGTGCTCGCTGTCAGCCAAAGCTTTCACATCGAACCGGGACAGACCATTTCCACGAGCGTCCGGCTCACCTCCCGCAAACCCTGGTTCGTCGGCATGTTCTCGAATACGGCTGCGGTGGCGATCGCCGCGGCGTCGAGTGTCGGCTTGACTGCGCTCGGATCGCATGGTCCGCCGGTCAGCCCCCAATAAGGCCGCCGACCGATGTTTGACGCCCAGGACCTCCCTGCCACCGTCGCTCCGTCGACGGATGCGTCGTCGCTTCCCATCCCGGGAAGCACACAGCCGGTCCACCTACTCGATCGACTCGCCGCGGTGTTCAAGCACCGCCGCCTGGCCGGGGCAGCGTTCGTTCTTGTCGTCGGCGTGATGATGCTGCAGACCTATTCGCAGGTCCCGATGTACCGGACCAGCTCGCGCGTGATGATTCAGGACGAGCGGACGGTCGCGGTCGGCAATCTCAACGCCAACGATCCGGCTTTCTGGCAGGACAGCGATCCCTACTTCAATACTCAGTACAGCATCCTGCGGAGCCGCGGCCTTGCGCGGCGGGTCGTACACAAGCTGCAGCTGCAAAATCATCCGCTGTTCAATGGCACCGCGCCCCGCCGTCAGGGGATTGGCATGATGATCGCCGACGCCCGGCGAAAGGTAAGTGCGACGGTGCAATCGCTTCTCCACCGCGCGCCGCCGGCACCTGCGGTCGAACCGCCAAGCCCCGACGAAGAAGCCGCGGAGGCTGGCATCATCAGTCAGTTTCTCGGCGGCGTGCGCATCGTCCCTGAAGCCAAAACGCGTCTGGTCGAAATCATCTACGAGTCACCGGATCCGCAGTTTGCGGCGCTCGCGGCCAATACCCTCGCTGAAGAGTACACGGCGCAGAACCTCGAGCTTCGTCTCGCGACGTATCAAAAGAACCTGCGATGGTTGAGCGAGGAGGTCGTCAAGCAGGAGAAGAAGGTCACCGATTCGGAAGCCGCGTTGACGCAGTATCGAGAGCAGAAGAATGCCCTGTCGCTCGGCGATCGACAGAACATCACGGTGGCGCGGTTGAATGCGTTGAACGAAACGGTGACGCGTCAGCGAACCGAGCGGCTGCAGAAGGAGGCGACCTACAACCAGCTCAAGGGCCTCGATCCGGCGTCGGATGAAGCAGACGGATTTCCCGTGATCGCCGCGAGCCCCGGCGTGGTCGAAGCCAAGAACCGGCTCACCGATCTGGTCGCAGAGAGGGCGCGCTTGTCGTCGCGGTATCTGCCCAGCCACCCCGAAATGCAGAAGCTCGATCTGCAGATCAAGAACGCGCGCGAGACGCTGGTCGCACAGCGGGCCAGGGTGATCGAGAGCGTCAGGAACGACTACCAGACCGCCGTCGCGGAGGAGCGAAGTTTCGCCGCGTCGCTCGATCAGCAAAAGAACGAGGCGATGGACCTCGAACGTAAAAGCGGCGGCTACGTCGTGCTGCAGCGCCAGGCAGACAGCGACCGGCAGCTATGGCAATCGCTCCTGCAGCAACAGAAGGAGCTGCAGGTGGTCAGCAACAGCCGTTCGAACAACGTGCAGGTGATGGATCGCGCCGAGCTTCCGGGAACGCCGTTTTCGCCCAACACCCGGCGTGAATGGTTCACGGCGATGATGGCCGGCATGCTCGTCGCCTTCGGCCTGGCCTTCGGGATTGAGTACCTCGACGACACCGTGAAGACACCGGAAGACGTGTCAAAACGGTTGGGACTTGCGCTGCTCGGACTGGTCCCCGCGATTCGCGGCAATCGGGTTCCGCTGCTGTCCGAGACCGTACCGCACGATTTCGGCGAAGCGTTTCGATCGCTGCGAACGTCGCTGGTGTTCACCGCCGGCGCGGGGCAAGCGAGGCTGATTGCCGTTACCAGCAGCCAGCCGCTTGAAGGGAAAACGACGACCGCCTGCAACCTGGCGACGGCGCTGGCGCTCGGCGGCTCACGGGTGCTGCTGATCGACGCCGACATGCGGCGGCCGGGCCTGCACCGCATCATGGGCGTCGAGAACAACGTCGGATTGTCGCAACTTCTCGTCGGCCAGTCTCGCGTGCGTGAAACCGTTCAGCGCTCGGCCGAACCGAACCTGTTTGTGATCACCGCCGGCCGCACGCCGCCCAATCCTTCGGAACTGCTGGCCTCGGAGCGGATGAAGAGCTTTCTCGAGAATCTTTCGCACGGACCATTCGACTGGATCGTTCTCGATACCCCCCCGGTGCTCGCCGTCACGGATGCGGTCGTCCTCGCCGGCATGGTCTCAGCCGTCGTCTTCGTCGTCGGCTCGGAGATGACGCGGCGCGTCCACGCCGAACGCGCGCTGAATACGCTTCGCGCCGGCAAGCCTCGATCGATTGGCGTCGTTTTGAACCGGGTCGATTTCGATCGCAACAAGTATTACTACTCGCGATACTACGGGTATAACTACAAGAGCTACTACGGGAGCGCACCGCCTGCGGCATGAGCGATCCCGTGCGGCGCTCAGCAGCACGGCGCTCCTCCTGCTCCTTCTCTGGCCGCTCGCGCTGTTCGGCGGCCGCGACGCATCCACCGCGATTCCGTTTGGTTTTTGCTGTGTCCTGACCGCTCTCGCACTGCGGCCGTCACCGGCCGCACCCGGACCGGCGCGTACACTCGACTGGATTTTGTTCGCGATCGCGGCGGTGGTTGCCGTACAAGCGCTGCCCCTTCCGCCTCGTCTGGTCGATGTGATCTCTCCTCATGCTGACGACGTTCGGCGCGGACTGGCTCTCACGGCTCCGATCGAATCATGGACACCGATCACGCTCGACCAATCTGCGACCCTCTGGGCAGCGGTTCTGGTCGTCGGCACGATCGCGCTTTTCATCGCCGCGCGTGCGACGTTTGCCCGCGGCGGCGTACGTCAGACCGTTCGAGGAGTGTGTGCACTCGGGCTTGTCTTCTCGGCAATTGCGATCGCTCAAGCGGCAACCGCCGGGCGATACATTTACTGGCGGTTCCGCACTGACTATGAGGGCCCGCTCCCGTTTGGACCCTTCGTGAACCGAAACCACTTCGCCACGTGGGTCGTGATGGCCGCGCCCTTTTGCGCCGGATATCTGATGGCGCGCGCGCACGCACCCGACGCGCGGAACACAGAATTCATGAACCCTCGCGCAAAGCTGACGCGGCTGGTTGACGGCCGTACGGCGTGGCTGGGAGCGGCGTGCGCGGTGATGATCGCGGCGCTCCTGCTGTCAATGTCGCGATCGGGGATTCTTGCGCTGGCGGCCGCCACGACGATCTTCATGGGAGCTGTCTGGCGGCGGACGCGAGTCACCCGCGGATGGTGGGTAGCGGCCGGGCTGGTGGTCGTGCTCGCGTATGTGTTCAGCCGCGCGGATCTATCTGCTCTTGCCGACCGATTTGGGCAATCCGGAATTGGGGTCGAGAACCGGCTGACAATCTGGCGCGATACGATTCCGGTTCTGAGAGATTTCTGGATGACGGGCACCGGCGGCGGCACCTACCGCGTTGCGATGTTGTACTACCAGCGTGCGGACCGAATCGTTCAGTTCAACCAGGCGCACAACCATTACTTGCAGGTCGCGGCAGAGGGCGGAATCGTGCTGGCCGGACTCGCTCTGGCGGGCCTGATCGTGCTCACCCGAACGATCGGCCGGCGGCTCGAGTCGGAGTCGACGGGCGCGTACTGGATTCGCGCAGGAGCTGCCTGCGGCCTTCTCGCGGTCGCGCTGCAGAGCGTCTGGGAGACAGGACTCGTGATGCCGGCCAACGCCGCGCTCGCGGCGGTTCTTGCGGCAATTGCCTGCCACGAGCGCTAGTGTCCTGTTCGCGAAAAGAAGTATTTTTATAGATCAATGCCGCTGAGGCTGGGAATAGACATCGACGGCGTGCTCGCCGATTTTCGCACGGCCTTCAGGGATACGGCGCGCGACTGCCTTCGCCGGGAGATCGTGTCGGACGAAGCAACCGATGCCAATCTCGACCACGTCGACATCGAGCGTGTGTGGAATCACATCGCGCGGACTCCGAACTGGTGGATGCGGCTGCGCGCCTATGAACCCGGACAGATCGCGACCCTGTATGCGATCGCGCGTTCACACAAGTGGGAAGTCTGTTTCCTGACCAAACGGCCGGGCAGCGCCGGAGATTCGGTGCAGTTCCAGACGCAGTGGTGGCTGGAGCAGCAGGGGTTTTACCTGCCGTCGGTGATTACCGTGCCCGGATCGCGCGGCGATCTGGCAAACGCGTTGCGGTTGGACCTGGCGATTGACGATCAGTTCGTCAACTGCGCGGAGATCATCGGAGCCAGTCCGACGAAAGCATTGCTGATGTTGCGCGATCCGAATCCCACGATGCGGAAACACGCCATGGATCGGGGCGTCGGCGTGGTGGCAACCCTTGCCGAGGCATTGCCGATCCTGCAGCAGTTTCACGGCCTGCTCGAGCACCAACGCGGGCGGATGATCCGGTTGTCGGACTGGTTCCGCCCGAAGTCGGCTGAAACGCTGCCGCAAAATCCGCGCGACGTACGGCCGATTCCTGATTCACCGATCGAGCCAAAGCCAGTCGGATAATTCGGCAGCGCCTCCCTCCTCGCCGCCTCGCGTCATCGCTTTCTACAGACGAACCACACCTGGCTGTTGAGCCAGCGACCGGTGACTGGAACCGGCGAGAAGAGCCGACGCTCGATCGCGAACACGCGCTCAATCAGGCACTGCAGCGCCCGCCAGTTGAACCCCTTGTGGCCATGGAATCGTATCGCGTCGTCGCGGGCGTCGACTGCAACGCTGACCGGCCGCTCAATTCGGGACGTTTGACTCGCCAGAAGCATGCGCATGAATTCCGACACGCGATAGCGTTCCCGGGTGGAGTACTCCTTCAAACCCGTGGCCGCAGCGGCGGCGCGCACCAGCTGCTTGACCGCAAGCGTCGGACCGATCTCGATCGGCACGCTGATCACGACCACACCGTGGGGCCGGACCAGACGGTCCAGATCCTGAAGCACCTGTGGCTGGACATCCGAAGGACAGTGCTCGAGGACCTCCATGCAGACGACCGCGTCGTAGTGATCGCGGTGATCCGGCGCGCGCAGATCGTTGATTGACGCAAACTGCACGTTGCCAACGCCGTCCAGCCGACGCTTGCAGTCGCGCACCTGGTCGACGTCGATGTCCGCACCAACCACCTCGCGGAATAGATCGTGTGCCAGCGCGATGAAGGTGCCATCGCCGCATCCGTAATCAAGCAAAGCGCCGCCGGCGCCCGCAGACGCGAGCTCGCGAGCCAGCGCGAAGCGTCGGCGATGGCTCCACGCGACGATGGCGTTGCGGCTGAAGATCTGCTTTCGCGCGTAATGGCCCGGCTCGACCAATTCGGAGGAGGTTATCGTCACAAAAGATGTATCGGCCACGACCGCGCCGATCTGCGGCCCCAGGGTGGAGCTCAGCGATGATTTACGAATGCGGTTGGGAGCGGCTCAGCTCCAAATCGAGCCAAACACGACCCGGCGGAAGGACGGATGCCGCAGCAGCGCACGGGCCGCCGCGCCATGCCAGTTGAAGTCTGCCGTCTGTTTCAGCAGCGGAACGATGCCGTCGACCCGCGCCAGCTCCATGACCCGATCGATCGTTCGATCGCTCAATCGGCTCGCCATCGCGCGAAACGCGAGGCCGGCGCGGATCTCCGGCCAGAGCCGTGCACGCCAGCGCCGCTCGTACTCGCGCAGCCTGATTGCCGACAGCTGATCCTCCGCCAGCGCGCAGGCCAGAACCTCGGCGGCAATCCGACCGCTCAACAATCCGAAGTAGATGCCGCCACCCGTGGTTGCCTTCACCAGACCAGCCGCATCGCCGACCGCCAACACCCTGCGCGACCACGTTCGGGTGACCGGCGCGAGGGGCAGAACCTTCACTCGCGGTTCCTCCCATGCGGTCGGAACCCCGAACCGTTTGCCGATCGACGCAGCCAGTTTGCCGAACGCAACGCGTGGCCGTCCTTCGCACATCACGCCCACGCGCGCGACGGCCTCATCTCCGCGACGAAACGGCACCAGCCATCCAAATCCACCGGCGGCAATTTGACGGCCGAGATACACCTCGACGTGATCCGTCTCGCGGAACGGAACCTCGCGCTGCGCGCTGTGGACGAACACGCGCGGCAGCCCGAGACCGAGCCGTCGGTTGAATCGATAATTCGCGCCGCAGGCAATGATGCAGGTGCGTCCACGCACCGAGCCGACGTCGGTCGTCACGGTGACGTCGTCATTGCCGACGTTGATATCTCGGACCCGGCAACCAGCCTGAATCTCGGCGCCTGAGGCCGCGGCGGCCGCCGCCAGCGACGCGTCGAACTTGCCCCGGTCGATGATCGCGGCGCGCACGCGTTCGTGTTCGATCAACAGAGAGGAGCCGTCGGCCGAGATGAACCTGGCCGCGTGCACCGTATCGAGGATCGTGTCGCGCGGCAGATCGAGCTCGTCGAACGCATCGGTGCCGAGCACGCCGGTGCAGTGCACCGGCACCCCGATCGTCTCGTGCTCTTCGACAACGATCGTGCTGAATCCGGACGCAGCAAGATCGCGCGCCGCGAGAAGCCCCGCAGGACCGCCGCCGACCACGACGACGTCACGCTGCCCTGACGTCAGTACTTGCGGTCCCTGGATTCCCATGTGCCACGGAAGCTTATCCAAAACGAAAGGAGAATCAAACGGATATCGAGGCCGAACGATCGACGCCTGATGTACAGACGGTCATAGCGGAACTTGCTTCGACGTGAAATGTCTCGCGGCGCATACACCTGGGCGACGCCGGTCAGACCAGGGCGAACGATGATCCGGCTGGCATAGCCTGGCACCGCCTCGAGCGGCACCGGATGGCCGCCTTCTATTTCGATCTCTCCCGGTCTCAACGCGCGCGGGCCGACGAAGCTCATGTCGCCGCGGAAGATGTTCCAGAGCTGCGGCAGTTCGTCCATCGCCGTCGCGCGCATCAGACGCCCGACGCGCGTGACACGCGGATCGTCTTCCCGCGCCTGCAGCGGACCGGTCGCCTTTTCCGCGTGATGGTGCATCGATCGAAACTTCAGCGCGCGAAACACGCGCCCGTCGCGGCCGACACGATCCTGCGTGTAGAACACCGGTCCGCCATCTTCGAGCTTGATCACGGCGGCAAACAAGACCGACAGCGGCAGCGACATGACCAGGCCGACCAGCGCAAGCGATGCATCGAACAGTCGCTTCATCGGGCGACATCGGTGCAGAGCGCGACGAAGCGTTCCGCCATTCCGTTCAGCGTGAAATCCGCCCGGACGCGCTCCACGCCGGCCGCGCCGAGCCGTGAACGGAGCGCGCGATCGGCGAGGAGTGTTTCCAGCGCGTCACGCAGAGCAACCACGTCCCCAGCGGGAACGACCAGTCCCGTCTCGCGGTGACGATTCACCCAGGGCACGCCCGACGGCAGATTCGTGCTGATCACCGGCACCGCGCTGGCCATCGCTTCAAGTTGGACCACGCCGAAGGCTTCGGCCCGGGTCACTGACGGCAGTACCAATACATCGGCCGCGTGCATCCAGTCCTTCACGTCCCGGTCCGGCAGCGCTCCGGGAAACTCAATTGAGGCGCGCCCGCCGGTCGCTCTGCCGAGCGCCGACCAGCGGTCCCGTAACGGTCCGTCACCCACGATCACCAGGTGCGCGTCCAATGGGGACACCGCCCTGATCAGCACGTCCACGCCTTTGTAGGCCACCAGCCGTCCGACAAAGAGCACAATCGGGCGGTTGAGTGCCGCTCGAATCGTGTTCGCGCGTTGCCGTGTCTCGTTATCTCCAACCCACGCGTCCGGGTCGATCCCGAACGGAATGACGGACGTGCGATCCGGGAAGCGCGAGAGGACGGCTGAAGCCGACGCGAGTTGCGGCGACGAAACCACGAAGCGGCTCGCGCGCCGATACGTGGGTCGCGCGATTGGCGCATAGAACAAACGATACTGAAGTGCCGGCCGTACGACATCGCTGTGAAACCAGATCGCAAACGGAATGCGGATCGCCGAGACGAGCATCGAGAGCAAGGCCCAGGGATTGGGTTCATGAACAATCATCACGTCCGCATCGGCGCGACGGAGATACGAGGCAAAGCGCGGCGCAATCGGCACCGAACCGGCCTGACCGATCGTTCCGACACGGGTCACTGGCACGCCATCGACGAGTTCCTCTCTCGTCACTGCTCCCCTGTCGAACGCCAGCACCCGGCTGTCGAGACGGCCGCGGGTGACGCGGCACAACGTTTCGACGACCCTCTCCATACCGCCCGGGACGGGCGGATAGTACTTGCCAACGTGGAGCACCCGCAGCACGGTCAACCCGTTCCGTTCGCCACGACTGCGTACAGCGACGCGATCTCGCGTGCGTACTTCGACCAACTGAATGCTTCGGCGCGCCGAACTCCTCGCTCCTGCCGCGCCGCCCACTCAGCCGGGTGGTCGTGGCGCTCGTCGAGCAGATCGTTGATCGCCGCGACCCACGAATCGATATCACCCACTGCACAGTAGGTGGCGGCGTCCCCGCCAACCTCGCGCAGGGCAGCAATGTCGCTGGCGACCACCGGCGTGCCGCACGCGAGCGATTCCACGAGCGGCAGCCCGAAACCTTCACGCTCCGACGGCATCAGGAGCAACGCGCTTCGCCGGTAGATCGCCGCGAGCGTCGATCGATCGAGGAAGGGCAGCACGGCGACCGCCACGCCCAGATCACGCGCCAGCGCCGCCTGCTCGGCTGAGAACGGGCCGCCAACCCGCACCAGACGCACGCGCCGACCGAGCTCGGCCATCACCCGCACCACGACGTCGATCCGCTTTCGCGGAATCGCGCTTCCAACGTGAAGGATGTCGGTCGACGTGCGCGGACCGAGCAGCTGGGCCGCTTCCCGATCGGCAGCCGCCTCCCGATGCGGCGAGAAGCTCGGATGCAAGCCGTTGTGGACGACGCTCGTGCGACTTTCGGGAAACCGGGCACGCTCGATGAGCTGCGTTCGCGTTGCCTCGGTGTCGCACGCAACATGACCGGCCTTTCGCAATCCGTCGAGAATCCGGCGGGTCATCGCCCGGAACGCCGCGCTCCGTCGCTCGCGGTCCGGTTCGAGCACGCTCCGGAAGGTGTCGAGATCGTGGCAGGTCACGACGGTTCGATCGGGTGGGAGCTGATGGACCAGTTGCGCGTAGCTGTGATCGACGACGTGGAACAGATCAAATCGATCGCGCAGCTCTCCGGCAAAACGCGGATAGTCCCACAAGCGCGCGGCAAGGCGATCGACGCCGAACGCGATCTTCTTGTCCGACACCCGCGACAACCGTCGTCGAAGCGGCGGACGGATCAAGGTCGCCTCGATCGTTGACGCGTGCTCGCGGTTCAGCCGATCGAGCAGCATCTCGGCAACAAGATCCATGCTGGGCCAGCCCTCTTCGAGGTAGTCGGCAAGCAGCGCCACACGCAACCGCGTCATCGGCCAAGCACCTCGTCGAAGAAATCCAGGTGTCGCCGGGCAATCACCGGCCACGAAAACTCCGTCCGCGCTCGCTCCAGTCCTCGTCTCGCCATGTCGGTCCGTCGCTCGCCATCCTCCAGCAGCCGATCGATCGTCTCGGTCCATTGCTCGAGATCGTTTTCATCAATCAGCACGCCTGCGTCGCCGACGACGTACGGAATCTCGCCGCTCGCACTCGCCAGCACCGGAACGCCGCACGCCATCGCTTCGATCAGCATTCGACCGAATTGCTCCTGCCAGTGCGGGCGCGTCCGGCTCGGCGCGCAGAGAAGATCCATCGCGCTCAGATACGTCGGCACCTCGTCATGGCGAACCGCTCGAACCAGCTGTACACGGCCGCGCCATTGTCGCGCCAGCGAATCGATGCGGGCCTCCAGTGCACCGCCGCCAACGATCAGCAGATTCCAGGGCCGGGTCGACTGCTCGAACGCGTGGACGATCGTTTCGATCCCTTTTTCCTCCACCAACCGTCCGAGGAACCCGACCACAGGATCGTCAGCATTCCAACCGAGGCTTTCTCGAAGGCGCCGGCGGGCGATCGAATCGGGGTAGAACGCTGCGGTGTCGACGCCCGGATTCAGCACGCGTGCAGGTTTCCCCTCATACGCCGGCCTCTTGGATTGCGCCGCACGAACGGTGTGGCCGAATGCAATCCAGGCGTTCGCGCGATGCATCACGCGCCGTTCGATAATCTGCACCGGCAGTGGATACCGTTTGACGATGTTTTGAAAGGTGGCCGGCACGAATCTCGCGGGCTGACGAAGATGGAGGGCCACCTGCGCCGCGGCAAGAACGTAGGGCTCCTCCCAGCAATGCACGACATCCCACCGCTCGTGCAACAACGACCGAAGCGCTGTTCCGTAAACGCGAAGATGCGGATGCGATCCAAGGCGCATTTCGATTGGCACCAACCGACAGGCCTCGTCTTTGAGCGGTTCTAGCTCGATCGAGCGCAAGTCTCCGCGAAGCCGCATCGGTGCGGCGGCTGTTACCTCCCATTCGCCGGCACCGTGGATGGCCATTTCGTGCGCCAGCCGCCGATTCTGCGCGACAACGTAGGAGTGCCCGATGGTGAGGAGCCGCTTCAGTCGACGTTTCCTGCTGGGAGTGGCGAAGCCGGGGAATACGGCGCGGCGTCGTCGCGCAATTTCCGCCAGGCACTCAGCGTCCGGCGCGACACCGGTCGCCGTGAACGGAGGGCCATGCCGCCATTGATGGCCAGTTCCGACAAAATCCAACGGAGCCCGGCCGGATCATTCACGCGCCACTGCGATCGCATCTTGAAATACAGCGCAATGCGCGCCGGCAGCAGCCACAACAGCCGCCAGGCCGGCTCGTTGTAGAGCGCATTCAGACAATCGTTTCGCGTCACGTATCGCAGGTACCGTTGCGGGGTCCGGCCGGCCGCATCCTGCGCATGGATCACCAGCGCCTCTGGCAGATAGACGACGCGGTAGCCGCGATCGAGCAGCCGGAGACAGTATTCCTTCTCTTCGCCATAGAACACGAAGCTTTCCCGGTAGCCACCGAGATCGAGGAACACTCGCCGGTTCAGCAGGTGAGCGAAGCCGATGAAGGCCGCCACGTAGCGGGGCGACTGGCCGCGGCCGGCCTGCATCGTCTCGGGCCACGGCGTCCCATCGTCATGGGCCTGGGCGAACGCAACGGCAGCGACCTGACGATCGGTTTCGATGATCTCGATCGCCCGTTCAATGCCCGCGGGATCGAGCAGCGCGGCATCGTCGTCGAGGAGCAGCACCATGTCGCTTCGCGCAGCTGCGACGAGCGCGTTGCGACCGACAATGTTCCCTGGTCCCCGATCGTCACGAATGATTCGAAGCCGCGGATCCGGTCTCAAGACTTCGACAGCCGGCACGTCCGAGGCGTCGTCGAAGACCAGAATCTCCGTAACGAGATGCGCGATGTGATGCAGAGATCCGACGCATCGCTGCAGCGAACCTGGGCGATTGCGGGTGGTGATGCCTACGGTCAGACGAGTCGTCGCGGGCGCCATTGTCTACTCTCTCGCCGAGACCGCCGAGGATCTCGCGCGATCACACTGTCGACCCACTTGTAGTCGAGATCGACGACAGCTGCGGACAATCGGCTCGCAGCGCGTCGATCGTATGTCGCAGCGCGAAGCAGGACTGGTATGTCACCGACGCCCGCGATCGGACCGCTTCCCGAGTGGCGACATCGGTCAGCAGCTCGCGCGTACGATGCGTCAGAGCGAACGCGTCTCCGGCTGGTGCCAACGCGACACAATCGATCGTCCGCCAGATGCTTTCCGTCAATTTGCCATCGGTGGTGACCACAGCGCGTCCGTTCGCCAGGCCCGCCATGACCGACGTACGCCGCGTCGTCACGCCGTCGGGATACGGCTGCAGAAGCACGTCGCATGCTTGCAGCTGCAGCGAGATGTCGTCGGCTGACGAGCGGCCAACCCCGCGAATGCGATCGGCGAATGCCGCATTTCTGGCAAGGAAACGTGCGACGAACCGGTCACTTCCGTTGCCAGTGCACAGGATGGCAATGCGCGGATCAGACGACAGGAGATCGCGGAACGTCACCCGAAGAAGCGGCGCGATGTGATCGCCATACGATCCAAAGTGACCGACGAGATACGTGGCCCGTCCAATCGAGGCGGACCGCGTGGCCCGTACCGCGTGTGACGCATCCACGCATGGAATCGCCGACGGAATCGGCAGGGTCACGGCGTTCTGCATCACGCCTGGCCGCAGCCGCCCGAGATGCCGGCGCCATGTATCGGTCGACAAGTAGACGTGCGTCGCCGCGTCGAGCAGGATCGCGGCCATCGCCCGTTGTGTAAATGCGGTCACGATGTGATCCGGGCGCCATCGAAGATAAAGATACGGCTCGTGGAACATGACGCGCACATCCACGCCTGCGTGGCGACGCGACAGTAACCATCTGCAGAAACCCACATTGGTCCCGCGGCGCCCGAAGACGGCGGGGACATACTGGACCAGCAGGCGGGCCCTGGCGTCTCGATTCAGACACGCGGTGATCGCGCGCGTCGAACGGGATCCAAAGCGATCGGCAAGGAGCACGACCTCGACGCGATCCGGTGCATGCCAGGAAAGTGTCGATGACGGGGCATATACCGTGACGTCGTCACCGCCCTCGGCGAGCGCCTGCGCGACCTGCACGACGTAGTCGCCCACACCGCCGCACTCCGGCGGCAACTCGGGAGTGACGATGTGCCAGTGAGGGTTCATCCATGTACCGCCACGACGGGATCAGCCGGCGAGCGCTCGTTCGTGGCCGCCAGGAATGCACGCTCGAGACCGGCGGCGTGCACCTCGAGCGACATCGTTCGTGCGACCGTGAGTGCGCCGCGGCTCAAACGATCCCGAAGTCGGGTGTCGCTGAGCACAGATGTCAATGCTGAAGCCATGGCTCCGGCGCCACCGCTCGGGGGAACCAGCAGCCCGTTCACGTCGTGGTGCAGCCATTGACGGATTCCACCTGTGTCGAACGCAACCGCAGGCACTCCTCTGGCCGCCGCTTCGAGACCGACCAGTCCAAATGGTTCTGGCCAGATGCTGGGAACGGCCAAGACCGACGCCTGCGCCAGAGCGCTCACTCTGTGCGTCGCATCGAGCCAGCCGGGAAACTCGGCCGATACTCGCAGCCGCGACGCCAGCTGCTGCCAGTCAGTGCGCTGCGGTCCATCTCCGCCCATCACCAGTTGAACCTGGCGCCCGAGGTGAGCGGCAACCTGAGACACCGCACGCACGAGAACGTCGCCGCCTTTCAGCGTCGTCATCCTCCCCAAGAACAAGACGGTATCGCTCGAACCGCTGGGCGCTGATGCCAGCGGAAGCGAGGGAAAGAGCGGCAAGGTCATCAGCCGGTCTCGAATGGCGCCGTGCCGCGTGTACTCTTCCGCCATGTGATCGCTGGCGATCACAATACGTTGATACCTTGGCAACAGCGCCTGTTGCGCTCGCGCCCATCGGTATCCATTCACGAACGCCGCTGGTCTGAGCGCCCCGCAGCGTCGTGGGACGTAGAGAGCCAGACACGGAAGTCCCAGCGTACGGTTGCACGCACACCCGGACGGAAACTCGTGCATCTTCAGAGCGCTGATGCACGTGCCGAAGTACGCGTGCATGAACTTGACGACAGGCCAGTGGTCGAGCAACGCGCGCTCGACCACAAGCGGCGCCATGTTGTTCGAGAAGCACACGTCCGGATCCCAGACCTTGATCTCCGACCACGCCTCGTCGAGTCGTTCTGGCGCGACGCCAAGGCAAGGGCCGTCGACGCTGTCGACCAGCGGCGCGGCGCTGCCGCGGCGGACGAACAGCATTGCGATTGAATGGCCGCGGGCCCGGAGCGCAGGAATGATCGCGGCGAGGTAGGACTCCACGCCGCCCTCGGAGTGCAGCGCATCTTGAGCGACCAGGATCCTCATGCTGTCGCTGGCCTCAGCACTACATGCCGATCACGAGCGAACAGATCCGTGCCCGGCTCGAGCGGCGTCGCGCAAAGCCCAAGCGATGCGATGGTGCGACGAGCGCTCTCCTCGTCGGTTCCGAACGCCGGCCAGCACTGCGGATGCATCTCGGCAACGATTGTCAGACTCGAGCCTGCGGTCTCGATGGTGCGGCGGGCGCCGCGCAACGCGTGGAATTCGGCCCCCTGCACATCCATGCGAATGAACGTCGGTCGGATCTTCATGTCGCGGCAGATGTCATCGATGGTGACGACCTGGACCGACCGCGTCGTCGCGGGGCCGTTGACGTCGACGGCACGCTCCAACGCGTTGACGTACGGTTCTGAATATTCGTAGAAGGCCGCTCGTCCGTTGGTATCTGCAACGGCAGCTTCAACGAGCACTATCGGCGCCATCGCTCCAGCGTTGAACTCGATGTGGCGTCGGGCGACGGCGGCGCTCCAGGGTGTCGGTTCGAGCGCGACCACTCGTCCGCGCGGTCCTGCAAGACGCGCTTCGAGCAGTGCGTAGATGCCGAGAAACGCTCCTACATCGAGGACCGTCTCCCCACTCGAGATCTGACGGCCGATGAATTCGAATAGCGCCGGCTCGGAGGAGTGTGGGACGAGATGTCTCACGCTCGGGTCGATGCGAACGATTTCGCTGTGCACACGCCATGGCATTCCCGTGCGCCCGTATCGGGCGCGCAAACCCATGGCATACGCGCGTTCGGCAGCGGCGCGGGCGGGATTTCGCATCGCCGTCAGCTCCGCCGCTCCGACAGACGTCGTGGTACCGCGCGGAGCGCCTTGAACCCGGTCGTCGCCCACGCTTCAAGCGACATAGGCCGCGCCCACGTCGTGCGCTTACGAGCGTGACCGCGAACAATTTCGTGGTCCCACCGCTGATGGAACAGGCGACCGTTCTCGAGTACCCGCGCTTTGTACGCCTCAGACAGCGCTCCCAGCGTGCTGCTGCCAAGGTGTTGATACGCGCCAAGGCGCTCGTACCCGCAGGTCGCAACCTTCCAGCCTGCTTGTCTTACCCGAAATGCAAGATCGGCCTCGTCCCACTCAGTCGGAACAAACGCTTCGTCCAGAAGGCCAACGCGCTCCAAGCACTCACGGCGGATGACCCATGGCCGGATGATGCTGTCGACCTCCTGAATGCGAAGCCAATTCCACGGAAACGGACCAATCGTGCTCCGCAGCCGGCGCCAATCCTGCAGGTCTTCCCAACGCTCGATTGGCTCGTTGACCGGAAACATGTCGAGGCCGCGGCTCAAGCCAAGAAGGCCGACCTCGCGATGGCGATCGAAAATCGTCATCAGTTCAGTCACCAGCCACCGAACCTGGAGGAACATGTCGTCCTGCCAGGCCATGAGCAGCGGCGCGCGCGCGGCCCTGAAACCCGCGTTCGTGCATCGCAGCTCGTGCGCGTCGTCCATGTGGATCCACTTGAAGTGTTGGCGCGCCCAGGCGGTCGCCGACACCGACTCGAGCAGCTCGCGAGTGGCATCCCGACAGCCATCCTCGATCACGACCACTTCAACGGGAGAACTCTCAGCGTAGGTCCGCCAGCAGTCGATCGCTCGACGGAAGATGGGCTCGTTGTTGAACGTGGGAATCACCACGGACAGGCCGAGGGCGGCGGTTTGCTCCGGAGATCCGTTCACGCAGGTCTTCGTCCGTACGCGAGCAGGTTGAGTGCGATCGGCGTCCTGACGCCGCCCGGCAGCGACCGGCCGCCATGGTACAAGACGCGGCGGAGAACGTTCGACGCACGGTTGCGAAGGCCGCGTCCGGGCGGAAGCTCCGGCGGTGCGACCTCCACGGTAATGTCCCGCAGCCCGGCACGCTCAATCGCGGTATGCAGCGCGGCCGGGGAAAAGTGGTTCACGTGCACGAGATTGTCGGCGAGCCTGGGCTTGTATCCGGGATGCAGCCACGCGCGCGTACGTTCCTTCCGCCGCTGTGCCGGACCTGAGGGCACTTTGACGGCGAGCCATCCGCCCGCTTCGAGCGCGCCGGCGGTCCGCGTCAGGAGCGTCAACGGATGCGGCACGTGCTCGAGCACGTCGATCAACGTGATCGCGCCGTAGCTTCGGATCGCTAGCGGCAGGCGTTCGACGTTGATCGAATGCACGGGCAGTCCAGTGTGCGACGCCGCAAACGCCGCGGTGCGCGGATTGAGCTCGATCCCTTCGGGGTGCCAGCCCGCCGCCTGCGCCAGCCGTAAGAATCGGCCGGCATGCGTTCCGATATCGAGTAGCCGGCCGCCGCTTCGACTTCTGGCCGCGAGGCCGCCGAGGATCTTTTGAAAAATCAAATCTTTGTAACTGCTGTCGAATTCCTGTTGCACCCAGTCGGGCGACCACAGCTGGTCGTACAAGCGATCGAAAAATCCCGGCAGCAGTGGCAGCCGCTCAGGCTGTGTGAATCCGCAGGATCGACAACGTTGAAACCAGACGGTTTCTCCCGTGTATGCCGCAAGGTCCGGGTGCTGATCGCGATAGACGTCGAGGTCGAGGATGGCATCATGCTCACGTTCCAGCGCACGTCCGCCGCACACCCAGCAAGCTGTAACGGTCTCGAAGCCGGCATGCATCACGATTCGGCGGCGCTCGCGATCTCACGCGACATGTCGTCCCAACTCCGCGCTCGAAGCGCCGCGCCCGCAGCGCGAGTTCGCCGCCTGAATTCGTCCTGCCTGCCCCGCCACCGTTCGAGGCGGACAGACAGATCGCCAGCGCTCTGAGCATCATCGAGGAGCAACTCCGCCAGATGCGATGACAGTTGCTCGGCCACGCCGGCCGATGCCGAGACAATCACCGGCACGCCGGTGCAGACAGCTTCATGAACGGCCAAGCCGTAGGCTTCGTAACGCGCCGGATGGACCATCACATCGGCGGCGGCCATCAGCGCGGGGACATCCGTGCGATACCCGAGAAACGTAATTCGGCCCGTCATGCCGTCTCGATCCACTCTCGCCCGCCATCGCTCGAGTTCGGCGCCGCTGCCGGCAACCAGCAGATGGGCATCCCATTGCGATGTGCGGCAGACCGCGTTCCACGCCGCGTACACGGTGTCAAATCCCTTTCGCCGGTCGCCAAGTGCGCCAACAAAGAGCACCAGCGGTACGCGTGCATCCCACCCCAGACGTTCCTTGGCCTCGCTCGTGTCGACGCGGTCGTGAAAACGCGAAGCGTCGATGCCGTAGTACACGCGCCTGGCACGCCGCGGATCGACCCCAACCTTGGCCACAACGTCCTGAACCGTACGATCGCTATTGCAGATCACCAGACGAGCCTGCGTCAGGGCGCGGCGCTCCGCTGCAACATATCGACGATGGCGGGCTGACACGAGCGCGCCATTGAACGCGCCGGCTGCTGCGGGCTGGTAGGCAGCATGCACATAGTGCACCCATGTGACATCTCCCGCATCGAGATTGCCACCGTTGGCCAGGACGTGCCCTCCCGCACGACGTATCGCGCGCGCGCGGCGGGTGGCGACGGTCGTCAGCAGCGGCTCGCCCAGGCTGTGCGCGTCGAACGGACGTGGAACTCGATGTACGACGACGCGAGGGAGCGCCGCCAGGTCCGGCGAGACGCGATGAGCGACCAGGTGCACGTCGGCGGCGTTCCGGCGTGCCAGATACGACGCGAGCGCATGATTCGCCGTGTCCATGCCGCCGAGGGGAACAAAGTCGCCAGACGCGAGCAGCCACGACTTCACGACGCACCGCGCGGCCGCGACGCCACCAGGCCATGCAGCGCACCCGCCAGGAACCAGAACTGGACGCCAATCTGCGTAACGAACGGTGTGAACGTGAAGATCAGAGCTGCCGTACCAAGATTCGCGGCCAGAACCACCGCCGCACAGGCTCGGACTCGCGCGTCTTCATGCATGCGCGCGACCCGCGCGTCGGTCATGAGTGTGACGACGAGCGCGCCGATGTAGAGCAACAGCAGCGCGAAACCGCCGTCAATCGCCCACCCAGCCACCTGGATCTCGACCCACAGGGGTTCAACGCCCGGCTGCGCGTTGTTGGCGAAATACACCGCGATCATGCCCCACCGGCCGAGGCCCGCTCCCATGGGGTACTTCTGTAGCAGCTCCCCGAACGTGTAGGTCAATTGTCCACCGCGCGATCCGGCATACAGTGCGAGAGGATCCTGGGCAAACAACGTCAGCGTCCGCTCCGCGATGCTCTCGCCGCCGAGCGTGAGCGCGAACAGGTAGGTGCCGATCACGAGCGCGATCGCAGCCCCGCCGAAAAGCACCGCACGCGATCGCCGTTGCTGCACCATCAACAGCGAGAAATATGCCACCAGCATCAGCACGGTCACGACAAGCGAAACGCGGACCTGACTCAAATAGATTGCCGCAATGCCCGCAAACGACGCGCCGATTGCCGCGACACGTTTCCACAACGCGATCGAGCTGCTCGCGAACACGAGACCAAGCAGGGCCGCATACATGCCGGGCCCCGCCACTGCGCCCGGCGTATCGAACAGGCCGGGCGGCCGCACGATTAAACGGCCGTCAGGACCGTGATAGGTGACGGTGCCAAGCCCGTATACCGACTCGGTCATCACGCGCGACATTTCCGGCGGCATCCAGCGCGCCGGGTCGTACACCTGGAGCACACCGACCACCGCGTTCAGGCCGTTGCAGATCAACAGAAGCGCCATCAACCGGGCCAGCCGCTCGGGT
>JBPYFA010000257.1:0-10276 GCA_051986585.1 Vicinamibacterales bacterium | reverse complement strand
ACATCGAGGATCAGTCGGATCGTGATCAGCACGCTGCGGCTCTCGGCCACGAACATGACCGGGTTTCTCGCCATCGTCCGCGGGTGCAGCTTCCAGAACGAATCGACGATCGCGCGCTTGACGATCTGGGGATCCCAAAGAGACCGTGCTTGTGTAGCCATAGGAGCTCGTCTTCAACTGTCAATCAATTTCAGCGATCAGAACGTTTGCCCGGCATTCATCATCAAGTGCTCGACAATCGGCCCAAGACTGAGCGCAGGAAAGAACGTCAACGCCCCGACGATCACGATCACGCCGACGAGCAGCGCCGTGAAAAGCGGCGTGGTCACCGGAAATGTGCCGAGTGATTCAGGAATCTTCTTCTTACGGCTCAGACTTCCAGCAATTGCCAACGGCGGGATGATCATGAAGAACCGGCCGAACAGCATCGTCATGCCGAGCGTGCTGTTGAACCACTTCGTGTTCACGTTCAAGCCGCCAAACGCGGACCCGTTATTGGCCGCTGCCGACGAATAGGCGTAAAGCATCTGCGACAAGCCGTGCGGTCCCGGGTTGGAGACGCTCGACGTGCCGAAAGTCGGCGACACCGAGGAGATCGCGGTGAAGGTCAGAATTAGCAGCGAGAAGATCAGAACCGTCAACATTGCCATCTGGACTTCGAAGGCCTGAATCTTCTTGCCGAGATACTCGGGCGTGCGGCCGACCATCAGCCCGGCAATGAAGACGGAGAGAATCACGTAGACGAGAACTCCGTACATGCCCGCACCTACACCTCCGAATACCACCTCGCTCAATTGAATGTTGGCTAACGGGACCAGGCCGCCGAGTGGCGTGAAGGAGTCATGCCATCCGTTGATGGCGCCGCAGCTCGCGTCGGTGGTGATCGTGGCGAAGAGTGACGTGTTGGCGATGCCGAACCGAACTTCTTTCCCTTCCATATTTCCGCCCGGCGACATCGCGGTCACCGTCTGATCGGCTCCGGCGGCCGTCAGCAACGGGTTGCCCCGGGCTTCCGCCCAGTAAGTAACGGTCACGCCGCAGAGGAAGAGGAAGGCCATTGCGGCCCAGACGGCCCAGCCGTGACCGCGCGAACCGGTCATCAACCCAAGCGTGTAGGTCAGGCCCGAGGAAATCGCGAAAATGCCGAACATCGCGAAGAAGTTCGACAGCGGCGTCGGATTCTCGAACGGATGCGCACTGTTGGCGTTCATGAAGCCGCCGCCGTTCGTGCCGAATTGCTTGATGATTTCCTGCGATGCGACCGGGCCTTGCGCGATCGTCTGTTCCGTTACTCGCTGCGTCTGCGTTTTGCCGTCCGAGCCTGTCGTCGTCACCGTTTGCGGATCGAGGACGGTCACCTTGTCGTATGGTTTCAGGTTCTGAACGACCCCCTGCGACACGAGGAAGAGCGCACCGACGATCGAGATCGGCAGCAGGACCCACAACGAGGCGCGAATCAGATCCACCCAGAAATTGCCGATGGTGTCTTGTTCCTTCTGGGCGATGCCACGAATAAACGCGATTGCGACCGAGATCCCAACCGCGGCGGAGACAAAGTTGTGGTACGCGAGCCCGGCCATCTGCGTGAAGTAGCTCATGGTCGTCTCGCCGCCGTACGCCTGCCAGTTCGTGTTGGTGGTAAACGATGCCGCCGTGTTGAACGCGAGATCCGGCGCAACCGCTCCGAACCCCTGGGGATTGAAGGGCAGCACCGATTGCAGGCGTTGCATCAGGTACAACACCAGCATCGACACCACGCTGAAGAGGAGCAGCGCGACCGCGTATTCGGTCCAGCGCATCTCCCGCGTCTCGTCCACGCCGGCCGTGCGGTACACCAGACGCTCGATCGGACGCATGACCGGATCCAGCCAGGTCCGCTGACGTGAGAAAACGTGAGCCATGTAGCGGCCGAGAATCGGCGTCACCACGAAGATGGCGAGCAGGAAAAACAGAATCTGCAGCCAGCCATTGAGAGTCATGTCAGAACCTCTCCGGTTTCAACATCGCGACGACGAGATATCCGAGCGTCAGTATGCTGACGACGAGCGTGATGGCGGAGTCGAAGCCCACGGGTCACCTCACTTCATAGCCGGTCGCAGCCGGCGACGTAGCCGATACTGACCGCAAAGAAAACAACTGTGAGCGTGACAAAAATGATGTCGAGCACGTCATCCTGCCTTCCTGAATTTCGCCGTGGTCACTTACGAGCCAGCGGAATGTCGACATCGAGCTGCACCGTCCACATGTGCTGCGTACCGTCCGGTTGCAGGTTCTGGTCGAGCAATGGTGTCGTAGGTGATGTGCGGAACACCATGTGCCTGACACGAGGCCGTCGATGGCGCCCAGAACGTGGTGCTCGGCGTCGCGTGCGCCGCAGCCGGTGCGAGTGTGATGATGGCGAACGCGAACAGAACCCGCGACAGATATTTCGTGCTCACTGAAGTCTCCTTGCGCCCAACATGACGAATGTAGGTCGCGCCACCGTAAGAAGGCGGTGAAGACTTCGTAAAGAGTTCATAAGCCCAACCTGCGGGCCGTCACCAAAAGCAACACACATACCGCTCCAATCAGAAAACCGGCCGCAAACCATTGCCATGCTGGCCGAGCGATACGCGCCGTGGTTGCTGCCCCGAGCGTCGTGTCGGCGGCGAGACGTTCGCGTAACCCCTGGAGGTAAACGATCAAGGTGTCGAGCTTCCGGAGCTTGTCGTCACGGGATCCCGTCAACTCCACCGACGGAACGAAGTGCGAGATCAGCGCATCGGCGCTTTCGGGCGCCGCATCCCGCTCCGTGTCGTGAGCACAAGCCACCGTCCCACGTTAGGGCGAGGGCAGCTAAACGGGCGAGCAAAAAACCATAAAGAGTTCGTAAAGAGCCGCATTCGCCAGATGCCAGCGCGTTACGATGAGTTTGTGCAGGAAAAGGTGCGTCCCACCGGAGAGCAGCTGCTCGCGAAGATTCAATCGGAGCAACGAGCGCGGTTGCGCATTTACATCGGCGCCGCACCAGGTGTGGGGAAGACGTACTCGATGATCGAAGACGCGCACGCGCTTCGGCGTGAGGGCGTCGATGTCGTGATCGGATTCGTCGAGCCGCATGGCCGGGCGGAGACGGAAGCCAAGCTCGGCGATCTGGAGATCGTCCCGCGGAAGAAGCTCGAGTATCGAGGCGTCGTCCTCGAGGAAATGGACGTGGACGCCATTCTCGCCCGCAGGCCGCAACTGTGCATGGTCGACGAGTTGGCGCACACGAACGTGCCCGGCAGCCGCCACGAGAAGCGGTATCAAGACGTGCTGGAGATCCTCGACGCGGGCATTGGCGTGATGACCGCGATCAACATTCAGCATCTTGAAACGCTGAACGATGCAGTCGGTCGCGTTACCGGTGTGCGGGTGCGCGAGACGGTTCCCGATACATTTCTCGATCGCGCGGACGAAGTCGTCAATGTTGACGTCACCGTCGAGGAACTCCGTACCCGTCTGCGTCAGGGCAAGATCTACAAGCCCGAGAAGGTGGAGCAGGCGCTCACGAATTTTTTTCGCGAAACCAACCTGTCGACATTGCGCGAGTTGGCACTCAGGGCTGTTGCCGACGAGGTTGGCAACAAGGCAGCCACTCATCGGCAGCGTGAAGGTCTGGAGCCGGCGCTCATTCCCGAGCGCGTGATGGTGTGCATGAGTTCGAACGCGGATGCGCCGCGCGTGATTCGGACCGGCGCCCGCATCGCCGGACGGCTCGGCGCGCGCTGGTACGCCGTGTACGTCGAGACGCCGCGCGAGGCGCCCGGTCACATCAAAGTGACGGATCGGGATGCGCTCCAGCGAAACATTGCCCTTGCCGAGGAGCTGGGAGCGACCGTCGTGCGCGTAAGAGCAAGCCGTCCGGCGGACGGTTTGATAGCATTCGCGCAGCGCGAGGGCATCACGCACGTGATCTTCGGCCAGACCGCGCGCAGCCGGTGGGAGATCCTGATGAAGGGATCGACCTTGAACCGCTTTCTGGAAGAGGTCAGGGACGCCGCGATCCAAGTCGTGCCGCTGGGAGAGTGAGGGCCGTTCAGCCCGCCTTTGATTATGAACGTCATCCTATTTGGCGGCACCGGCATGATCGGCCAGGGAGTGCTGCGCGAATGCCTCCTCGACGCTGACGTCGAGCGCGTAGTGACGATTGGTCGCAGTGCGACTGGCGTCCAACATCCGAAACTTGGCGAGATCGTGCACAAAGATTTGTGGAACTACTCGAGCATCGAACCGCAGTTGCGCGGGTTCGACGCCTGCTTTTTCTGTCTCGGCGTGACGTCAGCGGGAATGTCGGAGGACGATTATTCGCGCGTCACCTACGGAATCACACAAGCCGCCGCCGAAACGTTGTGCCGTTTGAATCCGGGGTTGACGTTCGTCTTCGTGTCAGGCGCGGGTGCCGATAGCACCGAGCGCGGACGAATCATGTGGGCGCGGGTCAAGGGAAAGGCCGAGAACGCGATTCTGAAAATGCCGTGCAAGGCGTCTTTCGTCTTCAGGCCCGGAGTCGTGCTGCCCATGCACGGTGAGACATCGCGGACGCGAGCCTATCGCATCATGTACGCGGTGATGAAGCCACTGCTTCCGCTGCTCAAGCGCATGCTGCCAGGCCAGATTGTGACCACCGAACAGTTCGGCCGTGCGATGTTGATCGTGGCGAGGCGAGGCGCACCGAAGCGCGTGCTCGAAAGCCGGGACATCAACGCGCTCGTTCCAATCTGATTGCACATCGGTTCACTCGTCCGACTGGTTCCCCCCTGTTCGATTCCGCCTCGGCCGTCGTTATGACAGTTAAAGAGCCGATGCCGAGTCCTCCCCCCTCTCTGATTGTCGCCGAAAGATCTCGGGCCGCAGACGTTCGTACTCCTACCGCCGGTTCGCTTCTTGTTCTGCGGAGCATCGATGAGTTGCGAATGCTCGTGCGACGAAAGTATCCGCGCACCGCGCCATTGGTACTGGATCTTCCCGGGCTCGAACCCGATGCCGCCCGAGCGGCTGCCGCGCGACTCGAGAGCTATCGAAACGAATGCGGCTGCTCGATGGGTGCGCGCTTCATGGCGATTGGATTTGCCGCGCTGCTGATCGCGCTTGTGCGCCGCGACGGCGTAACGACCCTTCTTTTGTGGCACGCTCCGGTCGCGATCGTTGGCGGAATCGCGTGTGCGGGTCTGGGCAAGGCCATCGGCCTGTGGCGGTCGCACGCCAGGCTTACCCGTGAAGTGTCAGCCCTCATACGACAGGTGCAGCGGCCCGAGCTGGAGGTGTGAACATGCCCGGAACATGGGCGGCAATGCCAACCATTTGTTCGTCCCGGAGACTACTGGGCTATCGCGCGTGCACGAGTTGGGCGGACGAAGGCTCGAACCAGTGCTCACAATGGGCCGACCAAGGGCACAACGAGTGCAGCCAATGGGCCGACGAGGGTCACAACGATTGCGACAGCTGGTCGGATCACGGACACGAGGAGTGTTGTGATTGGGCGCCGTGCTCGTGGTTCTGCGATGCCTTTTACTGGGTGGCGAACTGGGTTTGCAACGCTTGGTACTGGGTCGCGAACTGGGTCTGCCAGGCCTGGTATTGGGTCGCGAATTGGGTCTGCCAGGCCTGGTACTGGGTCGCGAAATGGGTGTGCCTGTTCTGGACATGGATCTTCTTCGTCTTCTGTTTCTCGGGTGACGGCGGCGCCGCATTCGTGCTGACTGACGGTTCGATTCTTCTCAACGAAAGCGCATCGGGATACGGCACCAAGCGATGGTGGAAACTTGTCCCCGATGCGTCCGGCAACTACACAGGTGGAATCTGGCAACGCGTGGCGGACAGCAGCAACGGCCGCAAGTACTTTGCCTCCGCGGTTCTGGCGGACGGCCGCCTGGTGGTGTGCGGCGGAGAGTACAGCGACGTGAGTGGAAGCAACCAGCAGGACGAAACCAACCTGTGCTCAATCTACGATCCGGTGGCGGACAACTGGACGAATTTCGCCGGCCCGGCCGGTGTTGCGCAAATCGGCGACGCTGCGTGTGCGGTGCTTCCGGCCGGTCAACTGCTGATGCAGACGCTCAACAGCAGAACGATTTTCCTGATGAATCCCACGACGCTCGCGTGGACCGCATCGGCCAACCTGAAAGGATCGAATCCAGCAGAGGAGTCGTGGGTGCTCATGCCCGAGAGCACGGTGCTGACCGTCCAGACGAACAGCACCCCGAACGCCGAGAAATATGTGATCGCGTCGGATCAATGGGTGTCGGCGGGCGCCCTCGCGGCAAACATCGTCGAAACCGCGTCGAGCGAAATCGGTCCCGGCATTGTGATGCCAGATGCGCGAGCCTTCTTCGTCGGTGCAGCGGGCGGGAACACCGCCGTCTACACAGCGGGACCGAACGCGACCGCTGCCGGTACCTGGGTTGCCGGGCCAGCGATTCCGGCGCGGGGTCGACAATCACAGGGAAGCAAGGACGGTCCAGCCGCGCTGGAGGCGGGGGGCAAGGTACTGTTTCCTGTCGCACCGGTCGACGGCTCCAGGAACAACTACCTTTCACCGTGCTCGTTCTACGAGTTTGACGGCAATGCCCTGGCGCGAGTGACCGATCCGCCGAATGCGGATTGTCCGACCTACGTCGGCCGCCTTCTCCTGCTGCCATCAGGAGAAATCTTCTGGGCCCGTGAAGACGATACGGCGATGTACGTCTACCAGAGTACGGACGCACCCAACAATGCCTGGCGGCCGGCGATCACGAACGCCCCACCGGTGGCGGTTGCCGGAACGACGATTGCCGTGAGCGGGACGCAGTTCAACGGCCTGTCGCAGGCCGTTGGCTATGGCGACGACTACACGGCCGCGACGAATTATCCGCTGGTACGAATACGGAACGGGCGGTCCGGCCGCATTCGCTATTGCCGAACGTTCAACCACACGCTCCAAAACGGCACGACGTCAATGGGTATTGCAACCGGCGCCGCCATCGTGACGACGCAGGTGACGATTCCAGCAGACATAGAGGGGGGCGCATCAGAACTGGTCGTGGTCGCTAACGGCATTCCGTCTCAACCCGTCAAGATCACCATCGTTGAGGGAGATGAGTAAACGCGGCAGTCGTTGATAAAGTACGTCGTTACCTCAACGGCCGTCCATCACGACTGCATCGCGCTCGTGCAGCTCCTGTGCGACCGGGCCGAGTTCGGCCAGCTGCTTCTCGTTCAGTCCTGACACAAACGGCGGAATCGGACCGGTCGGGGCGATGCCCGCCAGTTCGGTCGCGTGATGCAGCACACGTGCGGGCCCCCACGCATCGCGAAGATCCTCGAGCGGCATGAATTGAGCGCGCAACTCCTCGGCCCGTGTCCACTCCTTGCGAACGCAGGTCTCGAACAGGGTGCTGCACGTGCGCGAGGCGATGCACCCTGAGCCGGTTGTGAATCCCGGCAGTGCGAAGTCGCGCATGTGAACGATAGCAGGCCGTTCGCCCATGCCGCTAATCACGCGGTTGCGATCGACCCGACGAAGCAGGCCGTCGAGGTACGGATCGCGGCTGGCATCGTCGAGGACGACGGCATACTTGATCGCGACCGCGATGCCATCGCGCACCAGTCGGCCGACGGCGTCGAGGCCGGCTTCTTTGTCGGCGCCGAAGCCATCCTCAGATTTCAGGTAGAGAATCAGCGGGACGCCGGTCGCGTCCGCGATTTCACGAAGTCCAGCTTCCATCCCGCGCGCGTCGCGTGGATCGTTGCACGGCAGAACCATCACTGTGCGGAACGTGTATCGCCGGATCAGTCTGGCCTGATCGATGGCTCGGCCGAACGACGGTCCAACGCTCGGAATCGGCCATCGCGACCCATCAAATCCGTCGAGCCATCCGAGCAGCGTTTCGTACTCGTCAAGCGTAATGTGATACAGGAACGCATTGCCGCCGTAGAGATAGCGTGTGATGGCGCCATCCTGAATGTGTGTCGCGACCGCTTCAGCCGCATCGAAATCAATGGTACGGCGGCCACCAGATCGGCGCGGCAGCGGTGGAACTGCGTAGACACCAGCCAGATCCTTCACGTCAATGGTCGTATTCGCCATCCGGAGAGAATAGCGCGAAACGAGCCGTGGACGATCCCGCATGGCAGACGCCACCGGGAGCGGCTACCACTCGATGCTGTTCAGCAGATTCGAATAATCGTCGGTCCAGGGCCTGACCCGCGCCTCAGTTGTGAGGCGTCGCCAACCGACCTGCGCACCGAGCGCCCTGAATCGCTCGTCACTGGTCGGGATCACGACCCAATGGCTCTCGTATCTGCCGCGGGCGGCATCGGCGGGCGGAATCCGGTCGTCCAACTTCGACAGACCATGTAGCCCGGTCGCTCCAGCGACTGCGGCGACGACAGGTTCGAGGCGGAGGAACCTGTTGGAGATGTGAAGCGCGATAACCCCACCGGGCTTCAGGCGAGAGAAGTACAGCTGCAGAGCCTCGCGCGTCAGCAGGTGGACGGGTATGGCATCCGAGCTGAACGCGTCGATAACGATCAAGTCGAACGATGCCGGGACAGCTTCCTCCACTTCCTTGCGGCCGTCTCCAATCTTCACGTCGATCTGGCCGCGCGTATTCTGCAGAAATGTAAACAGACCGGGGTCGCGGGCAATGCGCTCGACGAGCGGATCAATCTCGAAGAAGGTCCAGGAGGTCCCTGGCTCGGCGTAGCACGACAGCGCACCGCTGCCGAGTCCGACGACCCCAACTCTGGCGAACGGACCGGCGACGCGAAACAGGTCTCCAACCGGTCCTTTGACGTTGTAGTAAGACTCGGGTTCACACGATGTTCCCGCCGGCAAATTCTGTCGACCGTGAGCCGTACTCCCGTGCTGAAGCAGGTGATAGGCACGATCGGGTCCCTCGATTACTCGAGAAACTCCAAAGAAGCTTCGGTCGGCAAACACCAGCTCACCCAGGCTGGTTCGCCCGGCGCCGACGATCGGAATCAAGAGTGCCATGAGCACAATCAGCGTGTTGAACACCACCGTTCGATTCGCGAGAACAAAGAGGATGGCCGGAACAATCGAGGCTCGGATGAGCACACCCGAGAGCGGCGCGGTAGGCAGGAACCGGCCAAGCGCCCAAGCTGCGATGAACACCACGAACGGAACGGCAGCACCGATGGTGACGACTCCCCACGCCTCGGACCGTCCGTTCCTGAATGCGGGCGATGATCGAGCCAGACACGCGAGCGCCAGGACGATCGGGTACTCGAAGATTCCGTTGAACAGATGCGGCGCGACGAGTGAGTTGAAGACGCCGCCGAGCATGCCGCCGAACGACAGCCACACATAGAACTCGGTCAGGTGTTCTGCGTCCGGACGCGACCGTACCAACGCGGTATGACACCCCAGTGCGGCAAAGAAGAAGCCGATCACATGCACCGAGATCACCCACGGGGCGTGCTGCTGAAAGATGATCGACAGCATGACTGCCAGCGCCGACGACGGGATCGCGGTGGCGAGAACTTTCTCCGGTATCCATGCGCGGGTCGAGAATGCCAGGATGAACGTCAGCAGGTATGCCGCGAGCGGAAGAATCCACAACAACGGAATGGCCGCAAGATCGGTCGAGATGTGCGTCGTCACGCCGAGCATCAGGCTCGACGGGATGCAGGCGAGCATCGTCCATTGCACACGTCGCGGCCAGCCTACAGCGCTGGGCGGACGCACCGCGCGCTCCGCTTCGTGTTCGTGCCCGTTTCGATGAACGCTCCAGACGCACGTCGCGACGAGCAACAGCAGGAGGACGTAACCTGCGAGCCACAGCTCGGTATGCAGCCGAGTACCCCAGAACGGCTCGAGCATCAACGGATACGCGAGCAGTGCCAGCATGCTGCCGACGTTGCTCGCTGCGTAGAGAAAGTACGGGTCTCGTCTCGACGGTCCGGGCATTGCGGCAAACCAACGCTGGACCAGCGGAGCCATCGTGGATACGGCGAAGAATGGCAGGCCCAGGCGAGTGGCCATCGTAACCAGCAACCACCGTACGGGACTCGAGCCCGACCGTGGGTATTCGTCGCCGAGCGTCAGCGGCAAAAACGCGAGGGCGGCGATCATCAGCGCAAGGTGAACGACTGCCTGCCGCCGCGCGCCCAGCCGGCGGGTCGTCAGGTGCGCGTACAGATATCCGGCGAGGAGCGTGGTCTGAAAGAACAGCATGCAGGTGTTCCAGACGGCGGGACTGCCACCGAGCTTGGGAAGCACCATCTTCGCGAACATCGGCTGGACGAGAAACAC
>JBPYFA010000256.1:0-11577 GCA_051986585.1 Vicinamibacterales bacterium | reverse complement strand
GAGGATCCGAATGCCCTGTTCACCTGGTGTGGTCACCCACACTTCCTTCGTCGGTGCGACATAGGCCACGCCGTCTGGCCTGGAGTCGAGATGCTGACACGCGACTCGCGCGAGGGTCCGCGCATGAAACGCACACACCTCGGAACCGCCACGATTGCCGATGTACACGACACCGTCGCCGATGCTGACACCGGATGGCCCGAGGATGCGCGTCCCACCGCGGGCCGGCACCTCCGCAGTCGGCAGGTTCTGAATTTGCCGAACCTTCCCCGTTGCGACATCCACCACGTCCACTGCTGCAGTATTGCCCCCAGGCACCCACAAGCTGTTTGTGGTCGGGTCGAAGGCGATGTAGTCCATGGAGACGTCGCCCGTGCCGTTGTCCGGCAGCGGCAGTGTGTGGACGGTGTACTTCGGCGTGGTGCTGTTCTGCGCTGACGTCGAACTCGCCATGATTCCGAGGGCAATCGCGACCGCACCGATGGCTATCAACCGTCTGGAAATCACTTCGCGCGTCATGATTTGGCTCCTTTGCGCCGGGTCTTGGAGACCCGTGTTATCTCACCCGTGTCGCGCCGGCAGCGTGGGATGTTCGACGCCGTGGGTCAATAGTGAAATGAGCTTTTCTTCGAACGTGTCGATATCGTCGCCGAGCGATTGGGTCGGGCCGGTATAGACCAGCCGGCCTTGTGCAATGACGCTGATCTCGCTGCACAGCGTCCGGATTTCCTGGGCATCATGGCTGCTGAGAAACGTCGTCACGCTCTCCGTCGTGGCCAGGCGGCGAAGGAGCATCCACATCTCGCGTTTGGCCGGTAAATCGAGGCCGCGCGTTGGTTCGTCGAGGAACAGTACCTTCGGGCGCCCCATAAGCGCGCGCGCGATTTCGACCCGCCGTTTCATGCCCGTGCTGTAGGTCCCAATAAGCTTGCCGCGAAACCGCGGATCGAGACCCACGTCGTCCAGCATCCGCTCAACTTCGTCTCGCGGGTTCGCCAGTCGACGAATGCGCGCGAAGTAGCAGAGGTATTCGCGTGCGGTCCATGCGGACTGGCTCTCGCTTGTCTCGTCGCTGACGAGTCCGACGAGACCACGGACCTCCACCGCCTGAGTCACGACGTCGTGTCCCCAGAGCGCGGCACGGCCTTCACTTGGGGCAACAGCGTCGTGAGCATCCGGATTGTCGTCGTCTTCCCGGCGCCGTTCAAGCCGAGAAACCCATAGAGCTCTCCTGTGGGAATCCGCAGGCTGACCCGATCGACGGCGACGAAGTCCCCGAAGCGCCGCGTCAGGGCCTCGGTCTCGATCGCATATTCGCGAGACGCGCTCATCGCGTCCGACGCCAGCGGACAAACGCCGCGATGAAACAGCACGCGGGAAGAATTGCGGAGACGGCGCCCATCTCGGCCACGGCACTCGAGACCTCGGCTTCGACTGCCGCGCGCCCGGTGAAGGTCTGGACCAGGCCGTCATCCACGCGATAGGTCATCTTGATGTCGAGTGGATACCGCACTCCGCCAATGTCCCACGGATGGGTGGGCTGCAAGGTGACAGGGATGCGAACGACCCAACCTTGAGTGATGTGATGCCCGTCCGGCGCGGGCGGCCCTGACTGATCCGGGTAAGCACGGGTTTCCAGATGATCCGCGGCGTCGGCGATCGCCTTTGCGTCAGGGGTGACCCCGAGTCCGGCGTCACCGGTGACCAGGATGTGGAGATCCAGGACCCGCTGAGTCACATCGACGGGCAGCAGCACGAACAGATCGCGACGCGTATCTTCATCGATGCCGATGGGCGCCGTATCGCGATTCAGGATCGTATTGCAGCACCGCACCGGCATGGGACCGCCGGGCGTGCTCATGGCGATGCTTCCGCTGCCGCGTGCGAACAGCGCGCGAATGGGCGGCGCGTTGCTGACGGGCGGCGCAGGCCGGTCATAGTTGCGGTCGGCGATGGCGACCGGCAGCACGACGATCAGGACGAGTGCGCTTCCCAGGATCGCGCGCTGACGCGGTGTGGCTTCCCACGTCTCGACGCCCTGCGCGCGCAGAAAGGTCCACGTGGCGAGCACGAGCGCACCAGCGACGATGCCGACAATGCTGAACCACGTCCCCGTCGTCGTCGCCGGCAGGGAGCCGATGGCGATCGTGAAACCGAGGGCATTCTTCAGCAGGACGGCTGGACTCACCAGCGTGGCGATGCCCATCCGCGTCGCACCGTTCCCGCGCGCCACCATCAGTTCCTGGAGCGGCACGAACCCGGCGTATAGCAGCACCAGGCCCATCCCTGTCGCGGCCGGCGCGGCGATGCTCCGCCCGATGAACAACACGCCGATCAGGACGCCGATGGCGATGCTCGTCAGGAGGAGCCCGGGTGCCCACAGGAGTAGCTTCGTCAGCAAGAGCGGTACACCCACATGTGCGATGTACACGAGCATCATCGGCACGAGCGACGCGTAATACGCGACCGCCAGCGTGAACAGGACGAGCACCTTGGCCAGGAACCAGTCGCGGCGATCGACGGGCGTCGTAAACACGCTCTCGACAAAGCGATTGGCGCGCGGACTCGCGATCGCGCCAGCCGCAAAGGGAATGAACGCGAGCGGCACGAGGAAGTACGCGATGACGCCGTAGCCGTCGAGCCAGGTGTCCTGGGTGCCGATCGTGGCGCCGGCCCCGACCCCAAGCAGCACAACGGCCGCGCCCAGCCACGCGAACCGCCCGCGCATGGCTGCCTTCAGCTCTTCGAGATACAGGGTCGCCACGTTAGGTAGAATGCTACGGCCTTTTCGGCTTTTGGGATGCTTTAGGGAGTTTTGAGATGAGACGACCTGCTGGCGCTCCGCTTGTCATGATCGCGCTCTTCACGTCAGCGGCACTCGCACAGACAAGCGGGCCGTACAAGGTGCTGAAAACAGCGAGAGTCGGCGGCGAAGGAGGCACGGACTACATCTACGCCGACCCGATCGGCCGACGGCTGTACATCACGCGCGGCGCGACGCAGGCGCGGCCGGCGACCGACACGACGCCGGAGGTGCCGGCCTTCGAAAAGCGGTTGACGATCTTCAATCTCGACACGCTCGACCCGGCGGGCACGATTCCCGGCGTCGGCGGCAACGGCGCGGCGGTCTGCCCGAACACCGGCCATGGGTTCACCAGCGACCATCCGAAGCCCTCGATGTTCGATGTCAAGACGATGACGTTGATCAAGACCATTGACGTGCCGGAGCGGTTCAGCGCGGACGGCATCTACTGCGACACGTCCAACGACCGCGTCTACATCGGCAGCCATCCGACGAAGAGCCTGCTGGTCGTCGACGCGAAGGACGGCAACGTCCTCGGCCACATCGACCTCGGCGGCACGCCGGAGCAGACGATCGGCGACGGCAAGGGCACGATCTACCAGGTGCTCCAGGAGCGGCCGGGCGCCGTCGCGGTGGTCGATGCGAAGACGATGAAGGTGACGAAGACGTATCCGTTCGACGAGAACGGCGGCTGCAACGGGCTCGCGCTCGACGTGAAGAACGGGATCCTATTCGCCGCGTGTAGCGTCATCGGTCCGGCGGCAACACCGGTCGATCCCGATCATCCGTCGCAGCGGTTCGTCATCCTGAGCGCGACGGACGGGAAAATCCTCCAGAAGCTGCCGCTCGCCGGCAGCTCCGACGGCGCCGTGTTCAACCCGCAGACGCTGGAGGCGTTCAGCACGCAGGGGAACGGCACGATGACCATCGTGAAGGAGAAGAGCCCGACGAGTTTCGAGGTGGAGCAAGACCTGAAGACGTGGTCTGGCACTGGCGCGCGCACGATCGCGTTCGACAGCAAGACGGGTCATCTGTTCGCGATGGCATCGGAGCTCGGGCCTCCGCCGCCACCGCCGCCGGCAGGAACGCCGTCTCCTGCAGGTGGCCGCGGCGCCGGCCGCGGTGCCGCGATTCCAGGTTCCTTCACGATCATTATGGTCGGCACAAAGTGATGGAGGCCCTCGCCTGAAGGCGAGGCTTAGTGTGCGCGCGGGATCATTGGAAAAGGAGGCGCCGCAGTTGCTTACGGCGATTTTCCGCGACGGCGCCGAAGCCGCGTCCGGGTAGCCGACGCTGTCACGTGCTCTTCGACTCGGTCTGGCACTCAGAGCGTCGACACACGCGTCGCGGTCAGGGTGAATGCGAGAATCAGGCTGGCTGGGTAATTAGGTAGAGTCTGGAGGCACGGAGACGTGACGATGTGGATCGCGCTGCTGCTTGCGCTGGCCTGGGGTTCGCCGTCGACGATGAAGGACCTGACGTTCCTGACCCGCGATGGCTGCGTCAACACGCCCGACATGGTGAATAACCTTGACGACGCGCTGACGGGGCTCAAGCTGCCGAAGGACTATCAGTTCATCGACATTGGCAAGCTGCCGAAGGACGATTCCCGCACCGGCTATCCGACGCCGACCATCCTCTGGAAAGGCAAAGACATCTTCGGGATGGCGGTCCCCAAACCGCCGTACGATGCCCCGAGTTGACGGGTGTACAAGGGCGGAGTTCCGTCCATTGAGCAAGTCCAAAAACGATTAAAGGCGGCAATGCGCTGAAAGGAGCTCGCCGTGGACTGAGGCGATGCGTTGTTCTGTTTCGTCGCAGGCCTGCTGGCCGTCGCGATCGTCATGGTTTCTCGCAATTTGCAACGGCTCGCCGTCGCCGTGTAGAAACTGGCGCAACGCCCGAACCCGTAGGGCTGGCCGTCCTCGCGGCGTTAGATCCAGTGTGCCAATAACAGCATCTCGACAGCCACTTCAGTGATCGAATCGCAGCAGGGGTATGAGTTGCGCTTCGGCGGTACGCATCACGAACTCAGCGATGCGTCTTCGCCGCTTCGCGTACACAAGTACAGTAGTTCGAGACACTGACTGCCCGTACGTTCTTCATCAAGCGCATGAGCGTTTACGTCCTAATTGGCTTCATGATCGTCGCGATCTTCGCAGGCGACGCGGTACGCCGTTGGTGGCGCGCCAACGAGTGGCGCCGTCGACGCCGAGACGATCCAGAGCGTTAGTGGTTACGATGTATCGCTAACCGGCAACGAACAGTAGCCGTGGAAACTGCGCGACGCTCTTGTGGAGTTCTGAAACCGTTACCGTAAAAGGGCGAATCGTGGTTCTGGTTCGCTAGATGGATGGCGCTGCGGCGGCATGCGCGAGAGCAGACGGCGTGTTGCAGCCAACAATCGCGGGGGCTTCGTGGACAAGGGCGTCATTTTCGAGAGCAGCCACCATGAAGAGGGCAAAGTCCACGCGGCGCGTGATATTGCTCGCCAGGATGGGGTCGCCAACGTGCCGACTCCAGACTGGCAGACCTTGGCTCTCACCTTCTTCGAGGTCGCTCCCTCTTACAACCGTCCACCTCGT
The DNA here is from genome assembly GCA_051986585.1 of Vicinamibacterales bacterium. Lineage (GTDB taxonomy): Bacteria > Acidobacteriota > Vicinamibacteria > Vicinamibacterales > 2-12-FULL-66-21 > JALZOC01. The sequence continues at coordinate 6,189 of JBPYFA010000256.1, read as the reverse complement.
GTTGCTGGCAAATACGCGCCGGCCAGCCTCCACTTGGTCATCGAGGTCCACGACGCGGGCGAGGCGAGCAAGCCGGCCGACGACATGCACGAGCAGTTTGATCTTCAACGAGTACACGTCCTTGCCATCCCGTGTAATGTGCCACCCACACGAGAACACGAGGCGCGCCCCCGGACGTGCGTAGTCGAGAACAGCTTGCGCGGTTCCTGACGCGTACCGGTGGACGCCCATCGGGGCAAGCACGACGAGCACGCCGTCGCAACTCGCGACAGCTCGCTTGATGACCTCGCGGTCGTTGGTTGCTCCCGGAATGACCGTGATGCGCTCCTTGAAGGCATCGAGCTTTTCCACGCTGGCGTCGCGGCAAACGCCGACGACCTCGTACCCGCGATCCAGTGCGTGCTGCACCATGTACTGCCCGAGCTTTCCGGAAGCCCCTACGATGCAGACCTTCCTCATGTGCGCAAGCTTACTCTTGGTCGGACAAGCGGGGCGCCTCTGCGTATCAAGCGGTATTCGTCGATGTGTGTGAGCAGAAGTTTCGTGTGGATCGGCGACATCATTAGCACGGTCGGCGACGCTTCGTGCGCGGCGCACGGTCGTCGGCCGTCGAGCGCAGACGCTCCGAGTGCACACCGCTGAGTACGTGCTCGAGGACGTCAACCTGAGTCCTGCGGCGGTCAAGCCGCATCTCGCGACGTTCTCTCCGCCGATCAGCCCGAGCGTTATCGGCCACGCCCGATCAATTTTCACGGTGCGTGCCACCACCCGTTCGGCCGTCCAAATCTTCCGTCCTGCACGCACCGACCTCAGCCGAAACACGTCGGTCCGCCGCTTGCAGCCCAACCGTGAGTGAAGTGGGGACCGCCATGCAGCGCCTGATTTCGGGCGATATCCTGAGAACGCGTCGGCCGCGTATGAACCATAGGGCAATCACGTCCGCGAACTGTCCGAGGAACAATCAATGAGCCGGCCGAATCACCCCACTGGCGACCAACCGGAGCGTCGCGCGGAGCTGCGTGCTTCGGAAGGCGAGGTGCGCTCTGTCGACGCGCAGCGTCGCACCATGGATCGTCTTCGCCAATGCGAAGAGCACTTCCGAAGCGTCGCTGAGAGCGGCGTCGTGGCGATTGCCTTCTTCGACACGGAAGGAGCGATCATCGACGCGAACGACGAGTTCCTGAACATGGTGGGATTTACGAGCGACGAGCTGGAGGGAGGCGAGGTGCGCTGGGATCGCCTCACGCCACCGGAATGGATGCCGCGCACGCGGGCGGCCGTCGCGGAATACGAACGTACCGGCCGTATCGAACCGTACGAAAAGGAATACTTCCGTCGCGACGGGGAGCGGTTCTGGGGGCTGTTTGCCGGCCGCCGCATCGAGAGCACGGGCAAAGGCGTTGCGATCGTCCTCGACATCACGGAACGAAAGCGCGCGGAGCATACCTTGCGCGAAGCTGATCGCCGCAAAGACGAGTTCCTGGCGATTCTCGCGCACGAATTGCGCAATCCACTCGCACCGATTCGAACTGCCGTCGGGATCCTGCAGTCCACAGGTATTCCCGAGCCCTTGCGAGTCCGATCGCGTGCGATCATCGAGCGGCAGGTCGCGCACATGACGCGGCTCATAGACGATCTGCTGGATGTCTCACGGCTCTCGCGCGGCAAGATGAGTCTGCAGCGCGGCCCAATACTGCTCGATCACGTCCTGGACGCCGCCGTCGAAACCGCCCGGCCGGTCATCGAAGAACGCGAACACCGATTGGAACAGCGCCGCGGGCTGTCGCCGGTGTGCGTGGACGGCGACCTCGCCCGGTTGTCGCAAGTGTTCGCGAACCTCCTGAACAACGCGGCGAAGTACACGCCGAACGGCGGGAGGCTCTCCATCGACGTGACGGCGAATCCGACCAACGTTGCGGTGCAGGTGACAGATACGGGGCAAGGCATTGCCGCGGATCGCCTCGACAGCATTTTCGATCTGTTCGCTCAAGGTTCCGGGAGCGCCGACACCACTGTCGGCGGACTGGGGATCGGGCTCGCGCTGGCGCGGACACTTGTCGAACTGCACGGTGGAACATTGACCGTGTCGAGCGCTGGCGTGGGGAGCGGGGCCACGTTCACCGTGGCACTTCCGACCATTCCGCTTACCGACCAGGCGCAGGAGGATCGAGAGCGGAAAGCGCCAGTCGCCAGAAACCTTGGACGTCGCGTCCTCGTCGTTGACGACAGCATGGATGCGGCCGATACGATCGCGGCGCTGCTCACGGTCGCCGGATGCGTGACTCGGACCAGCTACAGCGGGGCCGAGGCGCTCGCTGAAATCGTCCGGTTTAGGCCCGAGATCGTGTTGCTGGATATCGGCATGCCTGGCGTCGACGGATACGAGGTGTGCAGGCGCATCCGGTCGCTCGCCGACGGCAAGTCGTTGTTTATCGTCGCGATCACGGGCTGGGGCCAAGAAGACGATCGTCGAAAAACGAGTGAGGCGGGCTTCGACGCACATCTGGTGAAGCCCGTCGCTCCTGACGCTTTGTTGCACCTTGTGGAGCACGCACCGCTAGCGGACTGACGGAGACAAGCCGCACCCTATTCGCTACCTCATCCTTGCTCACGGAGCGCGATCCCGAGGGCTGGTCCGGCGGTTGCAGCCCAGCGGTACCTGATGCGAACGGGCGATCGCACGGCGCGCTGTGCTGGCGTTAATTGCGCCCGGCAGCCATGGCGACAGGAGGCTTCGTGACCTCGAGCGTCTCTTCGTCGCCAGTACGCCGTCTGTCCGATTTCATACGCACACGCCGGGACGACATCGTGGCGGACTGGGCGTCACGTGTGCGCGCTCTCTCTCCTGCACGCGAAATGTCAGCGACCGCGATCATCGATCATCTTCCGGTCATTCTCGCCCGGGTCGCCGATATGGTCGAGGCGGCGCAGACCGGCGCACCGGCCTCGCTTGGGGATCTGCCGCACCGCCATGCCCTCGATCGCCTCGGCCGCGGATTCGATTTCGATCAAATCGTCATCGAGTTCAACCTGCTGCGTCGATCGATCTTGGATTTGTGGGCGGTGGACGTGGGCGCAGGAATCGACGTTCGCGAACTTCGGCTTCTCGGCGACGCGTTTGATGGCGCGCTGGCGGAATCGGCCGCGAAGTATGCGTCGGCGCGTGAGAAGGTGCTCAAGGCACTCGACCGAGTGTCCGAGGCAGCGCTCGGGTCCGCGGACCTCGATGTATTCCTGCAAAACCTCGTGGTCTCCATGTTGACTGGCACCGAGGCCGTCGACACCTGCGTCATCCTGCTGCGGGAGGGCGATGTCTTACGGGTCCGCGCCGCTTCGGGCCTCGAGGAAGAACTCCGGAACGGTTTCTTCGTGCACATCGGGGAAGGCTTCGCCGGTCAAGTGGCGGCCGAATCGCAGCCGGTCTTTCTACGGCATGCCGCGGACGACCCGCGCGTCAAGAGTCCCTTCGTCCGTGCGAAAGGCGTGCGCGCACTGTATGGCGTCCCCCTCAAGCGTGAGGACCGAGTGATCGGCGTCGCCCACATCGGCTCACTCACCGCGTTCGAATTCTCTGAAGAGGACAAGCTGCTGTTCCGGAGCATGGTCAGCAGAGCCACATCCGGGATCGTGAAAGCACAGATCCTCGCGGACTTGCAGCGCGCCGAAACCGCTCAGCGGTTCCTCGCCGACGCCAGCCGAGAACTTGCGGAGTCGCTGGACTATCAGACGACGCTGGACAAGATCGCTCGTCTCGCCGTTCCGGCTATCGCGGACTGGTGCGTGGTCGATCTGCGCGAAGGCGAATCCCTGCGGCGCGTGTCGGTCGCACACACCGATCGGGCGAAAGAACAGCTCGCGCGCGAGCTCGACGAACGTTACCCGGTCAGTCCGGAGGCGACCGCGGGCATCCCGCAAGTGATCCGGTCCGGACTCACAGAGTGGTCGGCGGAGCTGTCCGAGGAAGAGCTGCGCGCCGGTGCTGTCGATGAAGTGCACTTCAGCGTCTTGCGTGAACTCGGTCTGAAAGCCGTTATCATCGCGCCCATTCAGACTCGGCGTGGACCGATCGGTGCGATCACCATCATTACGGCAGAATCGAACCGTCGCTATTCGCTGACCGATGTGCGGGTGGCTGAGGATCTGGGACGGCGCGTCGGCATGGCCATCGATAACGCGGTGCTCTACAGCGAGGCGCAGCAAGCGGTCGCAGTGCGCGATCGCGTGCTCGCGATCGTGTCGCACGATCTGCGCAACCAGCTTGGCGTCGTCAGGATGGGTACCCATCTGCTCTCGCGGAAAGTCGACGCCAATGCCGAGAAGGACGAACTCAGGAAGCCGATCGACACCGTCGATCGCACCGCGGACTCCATGCAGCGCCTCGTCTCTGATCTCGTGGACATGGCCGCGCTGCAGGCGGGCAAGCTCACCATCGACAAACACCCGCTCGCCATCAGGGAACTGCTCGAACAAGCGTGCCAGAGCCATGAGCTCATTGCCCGCGCGAAGGGCGTGACGTTGACGGCGCAATTGCTCGCGGCCGACATCCGCGTGATGGTGGATCGCGACCGTCTTTTCCAGGTGCTGTCCAATCTCTTGGGAAATGCGATCAAGTTCACGGATGCAGGCGGCTCCGTCGCTTTGCGATCAAGCGCCACGCCGGAAGAAGTCTGCATCACCGTCGAAGACACGGGGATCGGGATTCCGACGGTGGATTTCGATCGGATTTTCGATCCGTATCAGACCCTTCAAACGGGCCAAAGGGGAACGGGACTCGGGCTCTATATCAGCAGGGGAATCGTCGAGCGACACGGCGGGACCCTCACAGTCCAGAGCACTCCTAGCGTGGGATCATCGTTCACTATTGCCCTTCCGCGACTGTAACGCCCGACTTGCGCACGGAATTCACATGGACGTTCCCGGCGGCTGGCGCGGACTCGCAACGCTTGTCGTTCTCGTTGGCTCCGCAGCCTTCGTGCTTCGGATTCTCAGGAGCGTGGAAAGGCAGCAGGCGCGCCGAAAAATAGACATCGGCGTCGTCAGTGAGAACTGGCTCGCCGAACAGCGCGCCGAGCGTCAGGATGGCTCGGCGTCCGAAAGGTGAAACAGGCTCGTTGATTGAATACAGTGTCACGTGCGGTTGCGAGCGGTACTTGAAGGCTCGTCTTTTTCCTGTTCACGACGCGCCATCGCGCAGTCTGCGTCGGATGCGTGAGGCATGCGGTTGACGAGAGGCAAGCCGCAGGAGGCGCAGCTAGGGCTCGGATCGTTCGCGCGCCTTCCGGCGCGGGGACGCGTCCGACGATTGCCGCTGGGATTCCTCCTTTCCGACTCGGCCATTCCATGTTCTTCGGTGCAAAGTAGAGCCCACTCCAACGACTGCCAAGTCGCTCGGGGATTTGCGCGGCACCGGCATTGTTGGAGTAGCTCAGACAGGTGAGCCGATTGCGGGGCCACTGCCAGCACGTTCGGAATCGGTGCGCCACGGTGAAAGTCTTACCGCGTCATCACACGTCAGCGCTGTCTTCCGCGCGGGCCTATCCAGCGCCGCTCAAAAGTCAAACTGCAGACGCACAGCGACACTGCGCGGAGGCGCGAGCGCTGTACCCGAGAACAGACCGGCAAAGTTGATGACATTCAGGCGGTCGGTCAGATTGACGACGTTGGCCTGAACGCGAAGCTGCTGCCGGTTGCTCTTGAACACGATTTGGACCTCAACCCTCTCGCTGGATCCCAATCATTTCTGGAGCAGGAGTTCAGCGCATTCCGCAGCATCGGCCTCGACGGACGCTCATCGCAAGCATCTTGAGAAGCACTGTCGCGTACCGAGCAACAGCCGATAAGTCAGCGACTCGATTGTGATAGGAATGTGATACGTCCGGCTCAAAACCTCGACGAACGTCGAGAGTTACGGACGCACAGCGCGTGATCGATTTGGAGGGTTAAGTCGCTGATCGCGTGTGCGTTGACGCGCTTCGAACTGTGTCACTGCGGCTGGCGAGCTTCGATTTCCAAGCGTGCGCGATCGACCACTCCGCCATCTCTCCGCTTTTAGAATCAACGAGTTGCGGACGGTCTGAAGAAGTGTAGCGCAAAACCCTCCTTCACGCACATCCGATCTCGGATGTCCCCTGGCTCCAAACGTTTACCGCGACGTTCTCGGCGACGCGAAGGAAAACTGTGTCAGACCCG
>JBPYFA010000255.1:0-9913 GCA_051986585.1 Vicinamibacterales bacterium | reverse complement strand
ATCGTCCTCCCTGGTCGATCACCGGTAGCCGTCTCACTTTCCGCGTCTTCATCGTTTCGAGCGCCGAGCGCACATCGTCCCCAGGCGCGCACGAGTACAACGTCTTGGAAATGACGTCCCTTACGGGGATTTCTCCCTCCGTGCCCGCTCGAGTCGCGGCGGCGATGCAAATGTCACGATCGGTAATGACGCCGACTACATGGTCGCGTTCGTCGGTTACGGGGACAGCTCCGCAGTCTCCTTCCCACATGATTCTGGCAGCCGAGGCGAGATTCGTGTCCAAAGTGCAACGTTTTACGTCAGTCGTCATCAATTCTTTCACTTTCATGGGAGTACTCCTTGTCGATTGCTCGACATTTCCTATGTGTCACGAACGTAACGACACGCGAACGAGCCCACGATACGCTCTCGAGCTGTATGTTGCCTGTGCATCGCAGGCGCCGTTCATCGGATGTAGGGACCACTCTCGCAACCAACATGCCGGCGTGGTCGACGGAGCGTTCGTGCTTTCCACACGAGAACGATTGCGACCTCAACGTTTGTAGACCGAGCCGTGACGCATGACGAACTTGACCCGGAGGAGGGCGGTAATGTCGGTGAGCGGATCGCCGTCGACCGCGACGAGGTCGGCTGCGAGACCAGGCGCGATGCTGCCCAGTTCATTTTCAAGATGCATCGATCGTGACGCCAGCGACGTCATCTCCATAATCGCCTGCATAGGTTGCTGGCCTTGCCGCACGCGCTCGACGGGCTCGCGCGCATTCTGGCCGTGCGCGCCCGCCACGGCGTCGGTGCCCATCACCATCTTCAACCCCCGCGTCTTCAGCGCCTGCGCATACATGCTTTGATTCAGCCGGATCGCCTTTTCCATATAGGCGAAACCTTCGTCGTTGTAGTTCCCGATACCGAGGTAATGAGCCTTGTTTTCGAGATAGTTCTGGAAGACGAGGCCGATATTCGGATCGAACCAGACGCCCTTGTCGGCGAGGAGCTTCAGAGACGCGGCATCGGCCAGCGAGCCGTGCTCCACCTGTGTACAACCTGCCAGCGCCGACCGCTTCATCGACTCAGGACTGTGAGCATGGACGAGGGTCCTCAGGCCCTGCGCCTTCGCCTCTCCGCACGCCGCGTCGAGCTGCTCCTGGGTCAAGGTCGGTGCGCCGCCGTCGCGGATGCTTGCCGAGGCGAAGATCTTCACCAGGTCCGCGCCGTCGGCTTTCTTTTGCCGGACGTCGTCACGGATCTGCTGCGGTGTCATGTTCGCATCCGAAATCTGGCCGAGCGAGGTCAGAATGCGCGGGCCCGGAATCACGCCGCGTGAAATGGCATCACGGAGCGGCTTGTCTGAAGCCGCGCCCACGCTCTGCACCGTCGTGAAGCCAGCCATCAGCGTCACGTACGCATTCTCGGCACCATACAGGGCGGCGTCTGCCGGCGAGTCGTCGCGTGGTTGGAAACGGCCGTCCCGACCGAAGTGCCAGCCGATGTGGACGTGCGTATCGATGAAGCCCGGCAACAGCGTCAGCTGACCAAGGTCGATTGTCGGCTGTCCGGACGCGGGCGCGATGTCGACGATTCTTCCCTCGCGGACGGTGACCATCGCGTTGGGGATGACCTTCCCGGTGCCGTCGATGACGGCGCGGGCCTTAATGGTGACGGCGACAGTCTGCGCCGAGGCGGTCGCGGCAACGGCGATAAGCATGAGTGCGGCCAGAGTGATTCGCATCGGGGGATTCTACGGATATTCCTTTTCAACGTCGAAGCGTTCGCGGCGAGTTGATCCGGACCTCCAAACGACTTCAGTGCTCAATGTTCTGTGACAGGCTGATAGAGCATTAAGCATTGAGCATTGCGGTAGACACCGCCACCGTCGCTTCTTCCTGCTCGAAAATGTCGTGCGACGGATCAAGTTTGAGCCACACCGCCGCGCCCACGCACAAGAGCACGATCATTGGGATGAAAGGCGCCCTATAACTTCCGGTATAGGACACCAGATAGCCGAACGCAATCGCCGAAACCGACGAGGCGAGGTTGGCAGCTGTGTTCATGAATCCAAACACGGTGCCCGCATGCGCTTTGCCGGTATCGAGGCACACGGCGCAGAGATTCGGTTGCTGTAGAAGGATGCCGGCGTACGCGAGCGAGAGGAACACCAGTGCCCACTCGCCGCTCCCTGTCACGTTCGCAGCAACCATGAAGACTGCCGCGCACGTGAGTCCGCTCGCGCCGAGCATACGACGTCCGCGTCTGAGTCCAAACCAACGAACCAGGGCATCACTGAGGACGCCGCCCAACCCGTTCGCGCAGGCGCCGACAATGTACGGGAGCGACGAGAGCATCAAGGCTGCTTCCGTATAGCCGCGTCCCTTCACCAGGTACGTCTGCAGCCACGACTGGAAGAACGCGAGCGAATACACGTAGCACGCGCCAACTGCGGCGATTTGCCAGAAGACTCGGCTTCGCAGTGCGCGTCCCCACGGCATGCCATGACCCGACGGCGATCCCGATCCGATTTCGCGCAGTTCGTCTTGACTCATCCCGGGCTTATCCGCAGGCGAGTCGCGAAACCAGGCGTACCAGACTGCGCTCCATAACAGTCCCAGGACACCGAAGACGTAGAACGATGTTTGCCAGCCGTACCGCATCTGAATCGGCACCACTAGCAGCGGTGTGCTGGCGGCGCCAATTTGGGCAGTCATCCACACCGTCCCCCAAGCGCGGGCGCGAATGCGGGCAGGAATCCAACGCGCCATCACCGCGGACGCGCTTGGATAAGCACCAGCCTCGCCCATCCCGAAGCAGAAGCGCACGAGCAGGAGCGCGGCATAGCTGGAGACCATCCCGGTCAGAGACGTAAATGCCGACCACCAGAGGACGATTCTCGTCAACACTCGGCGCGGGCCAATGCGGTCAGCCATCGCGCCGGAAGGAATCTCGAACGCGCTGTAGGAAAGAAAGAACACACTGGTGACCCATCCCCACTGTGCGGGGCTGATCTGCAGACTGTCCTGGATGCGTGGGCCAGCCACCGCGATGCACACTCGATCGATGTACGTGATCACCGACAGCAGCGATAGCATGCCGACGACGCGGTGCTGGTACTTCATTGGGGACGAATTATCTCCCCAACGGTCGCGTTCGCATGCTGTCGATCACGAACGCGTGACGGATGCAGAGAGGCGACTACTGGAGGAGAGTCGCAGTATGGCACGCCGGAGTGCGATCGGACGAGACTCTTGGTCGTCGACCGATTTGTGAGGAGATCTGCATCATGCGAAAAATCCTGCCTTGGTCGCTGGTCTGTCTCTTGGCACTGGCACTACCGACATTTGCGGGCCAGGCGGCGCCTGCAAAGAGTGCGCAGGCCAAGGCGCCGGCATCGCCCGTGAACCTGAATACCGCGTCGGAAGCCGACCTCGAAGCGCTGCCTGGCGTCGGACCGGCGACGGCAAAAAAGATCATTGCGGGGCGGCCGTACGCGACGGTCGCGGATCTGTCGAAAGCCGGCGTGCCCAAGAATACGATCGACAAAATCACGTCGATGGTGACCGTCGGCGCACCAGCCGCGGCCGCCGCGCCAGCGCCAGCGCCGGCGCCGAAGTCGTCTGCGCCGACCGCGTCCACAACCCGGACGACAACCGCACCGGCCACCGCCCAACAACCGCCGGTCAAAGGAATGGTCTGGGTCAACCTGGACACGAAGGTATTTCATCGCGAGGGCGACCGGTACTACGGAAACACGAAGAACGGGAAGTTCATGACCGAGGCCGACGCCGTCAAGGCGGGGTATCGCGAGGCCAAGACGGCCGCCAAGAAATCAAAGCACTGAGGGCGAGGGGACAGGCCGGGGACAGCCACCGGTCTGTCCCCGGGACACACCGGTGGCTGTCCCCCCTACCCAAACGTCGTAAATCGGCTGCCGGACGCGTAACGTCCGAGGCCGCGCTCGAACACCCACACCGCAAGGCACACGTACCCCATCGCGGAACACACCAGAAGTGCCAGGCTCGCAAACGACGGCGTATGCAGCACCCGGATTGGCATGTAGCCCACAAAGCCAGCCGGCAACACGGTGAACAGCACGAGTCGGATTGCGCCGCCGAACAACGGCTCCGGATAGAGAGAGAAAGTAATCAACAGTTCCCACAGCTGAGTGGCAACGGTTTCGACGCGACCCAGCCAGAACGCGACGCTGAAGAACACCACGCCGCACGCGACGAAGATCAGCGCGCTCGATACGATCACGACGACCACGATCGGCATTGTCCGCCAGGAGATCTGTCCGGACCAGGCCATGAAGGCGAGACCGGAGATGAGATCGCCAAAGCCGGACGGGTGCGCGCGCATGCCAAGCGCCTGAACGAGAACCGACCTCGGCCGCGTCAGCAGCGTGTCGAGGTCGCCGTCCTCGATGAATCGGCCCAAATAACGGACGCCGCCAGCAATCGTGATCGTCAGTCCGAACGACGCCGCGACCAGACCGAACAGCAGCTGGATATCACCCAGCCGCCAGCCGCGGATTGTGGTCACACGTCCCATCAGCGCCCACCAGAACACGAAGAACGAGAGATTGTTGAGCGCCATGAACACAACCTGGATCACGAAACCCCCGCGCAGGGCGAGCGCTGCCTTCAGGTTGGTCGTGACGAGTGCTCGCGTAAACGACAGAGAGCTAGCCGCCATTGATCGTCACCGTCGATGCGGCGCGCCTGAACATCCAGGCCACCGCGAATGCTGTTACTCCGCTCCAGAACACCAGTCCTCCGGCAAGCACCGCTGCCGACGCGCGCGGAGCGCCCAACATGAACGACGCCGGCGTCGCGAGCATGAACGGAAATGGTGTGAATGCCGCCGCTCGCTGGATAAACGTCGGATACAGATCGAGTGGCAACATCAGACCGCCGAGCACGAACATCAGCTTCTGCCACACCCAATAGACCGGCGCGACTTCCTGAAGCCAGAACGCCAGCAGGCCGATTCCGAGATAGGAAGCCGTCACCAGCGCACTCGCGATAAATCCGAACGTGGCCACGATGAGCAACGCGGTCAGCGACGGAATCCAGCGGGTGAACGCGAACGCGCACAGAAACGCCGTCAATCCCAGAACCGGCGCACGCGCGGCCAGCAGGCCGAGTCCGCTCGCGAACTCCGCCACGACATATGAGACCGGTTGGCCGAGACGGTACACGACATCTCCACGACGGATCGTCTCCTGAATCTCGAGGTGGATCGGCGGCGCGCTGAGCAGAATCCATTCCGTTGCCGCCAGATACCAGACGAGTGCTTTCGGATCAGCCGTGACTGGCATCCCGGCTTCGGCCACCGCGCGCCACAGACTCGAAAACACTCCAAGAATCACGGCGAAGAACATCATCCGGCCGTATAACTCGTTGCGCTCGCGCTGGGCCTTTATCGCCGAGATGCGTACGAAGGCGCCGTACTTGTCCGCGTGTCCGGCAATCATGACGACACGCTCTCTGGTTTGGCGCTCGCATACAACGCACGAATCACGTCATCGAGCGGCGCGTCCTCGATCGCCATATCGCGGATGGCAGTCTGGCGCTGGGCCGCATCGACCACCTGTCCGAGCGGCGCGATCTCTGACGCAATCTCCAGCTCCGTTCGATACGATGAGGACGACAAGACGCGCACGCCTGGCAGCGCCAGCTCAACACATTCGGACTCGGTCCACAAGGTAACGCGCTTGGTTTTCAAGTAACCGCGGCGCAGTCCCGAGATCTCTCCGTCCCACAGCAGGCGCCCGTGATTGATGACGATGGCACGCGTGCACACGCGTTCCATGTCGCCCGTGTCATGCGACGTCAAGAGCAGCGTCACGCGCTCACGCTCCGATTCCGTCCAGAGCAGCTCACGAATCATCGCCTTCGCCGACACGTCGAGGCCGATGGTCGGCTCGTCGAGAAACAACAGGCGCGGCGAGTGCAGCAGGCTCGCGGCAATCTCACACCGCATCCGCTCGCCGAGCGACAGGTGCCGGACCGGCGTATCGACGAACCCGCCGAGGCCAAACGCGGACGACAGCAGATCAATCCGGCGGCGGTGTTGACGCGGTTCGATCTCGTAGACCCGGCCGAGAAGCTCGAACGTGTCTCGAGCCGGCAGCTGGTACCAGAGCTGCGATCGCTGCCCGAACACAGTACCGATCTGGAACGCCAACCGTCGTCGTTGCCGCGACGGGACGAGGCCGAGCACACACACGTCACCAGCGTCCGGCTGCAAAATGCCGGCGAGCATCTTCAGGGTTGTCGATTTGCCAGCTCCATTAGGGCCGATGAAGGCGACACGCTCGCCCGGCGCGATCGAAAACGACAACTTGTCGACGGCGGCGACTTTCTCGGTTTGCTGGCTGAACAGATGGCGAACCCGCGCGCCAACGCCCGCCCCTCTCGGGCGCCGTACACGAAACGATTTCGACACCTGATGCAGGTCGACGGCGGCGGCGGGTGGCATGGCGACGCTCCCTGTCGCCCTGCGGAAGCTTCCGAAAATGAAAAAGCCCTTCCGGTGAAGCTTCCGGAAGGGCGTTGATGGCTAAGGAATTGAAAAACGCTTCCGGCTTTACAGACCGACACCCATGCGCAGGCCGCCCGCAAGGACGACAATGCGCGGGGTTTCGATAATGCTGTAAAACGGCTGCGTCATATGAACAGCGCAATTATACGCCGGAACCCGATTCCTTGCGACTGCATCGGGTGATTCTCAAAATTGGCCCGTAATGGACTATGCTCCCGGCGGGACATCCAAGGCATCTGGTCGATCGGTCGCGTGGCAGCTTGCGTTTTCTGCTCAACTCGGCGAAATACTTTGGCGCTTCGACAAACAGGCAACCAGACATGAGGGCTCCATGTTTCAACGACGCATTTTCGTAGTCTCGATCTTGCTGATCGCGGTCGCATTTTCGTTCACCCCGTACGCGCAGACGCCCGCGACGGATCGGCCCGCCACCTTCGTCCCGGACTGGACATTCAAAGGCTCCGCGCTGACTGGCACAGAGCAGATCGGTCAGGCGAAGTGGCGCGCCGAGAATGGTGAGATCGTCGGCACGCCGACCAGCGCTGATGGCGGCTGGCTTCTCATCAATCCGGGCTATCAGGACGTGCAGCTTTCTGGTTCGTATAAGTGCGCCGCCCCTTGTACCGCGGGGGTGATGGTGCGGAGCGAAAAGAGCGCCGCTGGAATCAAAGGGATCTACACGACCCTGGGCGGAGACTCGCCAACGCCTGCGGCGGTGACGGTCGACAGCCAGGGCCATATCGGGGCGCGTGAACCGTTGAATCGGCCGGGCGGTGCGATGATCCGCATCCAGCCGCCTCCTCCACCCCAGGCGGCGGGGCGCGAAGGAGGGGCCGGCGGACGCGGGGCTGGTGGTGGCCGCGGTCGCGGGGCGGGTCAAGACTCGACCTTCGTGTCGATGTTTCCGCCGCGAGCTTCGACCGCCTTCAAACCGAACGACTGGAACTCGTTCGAAGTACTGGTCGACGCCAACGTGTTCCGCGCCAGCTTGAATGCGCCGGTCGGCGGTGGGGTCGCGATCGATCCAGAGACCGGTTCATTCGGACCGCTCGCACTCTACGTCGGCGGCACCAATGAAGTGCGTTTCAAGAACCTCGCGCTGAAAGATCTGCAACGTCGTGTGACGCCGACGGAAAAAACATCACCGCATTTTCGCGCGCAGCACTTCGAGGACTTCTACTACGGGTGGTCGGCTGCGGCGGGCGATTTCAACCACGACGGCGTGCTTGACGTGACAATGGGCAACCGCTACTACCTCGGGCCGTCATTCACCGACTCGCGCGAGTTCTACCTGGGTCAGGCGTTCAACCCTGCCAAGGAGTATGGCCCGGCGATGGTGAACTATGCTGGCGACTACACCGGCGATGGCTGGGACGACATCCTCGTTGCCGAATCGCGCGCGCCCGCGCTCTACGTCAATCCGCGCGGTGAATCGCGTCGCTGGACTCGCTACACCATCTTTCCGGAAGTCATCTCCGAATCGATTGCCTTCGTCGACGTGAACAATGACGGCAAGGCGGACGCGATCTTCTCCGGCAGCAACAAGGTGCAGTGGGCGACGTACGATCCGGCGAATCCAACCGGTCCGTGGAAGGTGTATGCCGTCTCCGAAGCAGGACCGTGGGGGCAGAGCATTCACGGCATCGGCGGCGGCGACATCAACGGCGACGGCAGGGTTGATGTGATCGCCCCCCACGGCTGGTGGGAACAGCCCGCGGAGGGTCCCACGGTCACGCCCTGGAAATTCCATCAGGGGGCCTTCGGGCGAAGCGGGAACGCCGGCGGCAACTTCGAAATCTACGACGTCAACGGCGACAAACTCCCCGACGTGGTCACCTCCCTCGCCGCGCACGGCTTCGGCCTCGCCTGGTACGAGCAGAAGCGCGACGCAGCCGGAACTATTTCATTCATCGAGCACCAGATCATGGGAGATTTCGCCGCGAACAATCCCGGCGATGTCACCTTCTCCGAGCTGCACGCGTTGACGATGGCGGACGTCGACGGTGACGGCGTGAAAGACATCATCACCGGCAAACGCGCGTGGTCCCACCTCGACAGCTACAGCGATCCGGATGCCCAGGGCGCCGCTGTCCTTTACTGGTTCAAGACGATCCGCGATCCCAAAGCGCCAGGCGGCGCGCGATTCGTACCGGAGCTGATTAACAATCGGTCCGGGGTGGGCTCGATGATTCAGGTGGCAGACCTCAACAAGGATGGTGCGATCGACATCATGGCAGGAACCAATCGAGGCGGCTACATTTTCTGGGGCATTCCCGCGCGCGGCGCGCGCGGAAACGGGTCGTCGACGTCGCCCAATCGCAAGTGAGCCCGCGGCAATTCGCGATTCGCGATTCGCAGTTCGCAATTCGCGATTGCCAATGGCCGATTGACGATTGGTGATTAATGGAGCGCCGCATGCATGTCTCGACTCGCCGGCGGTTCCTGCACACTCTTGCAGGCGCCGCTGCCGCGCCAGCGTTCGTGCGTCAGGGCCAGGCGCGGCGAAGTTCACCGCGCCGGCCGGTTCACGTCTACGTCGGAACCTATAGCCAGGGCTCGGCGACGGCCCGCGGCAAGGGCATTCACATATTTGATCTGGACCCTGAGAGCGGAGCTCTGTCGGCCCGTGGCATCTTCGAAACGCCGTTGAACCCGTCGTGGCTTGCGCTCAACGCAAAGCGCACGCATCTCTACTCTGCCAATGCTGTGGCCGGAGCAGGCCCGGGTTCGGTGAGCGCCCACGCGATTGATGCGGCCACCGGGCAGCTGACTTTGCTCAATACGGTCAGCTCGGAAGGCAGCGGGCCAGCGCACATGAGCCTTCACTCCTCGGGCAAGTACGCGCTTGTCGCCAATTACGATGGCGGCACATCCGCGGTGTTGCCAATCCACCCGAGTGGCGAACTGGGATCGGCGATCGACGTCAAGCGTCACGAAGGCAAAGCCGGCCCGGCGCAGGCCTCGACCGGACCGCCAGGCAGCTTCGCGATCAGCGGTCACGACCGGGCGCACGCGCACATGATCCAATCGGATGCGTCCGGCCGTTTCGTCTTTGCCGCAGACCTGGGCCTCGATCAGATTCTGGTTTGGAGGTTCGACGACAGCACCGGTACGCTGATGCCACACGATCCGCCGTCAGTCGGAGTGCCCCCAGGCGACGGCCCGCGGCACTTCGTCTTCCATCCAAACGGCCGCTGGTTCTATTCGATCCAGGAAGAAGCGTCGACGCTCATCACCTTCGATTACGACGCTGCACACGGAACGCTCCGCCCTAAGCAGACGTTGTCGACGCTGCCGAAAGAATTCGCCGGTACGAGCTTCACCTCCGAGGTGATGCTCTCTCCCGATGCGCGGTTCCTCTACGCTGCCAACCGGCTGC
>JBPYFA010000254.1:0-19364 GCA_051986585.1 Vicinamibacterales bacterium | reverse complement strand
TTCGTGACTTTCTGCAGCTCCATCGGGATGATCTGCGGCACGTCCTGCTTGAGCTGTACTTTGTCGACGATCTTCTGCACCGACACGTAGCCCCACATGTAGGTGGGCTGTGCGAGAAGAACTGGCGCGAGGCCCTTATCGACGTAAGCAAGCTGGGCCGGCAGCGCATCGACCGCAACGATTTTCACCTTCTTCGGATCGAGATCGGTCAGCAGCGTCTGGGTGAAGAGCGCCCATCCGCCGACCATCGCCCAGCCGGTCACCTCCGGATAGGCGTTCTGGACCCGAATCACTTCTGCGGCCGCATCCTGCGGCGTCTCGATGTGATAGAACGTGTCGACGATCGAGATGCCAGGATACTTGGCGGCTTCCTGTTTCACGCCGGCAACACGATTGCGGAGGTTCGGCGCGTTCTGATTGCCGGCAAGGATCGCGACCTTCCCTTTCCCGTTCATCAGCGGCGCCAACTCGCGCATCACCGCCTCACCGGTCTTGATGTCGTCGACGCCGTAAAAGGCAAATCGTTGCGACTGCGGCGCGTCGCTATCGAACGTCATCACCGGCACGCCGCGGCCGACCGCGTCGTTGATGGCGCCGGTCACCTTGCCGGCATCGGAACACGAAATCAGCACCGCGCTCGCCCCCTCGTTCACCGCCTGCGCGATCCGCTGCGCCTGAACCTGTCCGTCTTCGGAGGGCGGCGTCAGCCAGGCAATCTCGATCGGGATGCCAAGCTTCTGCGACTGCTCTCTCGCCGCCGCCTCGGCGCCGGTTCGTGCGGAAAGGAACACCGGGTTGGTCGAGCTCTTGGCGATCATCGCGATCTTCAGTCCGCGTCCACCCGGCGCGGCAGCGCCTGAAGGCGCGTTCGACGCCGGAGCGGCGGACTTTTCGCCGCTGCCACACGCCGTGAGTGCAGCCGTCAGCGCCACGATTGATGCAAGTCTCGGGAATAATCGCATCTGCATAAGGAATCCTGTCCTCGCTTCTCCTTCGATTCTTCGGTTCTTCAACCCTTCGACGCGGCCGTCGGCGCCGGCAGCCCGTGCGATCACTTCGCCGCTCGCGCCAGCCGTCGTGCCGTGAAGCTGGCGCTGGTGCGATCGAGCACGACCGCAATAATCGTCGCACAGCCGATGATGATCCACTCGTAATTCTGATCGAAATGCAGCGTCCGGATCGACTGACGAATCAGCACGATCAGCACTGCACCCAGCGTCGCATTGATCGCGCTGCCTTTGCCGCCAGCCAGGCTCGCGCCGCCGACAACCGCGGATGCGATCACATACAGCTCGTACCCGGTCGCGTCGACGCAGGAGGCCGAGCCATAGAAACTCGCGCCCATGAAGGCAGCCAGACCGGCGGTCAGCCCGGAAATGATGAACACGCCAATCTGAATCCGCCATAACCGCAGCCCTGAAAACCGGCTGGCTTCCGCGTTGCCGCCAATCGCAAACACGTGTCGTCCCATCACGGTCCGTGTCAGATACACCGCGCCGATGGCGGTGACGGCGATCATGGTCAGCATCGGCACCGGATACAGCGACGATCCCAATCCGAGCGGCGCCTTCGCCACGCGGGTCAGGACCGCGGGCACGAGAATGCTCTCGGCGTGGCTGGCAACGAAGGCCACCCCCCGCAAGATCCACATCGTCCCAAGGGTAATCACGAACGGGTGGACGCGCAGGCCGACGACCATCAGGCCGTTCACGGCACCGCAGGCAATGCCGATCGCGAGCGAGATGACGAGCCCGATGAAGAATGTCGGCGCCGATCCCATCGGTCCGAGTCCGCGCAGCATGAGCGCAGTCGTCACGCCTGCCAGCGCGTAAATCGAACCGACCGACAGATCGATGCCGCCCGAAATGATGACGATGGTGGCGCCGACCGCCATGACCGCGAAAAAGCTCGCGTCGGTTGCCGTCTGAATCAGCGTGTATGAGTTGAGAAAGTTGTTGACGTCGGCGCCGGTGAGCCGATCGACGTGGGAGCCGGCAAATACCGTCAGCAGAATGCCGAGGGTCGTGATGACCAGGACAAGCCCAGCCTGCTCTGAGGCGAGAATTTTTCGCAAGCCAGAGCATTATCCCAAAAGGGGGCAGGCTGGTGGAGGCTGGGGGTCAGACCACTTGGGTGTCCCGGGGTTGTCCCGGGGCTGTCCCGGGTCGGACCCGGGTCTGTCCCCGGTCTGTCCCCGCTCAACGTCGTTGAAAAACCGAGACAAACCAGAGTCTGTCCCCCGGCTGTCCCGTGTCTGTCCCGGGGCTGACCCCGGTCGAACCCCGGTCTGTCCCCTCACCGCCTCTGATACCAGAACAACGTGTCGCCGTTCCCTTGCTTGTCCCAGAACACTGGTGTCGTCAGGCTCGCGCTCGGCTCCAGCGGCGGCAGCGGCGAGACGGCGTAGTTGGTCAGAAAGAACCCACCGGGCCGGAGCAGGTGGGCGACGTTCGTCAACGCGAGCGCCTGTTCGAACGCATCGTAGTACACCAGGATGTTGGTCGCGATAATCAAATCGAACGGCTCATCGTCGGTTCGCTCCAGCACGATGTTGACGTCGCGCGGCTGAATGGCATTGACGACGGCGGGCCGCACGCTGATGGCTCGGACCTGCACGCCATCAGACCCGCGGGGCGGGGCAAGTGCCGGCACGCTGACGCCGATCCGATCGCCCAGCTGCCGCCAGTAGCTCACCAGATCAGGCGACCAGTCGTGCGCCGGATCTTTCAGATCGAGCGGAAGCTGCAGGACATACGGCTGGCCGGCTTTGGCCCGTAGACGAGCAGCGTCGAGATGCTGATTGACGCGCGGGCTCAGATCGAAGGTGGTGACGCTGATGCTTCCGGAGCGAGCCATTCCCAGGCGAATCAGAGAGTCGACAATCCCAAACGGTTGAATCGTCTGCTGCGGATAGAAATCGTAGCCTTCCGCCTTGTCCGAGAAATCCAGACCAGGTCCGACGATGCCTAACCGCCGGACCTCACTCAACCTGCCCGACGCCTTCATCGCGGCCAACGTCGTCTCGATGGCAAAACCGGGACGCAGAGACGTGTCGGACGACAGGCCGCGATCGCTGAACATCGTCGAGAACGCGGTCAGTTTGTCGGCGTTTTTGTCGAGCCCGGCGGCGGATTGCGCCGCTTGCTTGTACCGTTCGTTGTCCGCAATCACGCGCGATCTGACGTCGACGAGATACGCGCGCGCCTGATCCTGACCGGCCGAGGTGCCAGGCTTGATGCCGTGATGTTCGAGGACCTGTCGCGCAAACCTGAGACGATCGTTTGCTCCTGGATTGGCAATCGCGGTGACCAGATCATCCAATCGTCCTTCGAGCAGCTCCGCAATCCGGGCGCGATCAAGCGCGGCCAGCTCGCGCTCGGTTGCCCGCGGCAGTTTTGTGAACGAGGTGCCGTATAACCAGAAGTTGACGAGCGAATCTTCGTCGCCGCGCTGCAAGCGGGACCGGATCTCCGTGTTGTGTTGTGAAACCCATGCAGGCCACGCCGCTTCTCGATCCGCGCCGCTCTTTCCCCTCAGCGCCGGCGGCAGCTTTTCTTCGTAGGCGAGGATCGCCGGCCGCGCGTCCGCGTAAGTGAGTGGAAGCGTGCGCGCGGGGGCTGGCGCGTTTTGGCGTTGAGCGGAACCGGCGACAGCCACTGCTACCACCGCGAAGGCGGTCGTCGCGAGTATAGATGGATGGTATCCGCCCACGTTGCGTCGACGACGAGAGGCCTACTTGCCGCCGCGACCCGCAGCGACCATCGCCATCAGTTCGTCGTGCTTCCATGGCCGCGTGCGATCCGCCGTCATCGCCCGGACCTGTTTGACCGTCGCGACGTCGACCGGGGTGCCATCCTGGCCCCACTCACGGCGAATGTAGGTCAGCACACCGGCAATCTGCTCGTCGGTCAACGTGAATCCAACTGGAGGCATCAATCCGATCGGACCCTCTTTGCCATTCATCAGAATGCGAGCCGGAATGTCGGGCGAGGCAAGAGCCAGCGGCGATCCCACAAGGCTTGCCGCTACGCGATCTTGGCCGCGGCCATCGGGTTGATGACAGGCCTGGCACACATTGCGATAGACCTCCTGGCCGACGTTGAAGCGCTGCTGCTCTTCGGGCGTCAGCGGTGGAATGGGCGCCGCCGCTCCGGGCTTGCCAGGCCACTCGACCCGCTTCAAAATTTCAGCGGCACGCGGCCCGAGATCGGTGGTCGTTGCCGCCAGCGCGGAGAACGCGGTCGGCTCCTTGCTCAGGCGAGTCGGCCGACGCGTGACAGTTGGCGCGGCCGGCACCTGCGGGAACGCGTACGCGCCGCCCGGACCTCCGCGAGCGCCCGGACAAGTCGGGCACGGCGGTGCGGGAAGATTTGATCCGCCACGGCGGCCCGGCGTACCGGGCATTGTGGCGCCAAGCAGCGCGACCTCAGCACCTCGCAAGAGTGCGGACCGCTGCCACAGTGGCCGATTCGAATCTGCGGTGGCGGCAAGAATCTTCTGAATGCCGTCGTCCTGTCCAGTACGAACGATTGTCGCCGCGATCATGGTGATCGCCGTTTCGCGCTGCGGCGTCTGATCGCCGGCCTGAATCAACGCATCGAGGACCAGGCCTTCGTTTCCGCGGACACTGCTGAGCGCGGCATCGAGTGTGACCGGATCGTCGCCATGCGCGGCCACGAGCGTGGCGAGCGCCCGTTCACGCGATCCTGGCGGCAAGGCGCCCAGCGACGCGGCAAGTTGATCGCGCACGTTCCAGTCCTGATCGTCGAGACGCTTCAGGACGGCGGCCTGGACGACGGTATTGCCTTCGGTGAGCCAGCGCTCGGCAAGCCGAACGGCCGACACGCGCACATCTCGCGACGGGTCGTCGAGCGGTTTGACGACCGCCTCCGACGTCAAGGCGTCCAGGCCGTCAAGCGTCCAGAGGGCGGCCAGTTTTGTTCTCGGCTCCTTCGCGCTGGACGCGAGCTTCGCGAGCGCCGCGACGCCACTGCGGTCGCCGCGTTCGATTAACAGTCGCTGCGCCGTCTCCCGCCACCACCCATTCGGATGCGAGAGCAGATCGACGAGCTGAGTGGTCGAGAGTCGTCCGCTCGCCCCGGTCGCCGTGTCGCGCTTCGTCGTGTCGTGAACGACACGATAGATGCGCCCCAGCCCGGTCGGCTTTTCGAGTTTGTGATTGATGATGTGATCGCGGAGGTACTCGGTGATGTCGGCGCGCTGCTGAATGACGCCGCGGTACATGTCGACGATATACAGCGTCCCGTCCGGTGCGTTCGACAGCCAGACCGGACGGAACCGTTCGTCGGTGGAGGCGAGAAACTCGCCACGCTCGTAGGCCTTGCGAACCCGCAGTCCGGACCCGGTGTCGTCGATGATCACCCGGCTAACGAGATTCGCCGCCGGCTCCGCCGCGAAAGCGTTGCCGTAGAGTTCGGATGGCAGTCGATCGCCGCGGTAGATCATGGGCGCGCACACCGACGTGAAGTGAGACAGCGTGCCGTCCTCGCGATCGATTCCGAGCTGGTACGCGCGGTTGGTCCCAGGATTTTTTCGAACCGGCCAGACAGTATTCGCCACGTTCTCCTCGTCGGCGAGCCGCTCGTAGCTCCCGCGCGTGCGCAACAAGTTGGGGTTGCGCATGAAGTACTGCGTCGGCACGAGGTCGGCATGAAGCACCGATTCGTTCGTGTTGCGATAGATCCGGCCGGCGTCGTCTTGCGTCACACCCCACTCACCTCGCGAAAGCGTCTTGCGGGTTTCGAACTTGCCGTCCTTGAACCGCAGCATCACGTCGCCATTCGCGGTGTACATCCAGTTGTCGAGGCCCCAGAAAAAGCTATTCGCGTTCTGTTCGACGCGTGCTTCCCGGCGGCCGTATTGATCGGTGACGAGCTCCTTCTTATCGGCTTTCAGATCGCCATTGGTGTCCTTCATCAACCAGACGTTCGGCGGCTCGGCAACCAGCACACCGGCATCCAGCACCTTCACCGCTCGTGCGAGGACGAGGTTGTCGGCAAAAACGGTCCGCTTGTCCATCTTGCCGTCGTGATTCGTGTCCTCGAGGACGACCACCTTGCCGATCGGATCCATATTCGGCTCGGCAGCCTGCAGGTCTGGAACGAATCCTGGCATCTCGACGACCCAGATGCGCCCCTGGGTATCCCAGTCCATGACGATTGGATCCTGAACCAGCGGTTCGCTGGCCACGAGCTCGAGGTGATAGCCGGGCGGCATGTAAAAGGTCTTCAGCGCCTCTTCCGGCGAGAGCGCCGGCGAATCGTCGCTGACCTTCTGAACGGCAGGCGGCCATTGGCGGTTCGCAGGAGAGCTTTGCCCGTAAATCGTCGCCGCGGCGGCGGCAACGATGATCGTGATCAGTCGGAGTTTCGAGATAGGCATAGTGCAAAGAAAAAGAGCGGAAGGGATTGTACCCTTCCGCTCCCTCGGTTGTCAGGTTCTGTCAGCCTTCGCCTTTGGCTTCGGTGCCACTGATGATGCGCCTTCGGCTCCAGCGAGACTGATGCTGGACGCGGAGGGATCCGCGTTCAACATCAGAATGAAAATCTGATCTGCGCCTGAACGGTTCGCGGATTCTGATAGGCGTTCGCCACGCCAAAGCCCGCGTTGCGCGGCAGCGATCGCGAGGCGATCACGTTGCCGCTGGCATCGAACGGCAGGTTGGTCGCAGTGACCGGATCGCTCGGATTGCTCAAATTGATCGTCGTGTTCCGTCCGGTGATGATCGCCTGATTCGGCGCGTTGAACATGTCGACGCGGAGCTGCAGGTTGCGTGCACCACCAAGGTGGATGTTTCGCGCGATCGCGAGGTCGAGCGCGCTCTGGAAGCACCCGTGCAGGTAGCTGTTGCCCGACTCGAGCCCCAGGCTGCCCGTCAACGGGCCCTGGAACGCGGCGGTGTTGAACTGGCGCAATGGATCGCTGCTGCAGCCGGCGCCGGGATCGCCAACGATTCTGATCCGAGCACCGTAGTTGGGCGACCCGGTCAGATTCACGTTGCTGCCGCCATTCTGGTAGCTGAATCCGACCGTGTAGGCTGCGCCAGTCGTACCTGACCAGATGCCTGAAAGCTGCCAATCGTTGAGAACCAACCCGACCGCCTTCAGCACGTCGCCATTCGCGTGCAGGTCTGGCAGATCCCACACGAAATTGGCGCGCATCGTGTGCCGAATCGGGTTGTTCTGCCCGAGCAGCCGATCGGCTTCCGCCTGATCATCACGGATGAAATACGAGCCGTCGGGATTGTGCTGCAATCGAACGCCGGCCTGCTGACGATCGTAGAGGCCAATCGTGTCCGTGAACCCGAACGACACCCCGTTGGCGAAGCGACGATTAGCCGCGAGCTGAATCGAATGGTAGGTTCTCCAGCCGCGATCCCACTGCAGGTTGATATCGCCGTAGCCAACAATCGGTCGAAGCAGGTTCGTCGCGACGGCGGTCGCGCCCGGCGTCGTGCTTGCCGCGAGCGTCGGATCCTGGTTCTCGGGAAGGAACGCGTTACCGAAATCAACCGTGTTGATATTGACGGTCTGGAAGGTGTTGAAGCTGTGCTGGCCGACGTAGGATGCGTCGATCCCCACAGACCAGGGCAGCGCGAACTGCATGCCGACGTTCCACTGTGTGGACGACGGCACTTTCGCGTCGTAGGTGACGGCCGCAAGCGAGGGCGCGCCGTTGATCGAGAATCCACCCGCGCCGAGCGACTGCAGCTGTCCGTATTGTGCCGTGACCGTGCGCGACGTCGGCGGATTGTTGACGCCACCGGAAATCGTCGTGCTGCTCGGACGGTCGTAGAACAGACCGACGCCGCCGCGGAGCACCATCGTCTGCGATCCAGTGAGATCGTAGGCGGCGCCGAAGCGTGGACCAAAGACGAGCGTCGGCCACTTGTAGGTCGCCTTCGGGATGTCTCCGCCTGGCAGCACTAGCCCGTTGAGCGTGTTGCCCGTGCCAGGCACGAGCGTTCCGATTGCGAGCGAGCTGTTTGGACCGAGGTTCTGACCGGTCCGTGGATCGACCGCGACGCGGTTGCTGCCGGTGCAGGGTGGCGCACCGAGACACCCAGCCACATAGAGGTCGGGCGCGTTGGCGAGGCTCCACTGATCCGGGAGGAAATTGGACAGCTGCCCGAGCTTGTCGTACTGCGCCTGCTGGTGGACCAGGCGCACGCCATAATCCAGCGTCAGCCGCGGGTTCATCTTCCAGTTGTCCTGGATGTATCCCTCGGTGTTGTTGTAGATCGACTGCGTTTCCACGTAGCGCTGCGCCTGCAGATACGAACTGAAGCTGCCGATCGCGGCATTCGCGAAGCCGAACGACGTGTCGTACTGGTTCGTGCCAACCGCGTCCTGCTGGAAGTTCAGTACGCCGAACGCGTTGTTGCTCGTCTGCTCGGCCTTGTAGCTATGCGTGTTGTAGAAGCCCGCCTTCGCGGTATGGCGGCCCATCACCTTGGTGATGCTCGCCGACAGATCGTGCGTGGAGTTGATATTGAACCAGCCTGGAAAACCAAGGTTGGGCGGCGCGCACGTCGCCGAACAGGTGCCGCCTGCATTGGCGATGCGGCTGCCCCAACTGAATGTCGGCAGCTTGGACATCCGCGTCCCGTCCCAGAAAGCGGGGTCGAGCTGATTCAATGCGTCGATCGCGTAGTACCCCTGTTGCAGCACGGTCGCGTCCGGGAAAATGAAGGGCAGGTCCTGCAGCCCCGCCCCTGAGAGGCTCGCGAGTGAACTCGTCGGCACGCCGGCCGTCCCCGCGGCGTTGTTGCAGAAGATCGCGCCGGTGCCCGACTGCGCCTGCGCGCAACCTGCCAACTCGTTCTGGCTATGGCCGAACGTCGCCTCGACGAACGTCGTCGGATTGAGCGTGTAGTTGACCGACGTCGTCCAGTTCAACACTGGGGCCGGCTGCATGCGCGTGTCGTTGAAACCCGGAATGGTGCCGAGGAAGACATGATCCTTCTGTTGCCAGGCCGAGTACTTGAACGTCGCGCGAAGATTCTGGAGCGGCTGATAGTCGACCCGAACCGCCGGCTGCCACGAAATCACGCTCTCTCCCGGCCGTGTGATCTCGTAGTTGTAATTCACACCGGGTGTCGTCGGCAGGTTCGGCAGCGGCCAAAGCTTCAGGATGTTGACGCCCGGCTGATTCAAGCGGTCAGCAGGAATGCGCCCGAGGACGCCGTCGGCCTGAAAACAACCCGCAGTATTGGCGGCGGAGCAAGGCGCAGAGGAGAGCGGAT
The DNA here is from genome assembly GCA_051986585.1 of Vicinamibacterales bacterium. GTDB lineage: Bacteria > Acidobacteriota > Vicinamibacteria > Vicinamibacterales > 2-12-FULL-66-21 > JALZOC01. The sequence goes on along the minus strand of JBPYFA010000254.1, from coordinate 10,099 downwards.
CCTTGATGTAAGGATAGAGGTTGCCGTTGTTGTCGAGCGTCTGAGAAAAATCACCGGCGCGCTCGAGTGCGGTTGGCATCCGGTAGCGAACGACGTTGTTGCCGGCCGTCCGCGGCGAGAACTCCTGACTGTAGAAAAAGAACAGCTTGTTGTTGCCGCCCGGTTTTCCGATCGGACCGCCGATCGAGTACCCCCAATCCTTCTCCTTCACAATTGGCTTCGGATCGCCGTTGAGGATGTTGGTCTTGCTGTTCGCGTTCCAGTCCGAGTTGCGTTCGACGTCATAGACTGACCCGCGGAAATTGTTCGTGCCGCTCTTGGTGACGGCGGTCACCTGAACGCCGCTCGAACGGCCGTATTCGGCCTGATAATTCGAGGTCAGCACTTTGACCTCGGCGATGGACTCGACGTTCATCTGGAGGAGCGGACGATTGCTGCCCGTGTCCATGGTCGAGACGCCGTCCATCATGATGTTCGGATCGCCGCCGCCGCCGATCCGTTGCGGCGTGTTGTTGGCATCGACGGTGACGCCGGGGGCGAGAATCGCGAGCTGCGTGAAACTCCGGCTGGCGATCGGCAGGTTCTCGACCGCTTCGCGATCGACGGTGAACGATCGCTCGCCGCTGCGTGCCTGCACCACGGGCGACTCAGCCTTGACCTGCACCGTATCGGTCAGTCCGCCAATTTCAATCGTCAGCGTTCCGATCGACGTGCGGTCGCCGGCACTGATGACGACGCCGGTGCGTTTGAGGGTCTTGAAGCCCTCCATCGTGATCTGAAGCGTATAGCGATCGGGTGACACGTTCGGAAACGTGAAGTCACCGTTCTCGTTGGTAAACACGTCGGACAGTTGCGTCCCGCGTGTTTCGCTGATGAGCGTAACGGTGGCGCCTGGAATCACGCCACCCTGAGGATCCTTCACTGTGCCGGCAATGGAACCGGTGGTGACTTGCGCCGCGGCAATCGTCGCCGTACACACCGCGGCCAAGGTCAAGCATGCTGACCTCAGATACGTGCTGAACATGGAAAGAAAAACCCCCTGGGTTCGGTCGCCGGCCGTCGGGAACGGCCGGGCTTAATGGATGGAAACTGAGCTATTTCACGTTCATGTAAACGGTTACAGATTAAATGACAACCGCCGCAGTTTTGTCAAAACCTGTCACTTCGAGGCGAGTTCGCGAATGAAGATGTTGCGGAAGCGGATCTCGGATCCGTGGGTTTGAAGCTCGATCGGTCCGCGCGCGACGAGCGGCTGCGCGCGATCGAAATAGTTATCGAGGATCTGGTTATCGACCGTGAGCTTGTCGTTCAACCAGACCGATACACGCGGCCCTACCATCTTGATATGGAAAGTGTTCCACTCGCCGACGGGGTTGTCGGCCTTCACCAGCGGCCACTTGCCGGGATTATCGGGGTTGTTGTTCCACAGCGCTCCGGATCCCTTGGGCGCGCCGTTTGTCACTTCGCGTGGATTGTCCGGATCCCACACCTGCACTTGTGGATAGCCACGCAGGTAGACTCCCGAGTCGCCGTTGTGATTCACCATCAGCCAATCGACGTAGAACTCGAAATCGCCGTAGTCCTTCCCCGTTGCCAGATGCGGGCTCTGGCCATCTGAGACGATCTCCTGCTTGGCGGTGTCGACCTTCCAGTGCTGATCTCGCGCGGCATCCCACTCCGCCTGCTTCTGCTTGTGCTCCTCGGGACTGAGCTTCGCCTCCTCGGCCGGGTTATAGTTTGGTTGTCGGCCACGCCATCCGCTCAGATCCTTCCCATTGAACAGGCTGGTGAATCCCTGAGGTGGTTTTTTCTGCTGCGGAGCGGCGGCGAAGACAGTGAGGCCGAGGGCCAAAGTGGCGGCGGTAACGGCAACGTTGCTGGTTCGAGTCATGTAGGTTCTCCGAGCGTGGCGGATTATCTCACTATTCTGTCGATCGCAGTTTCCAGTTACCAGTTACCGCTTTCCAGTCTCCCCGGGGAGAACTGGAAACTGGGAACTGGGAACTGGGAACTGGGAACTGGGAACTGGCAACTGGGACTGGGAACTGGAGACTGGCAACTGGGAACTGGAGACTGGCAACTGGAGACTGGCAACTGGCAACTGGCAACTGGCAACTGGAAAGTAGGAGCTGACTGAATGAACCGTAAATACCGCGTCGCTGTCCTTGGCCTTGGTCACTGGTATTCCGCCTACAACCTCGCCCGGTCGCTGCCGGAATATCCGCGCGCCGAGCTGGTGGCTGCGGCGTGGCCGCAGCGCGAACAGCTCGACACCTTCGCCAAGACATTCGGGATTCACGGTTATGAGAACTATCACGACCTGCTGGCGCGGGAAGACGTCGACATCGTCCACCTCGCCGCGCCGGTGTCGGCATTGAGCGAGCTCGCGATTGCGTCGGCCAGGGCCGGCAAACACGTCCTGCTCGGAAAGCCAATGGCGATGAACGTCGAGGAGGCGGATCGAATCGTCGCTGCCGTCGAAGCGGCGGGCGTCACGTGCGTGCCGTATTCAGGCCTGACTCGACTTCGCACGACGGATCTCAAGGCGCGGGTCGATGCGGGGGAGATCGGCGACGTCATCGTCATGCATCAGACGTCGCGGTGGTCCATCGCCGAAGATGGTCCCGGCTCTGGCAAGCCGGGCTGGTTCGCTGACCCGAAGCACGTGCCCGGCGGCGCGCTCATCGACGAGGGCATCTACTGGATCGAGCTGTTCGAATGGATGGCGGGCAGCCCGATCGCCCAGGTCGAAGCGAAGCTCGCGAACTTCGTTCACAAAGACATCGAGGTCGAAGACTGGGGCCTGGCCACGTTCACGTGCAAGAACGGCGTCGTCGCCACGCTGGAAGCTTCGTGGACGATCAATTCTCCCAAGAAGACCGCGCCGTCACCAAAGCAGAACGCGGTCGTGCGCCTCGAAATCGTGGGGAGCCGCGGCGAGATCATCGACCAGTGGTTCCGGTCGCCTGGCCGGGCGGTGCTGGCGGCCGGCGCAGCCGACTGGGTATTTCAACGGCAGCCGGAACAGGCGTTCTCGGGAACATTTCCCTTGGCACTCAATCACCTGATCGAGTGCCTGGAGAACAAATGCCAGCCCGCCGTGACGCTCCGCGAGGCACGCAGCGCGTTCCGTGCCGCGATGGCGGCGTATCAGGCGGCGAGGGAAGGAAGGGCGGTCACGCTGTAAATTATGAATTTTGAATGTTGAATGTTGAATGCTATTGCCGATTGCTGATTGCTGAATGGCGCGCTGCTCGAGCAACATTCAACATTCAATATTCAGCATTTACAGCAGCTCAGATCACCGGCGTCGGCGAAGATAGCGCCGCGAGCACTTCTTTATACAGATACTTTGCTCCCTCGACCCCGTTCAACGGTCCTTCCTCGTATTCGAGTGCAAAGGTTCCCTTGAACCCACCGGCGAGCATGACGCGTGTCGAGCGCTGGACGTCGTTTTTGTCCCCCCAGCGGTCCCAGTATTTCGCGTGCACGTTGGTGTGCGAATAGGGCGCGAGCGCCTTGAGCCCGTTGAACAGCATGTACTCGTGTTCCCAGTTGCAGAAGTCGGGCGACGCTTCGCAGTACGGGTGATTGATGGTGTCGAGCATGATGCGGATGTTCATCGGATCGGCAGCAAGACCCCAGTGGTTCTCGAACGTCACCTTGATCCCGAGATTCCCGCCGTAGTCAGCCATCTCTTTGTACGACTCGATGGCGGCGTTCAGGAGCGGGATGATGTCGAGATTGCGCGGATAGCCGTCGTTCGATCGGGGAATCGCGTTGGGCCGGATACTCGGCCCGAGCGCCTGCGGCGAATTCATCCGCATCGATTTGACGCCGAGCACGGCGCAGCCTTCGAGCCACCGCTTCGCAACCTCGACGCCCGCCTTCCGCGCCGCTTCATCCGGGCCGGCAAGATTGGTGGGGGCGTTGTTCGAGATGTGCTGCACCTTCGTGCCGGTGGTGACGAGCTTCTTGGCCAGCTGGTCGAGCCATTTGCGACCGGAAGGGCTCATCGGATCGAACGTCCGGCCGGCGAACATCGAATCGTCGGTCACGTCTCCGAAGAGGCCCGAGAAGATGTCCATGTGCGTGACGCCGGGGAAGGTGTCCTTGGTGAACTGCGGGAAGTCCAGCATCGTGATTTCGCCGTACTTCTCCTTCATCTGCTGGGTCGACCATCCGCCGTTCACCGGCGAACGCGGCGGCAGCTGTTGCGCGGTGGTTGAAGGCGCTGCGGCACCACCCTGAGCATTCGCGGGAGCGGCGTCGCCACCACGTGCTGGAGGCTGATCGGGACCAGGCGTCGGCTGTCCCGTCCCCCCGCCACGGCTGGCTCCCGCTCCGGCTCCTGCTCCGGCCCCACCGCCGCGATTCCCGCCACCGCGAGTCTTGAAGATGTAGCGAATCGGATACGAGCAGGCCGCGATGCGGTCGAGCCTGTTCTTTTCCTCTTGCGCCTGGGCGAGCGCCCGCTCGCGAGGCGTCATCATCAAACTCGCGGCCGTGATCCCCGCGCCCGCGGTCTTGAAAAATTCCCGCCGATCCACGCCTTGTTCCCGTTCGTTCATCGTCTCGTCCTCAATCAGCAATCACAAATCGGCAATCAGGACTCTTCACTGTCACCGTTTAGATAGGTCGCGAATGATGATGTCCTTGAACCGCATATTGCCCTGACCGCCGGAATGCAGCTGGAGCGCGATCGGCCCGTCCTCGCTCTCGGGCTGGGGGTCGGTGTAGTCGATCATCACGATGCCATTCAGTCTTGAAATGTAGTGATTCCCCTCGACCTTGAGCAAATAGTCGTTCCACTCGCCCGGGCGAACCACGCTCTCGTTTTCCGGCGACGGCCACACGATCCACTTGCGCGTCTGCTCGTAGACGCCACCGGTATGCTTCCCGAGCGTGCAGTCGATCTCGAATTGCGGTCCCTTGGTCACCTGCGGCGTGCCCGGCTTGAAGTTGACGTGAAAGAAGACGCCGCTGTTGCCGTCCCCCTCGCATTTGAACCGCAGTGAGAGATGGAAGTCCTTGTAGCTCTTCTCCGTCTGCAGATAACCGTACTCGCGTGTGATCGCGAGCCCGTGCAGCGTTCCCGCTTCGACTTCCCACTTCTCCTTGCCGATGTTCGTCCAGCCGGTGAGATCCTTGCCGTTGAACAACGCCACCCAGTCCTCTCCGGGTGCTTTGACGGTGTTCGACTGAGGAGCACGCGCCGGATTCGGAGGCGCACTGGTCGTCAGTGCGGGTGTCTGGGCGACAATCGCGAGCGCAATCACTAACCAGATCACGCCAATGCCTCCTTCACGTAAGCCAGACATTTCGGCACTTCGACCAGCGGCTCGCCCTGATATTCGAATTCGATGTTGACCGGGAAATCCCACTTGTTCTTCTGCACGAGTTTCAGCACACCCTTCAACGGCGCATCCCCCTGCCCGAACGGCGTGTAGCCGCCCCCGTTGGACGCCTTCTTCATGTCTTTCAAGTGCAGGTTGGTAATCCGATCGTGATGCTTCTCCATAAACGGGATCGGATCGTATCCCGCTTCCGTATAGTGTCCGACATCGAGGTTGGCGCCAAGATACTTCGAGGCCGCCATCACGGTTTCGAAACTTTCCGGCGTCGCAACTTCATCAGGGTTGGTCGTGTTCGCGTGTCCGTGAAAACCGACGCGCATCTTGTGCTTCTCGGCAAACGGCGCGAGACGCTTGGCCATGCTGACCTGCGTCGACGTCGAGATCGCGCTCACGCCGAGCGCCTTCGCCATCAGGAACGCATACTCGATCTCGTCGTCCTGGGTCGTCTTGACGTTCATGTTGTAACAGAGCAGCTTCAGGTCGATGCCGGCGTCCTGGATCTTTTTCTTGACCGGAGCGAAGGTGGCCTCCGTCGCCGACGTGCGCCAGTCGTGCAACGCTTTGACCGCGGCGTCGCGCTCCGCCTGCTGTTCAGGTGTCAGCGTTCCCCGGCGTCCGCCGCCGCCACCTCGCCCGGCCGGAGCGCCGGCCAGCTGCTCGGCATGGTTGGACATCAACTCCATCTCACCCAGGCCGATGTCAACATAGGCCTTGAGGATGGCGTCGGCCGGCAGCGTCCGGAAGCTGTAGGTGATGGCTCCGATCTGGACGCCTTTGATGCGGGAGTCGATCGTTGCCGCCGCCACCGGCCACCTGCCGAGCACGACCGCAGCCGGAACCCCCGCGAGCGCCAATTTCGCGAACTCCCGCCGCGTCCAAGTGGATTGATCGTTCGGAGATATGTGTAAACCCTTCATTTCGTTGACCGACCCTCCATCAAATGCTGGAATAAATGTCTTTGTGCGAGGACGATACCGGATTCGCGGCGTGAGAGGCAATAGAACCGTTTTCATGACACGACGATCGCGCCAAGGGCCGCGCGAGGGTACAAAGGACAGTGAACAGTCGATGTAAATGCTGAAGGCTGAAGGTTGAATGCTGAAGTGCTGATTGCTGATTGCCGATTGTTATTGTTGATTGCTGATTGAAGGCTGAACATTTGATTCAGCCGTGAACATCAAGAATGCGGCATTCCGGATTTGCAGGACTCGTTATCTCGGATTCTCCATGCGAACAATCACAATACCAATCGCGCTCCTTAGCCTGTTCGCGCCGACGGCAACAAATCAACAACCCTCTCTTCCCTACAGAATCGTTGGCTACTACGCGGACTGGACTGCGGACCGGTATCCGCTTGCTGACATTCCGGCCGACAAGCTCACACACGTGAACTACGCGTTCGGCAAGATCGATCCGAACAATCGCCTGGTCTACAACACGGCTCTCGCGCTTGACAAGGCATTTCCCGGCGATTGCTCCGAGCCGACCTGTAAACGTGGACTCTTCCATCAGATCGAATTGTTGAAGCAGCAGCAGCCGCAGGTGAAGTTCATCCTGTCCGTGGGTGGCTGGACCGACTCCGGGCCGTTCTATGAGATGGCGGCGACGGAAGACAATCGCCAGACGTTCGCGCGCTCGTGCGCGGACTTTCTGAGGACGTATCCACAGTTCGACGGGATCGACATCGACTGGGAACATCCGGTCGCGGGCGGATTGCAGCCCGGCCAGCCGCGCGACGCGCGTAACTACGTGCTGCTGCTCACCGCTCTGCGCAATGCCATCGGAGCCTCAAAGCTGCTGACCGTTGCCGTCGGCGCGGGTGCGCGTGCCATCGATCCGCTCGAGTACTCCGAGATGGCCGCGATCGTCGACTGGGTCAACGTCATGACCTACGACTTCCACAGCGGTGGCAGCCGCGCCGGCTTCAACTCGGCACTCTTCAATCACGACGACCCATCGAATCCCCGTTCGAACACCGACGCCGCCGTGCAGGCGATTCTGGCGAAGGGCGTACCACGGACGAAGCTCGTCGTCGGCGTGCCGTTCTATGGGCGTGGATGGCGCGGAGTCGCGACCGCAGCGCCGTGGAACACTGGCAGTGGTTCACTCCAGGTAGGCGGCTATCGAGCGATTGCCTCAACCCAGCTGCAATCGTCTGGATTTGTCCGGCATTGGGACGACGTGGCGAAGGTGCCCTGGCTCTACAACGCAGACACCAAGGAATGGATCACCTACGAGGATGCGCAGTCGATGCGCATCAAAGGCCAGTACGTCGTTGATCAGGGGCTCGGGGGGGCGATGTTCTGGGAGCTGTCCAACGACGATGGCACACTGCTGGAGGCGCTTCGGGGAGGTCTGGGGGTGGCGAGAAGGCGTTAGCGGCGACAAAGGCTACGGAGGAAACGGAGTTCACAACGAAGAAACGAAGCTAACGAAGACGAACGGAGGGACACCGCTACTTCGTTCGTCACCGTTGACTCCGTTCCTTGTTGTGAATCTTCTCTCCGTCGCTATGCAGGCGCGTTTCGCAGCGCGGTACGCTGAATGAGTTGCGATCATTTACAGTGCTTGTCACCAAATTGTCAAACCCGGAGCGCGCCCGTCACTAAATTGTCAAACCTGCCGCCGAACGGTATGATGGCGCCCGCCGAGGCGCCTGTATGCCGAACATCTATGAGGTCGCAAAGCGGGCGGGGGTATCTACGGCGACGGTGTCGCGTGTACTGAGCCGTCCGCAGGTGGTGTCTCCGGAAACTCGCCGGCGCGTGCTGCAGGCGGTCAAGGTCATGGCGTACGCGCCAAATTCCGCCGCCAAGAACCTGCGAACGCTCCGAACCGGCAAACTCCTCGTCACCGTCCCGGATATTTCAAATCCGTTCTTTTCGTTGATCCTGCAGGGGATTGAGGACGCGGCGCAGCGAGAAGGGCACGCCGTGTTGTTCGGCGATACGCAGCACGACGAGAAGCGCGAAGAACGCTACGCACTCATGCTGCAGCGGAAGGAAGCGGACGGCCTGATTTTTCTCGGCCACCGTTTGCCGAAAACCGCCGGCGATCTCGTGCGTTCGATGGCCCCTGCGTGCGCGCCAGTCGTGAACGGGTGCGAGTTCAACCCCCGGTTGCGCATTCCGAGTGTGCACATCGACAATGCTGCCGCCGCGGCCGAAGCGATGGATCACCTCTATGGCCTCGGGCATCGTCGGATCGGGATTGTGACCGGTCCGCTCGTGAGCCCGCTCAGCCGCGATCGGCTGCGCGGTGCGACGACGCGCGCCAGGGCGCAGGATGCCGAGCAGGACTTCGTGATCATGCACGGCGACTTCTCGATCGAATCCGGATCGATTGCCGCCGAGCGGCTGTTCTCGCGCTACCAGCGACCAACCGCCATCTTCTGCTTCAACGACGAGATGGCGCTCGGCGCACTGCAGGTCGCCCGCCGGCATGGGCTGCGCATCCCCGAGGATCTGTCGGTGATCGGGTTCGACGACATTCGATTTTCCCGGCACATGGACCCGCCATTGACCACCATCGCGCAGCCGATGCGGGAGATTGGCGAGGGGACCGTGCGATTGCTGCTCGATATCCTGAGTGGAAAAACGAGCGTGCCGACGTCGGTCACGCTTCCGCATCGACTGATCGTCCGGGGCAGTACCTCCAGAGCGGCAGCGGATTAGCTGCCTTCGGTGCGGAGCTTCGTCGGCGCTCGCACGGTGAGGCCGGAGCGCTTGACCGAGATGGAGAGCTTCTCGATCTCTTTCGGTTTGTCTGGACGGGAAAACGAGATCGCGTATTGATTCCGCAGCGCTTCGGCCAGTTCCTGCAGCCCGGGAACCAGGCCCGCCGACGCGACGATTTCTTCGCGCTTGCCGCCCGATTGTTTGGGACCGTCGCCAAGCACCTCACTGAGATTCAAATTCGACTCGAGCAGCGCACTTGGCTTCGAGACGGTCGCCATCGCGCGGATGGTGGAACTGTTGATCGCGATTACGTTCAGCGCCGCGCCGCTCTTCTCCAGTTCCTCGAGGACGTGGTGCGCCGGCAGCGTGCTGTGCTCCTCGCCGCCGACCGTGAGCACGACAATGATGGGTCTCGTGGCTCGGCGCTTCTGGAAGTCCTTCGCCGTTTCAAAGATGCCTTCGAGGAGTTGGCCGCCGTCGTTGGTCGCGGGGCGGGCAGTCAACTGGCCGAGTGCGATCGAGAGCCGTTCGACGTTGCCGGTGTAATCCACCAGTTTCTGGTGCTGCCCCTGCACCGTGCTCAGCGCGAATTCCGCGCGGCCCTGTAGACGCTCGATAAATTTCGCGACGCCATACCGGAAGATGCCGGTGCCGTTGTCGTCGACGACAAGCGCGATGCGGAGTGGAATCGTCGTCATCCCGGCTCCGACGATTTCGCGATCCTTGCCGCCTTCCTTGACGACGAAGTCGTCGGCGCTCAGATCGGTAACGGGCACTCCCCCTTTATCGAGGACGCTGACGTAGACGGTGCGGGTCAGACCGTCATGGAGCGACGTCTGATCGGGCAGGCGACCAGCCGCCGTCAGGGTGACGGACACGAGCACGCTCGACACAAACCCTGCGTGAACGAGACGCACGTGGCTCCTTTGCCCCGCCTCCGGCCGCTGTTCGGGCTTCGGCGCGGCAGGCCTTCAATTCTACGCCTTTGAGGCCGCGAGGCGTTCGCCGTGCGCATCGACCGCGAGCGGTGGCGGTTCGTGTGCGACGAGGTATTCGAATTGACCG
>JBPYFA010000253.1:0-15273 GCA_051986585.1 Vicinamibacterales bacterium | reverse complement strand
GCGGCGTCGCCGGCCTCGCGAATGTCGCAGGCCGCGCGCGCGCGGGTCACCGGATCCGCCGCCCCGAGCTCTGCGATCAGCTCACGGACGTTCCGATTCTGCGCATACGCCGTTCGGTAGTCGTTGGCAGGGCCCGCGAGCGTCAGCAACGCGACAACGGAGGCGGCAGCAGCACGAATCACGTCAGGCTCCCTAGTGCAGTCGCGGATTGGGATTTGGGTTGGGGTTCGGATTTGGATTCGGATTCGGGTGCGGATGGGGATGCGGATGCGGATGGGGATGCGGAACATGGATGTTGTGGCCGCCTCCATCACCGCCTATTTCGGCGATCGCCTGGATCGCGGCGCGGCGGACCGCCACATCCTCATCTTTGAGCGCCGCGGTCAACGGCTGGAGCGCGCGTGCATCCGACAGCTCGCCCAGAGCGGAGATCACGCGACGACGGACGTCGGCGTTGGCGTCGCGAATAACGGCAATGAGCGGTTCGACTGCCGAAGCATCGTTCAGCTCACCGAGTGCCTCAGCGGCCCTGGCCCGGATGCCGGGCGAATTGTCCTTCAGCAATCCGATGATCGCGTTGACGGCCCGCGCGTCCCCGATTTCACCAAGGGCGGACAAGGCGTGCTGTCGTACGTCCGCGTCGCTGTCCTTGAGCGCGTCGGTCAAGCCAGGCACCGCACGCGCATTGCCGATCTCGCCAAGCGCGGCAGCCGCCTGACGACGAACGCCGGCGTCGCTGTCCTTGAGCGCGGCGACAAGTGCGTCGACGGCTCCCTCACGCGGGCTCTGACCGGCGGTGACGATCAGGCTGGGTCCGCGCGCCGAGGTCCATTCCAATGACGGATGCAGGACGACGAAGGTCGCGCCGATGAAGATGGCGCTCGTCTTGAAGAGGGTGCGAACGAAGACGGCGAGCGGAGTCATGCGTCATTTCTCCTGCTAAAAACCTAGCATCACGAACCGTAGGAATGGGTGGGCGGAACAAACGAACCCACCCCGAAACTTCTGATTTTCAAGTGCTGATTGCTGACTGGTGGTGATTGAAATCAGTTCAGTTCAATCAACAATCAGCAATCAAAATTCAGCCTTCAACAATCAGCATTCAGCAATTACAGCTAGCTCATTTGGCCAGCTGTCCGAGCGCGAATGCCGCCTGCTGCCGAACGTCGGCGCTGGCGTCCTTCAGCGCCGCGGTCAGACCGTCGATCGCGCGCGGGTCACGAATCTGACCAAGCGCGAAGGCTGCCTGTTCGCGCACACCCGATGCGGTGTCCTTCAACGCGATCACCAGCGGTTCGACCGCGCGCGCATCGCGAATCTGGCCGAGCGCGAAGGCCGCCTGTTCACGGACATCAGCCGCTGGATCCTTGAGCGCCGAGATGAGCGGATCGACGGCGCGCCGATCGCGCAGCTGGCCGAGTGCGAACACGGCTTGCTCCCTGACATTGGCCTTGCTGTCGTGCACCGCACCAGCAATCGCGTCAACCGAGCTCGCATCCCGAATCTGTCCGAGTGCAAAGACGGCCTGCTCGCGGACGTCGTCGTCGACATCCTTCAACGCGGCGCTCAGGCCGGCCACGGCACTTGCATCTCGCAACTGACCGAGTGCGAACGCGGCCTGCTGCCTGACATCGCCGTTTTGATCCTTTAGCGCCTTGGTGAGCGGCTCGACCGCACGGCGATCGCGCAACTGTCCGAGACCGAACGCCGCCTGTTCGCGAACGTCGGGCGAGGCATCCGAGAGCGCCTGGACGAGCGGGTCGAAGATGCTCGGGTCGCGCAGTTGAACGAGCGCGTGCATCGCCGTTTCGCGGACGCCCTTGTCGCTGTCCTTGAGCGCGGCCGTGAGCGCGGCTACCGTTCGTGGATCGGCTTTGCCTGGCGCCGACTGCGCGCTGCGCTGGTTCTGCCGGCCGTCGTGTGCGCCCGCATTCGCCAGCGCGGCATCTACCGTCGACGCGAGGTCGAGATGGCCCACTGCCGCCTGGATCCCCACTGCGACACCCGTAGCGATCCCGGTCTGGATGCCCGTCTGCATGCCGGTCTCGATGCCCGTCTGCAGACCGGTGTGAATGCTGCTCTGCACACTGCTCTGGACGTGGGTCTGCACGCTGCTCTGCACGCCACTCTGAATGCGGCTCTGCACGCCAGACTCCACGGCGCTCTGAATCGCTGACTCGATTTGCGAATCCACAGAGGCGGAGTGATCCGCCATGGGCTCGGGATGCGGAGTCGGTGTCGGAGTCGGCGTGGGCGTCGGCGTCGGCTGCGGTGCCTGTGCCGAAGCGGTCGTCTGGTGGGGAACCGGAACTGGCTGCGAGTCGGCCGTCGACGCCAACCTCCATGGCTGCAGCGACGCGAGCGGAACCACGGCCAGCGCGAACATTGTCGTCGCCGCACTCGTGCGAAGGCGCGATAGGCCGGCGCGGGGAATGCTTGGATCGAGAATCGACAAAAGACGCCCCTCGAGCTCCGACCGATGCGCCATCGCGAGGCTGGCACCAGCCAGGACAGCAGGGAACCGACCGGCGCGCATCACCCGCGCGATTTCGATGAGCTGGTCGGCATAATCGGATCCGCGGGTGCCGGCGGCGAGGACGAGGTCATCGCACGCGCGTTCGCGCTCGGTGCGAACGCGGCGTGCTGCCATCCACGCAAGCGGATTAAACCAGTGCAACGCACACGACACCTGCGCCAGCATGTGGGTCAAACAGTCGCGGCGCTTCACGTGCGCGAGCTCGTGGAGCAACACGATCCGCAGGCGCTCCGCCGGCCACTCGTCTGCCGCGGCTGGCATCAGCACCGCCGGACGGAAGAGTCCCCACGCCATCGGCATCGCCGCTCCGTCGCTGCGCAGGAATGCGATGCGAGGCGAAATCCCAAGTTCGGCAGCCAGCGATCGCGCCTGCTGAAGCCATGGTGCGTCGCTCACGACCTTGGTGCGGTGCGACATCCACTTGACCGCGATCAGGCCGGCGGCAAGGCGCCCAAGGATCAGCAACGCGCCGATCATCCACACTGCAGCGAACACTGCGGACCATGACATCGCGGCCGGCAGCGGCGTTGTCGTGATCGCGCTCGACCCGATCGACGGCGAGCTGTCCATGGATCGATGAGCCGCTGGTGGCTGATGCCGAGTGAGTGGCGCGTGCATCTCGGGCGCGCCGGAGCTGGAAACCTGGACAGGGGAACTCGCAGCCAGCGTCGCGTGATCGATCGTGATCAGATTGAGCTGCCAACGCGGCAATGCGAGTGACAGCGCCGGCAGCACGAGCACGCTGCCCAGAGCAAGCGTCCAGATCATGTGGCGGACTGCCGCACTGCGTCGGCGCAGGCAGAACGAGACCACGGCGGCGGCGGCGAAGATGATCGTCGCTTTCAGAATGGCGTCGGCTGGCGCTATCCAGGAGGTTCCAAAATCGGCCGAGAGCGCGTCAAGGATCCTCATGGTTATGCTCCGGCGTTGCGGGCCTGGTCAATCAGCCTGGCGAGGCGGTCGAGTTCGGCATCAGAAAGCTTCTGCGAGGACTCGTCGAGCAGCGCTGAGATGGCCTGTTCCGCCGAACCGCCGAAAAAGGTCTTCAACATGTGGTGCAAAGCGGACCGCTGCGCGTTATCTCGCCCGACGGTTGGCAGATAGATGTAGCGGGGGCCATCCTGTTCATGCCGGACATGCCCTTTTTCCTCGAGAATTCGCAGCATCGCTCGAACCGCGGAGTAGCTCGGGGGTTCCGGCAGAGCGGCTTGCACTTCAGCGGCGGTGGCTCGACCGTTCGCATACAAGATGTCAATAATTTGACGCTCTCTCCGGCTGAGGTCGTCATGAGGTCGTTTCGTCATGTATCTATAGTCTCCGTCGAGGTCGTCCTATGGGCGTCTCGTCTCAAGGCATTGGACGATCGCGAACCGGAAAAGGTGCTATGAAAATAGCACAACGCGAAAAAAATAGCACGGCAGCACCATTCGCCGCTCGCGTTACGCTATTCGCCGTTCCCAACTGGAAACTGGTAACTGGAAACTGGACACTGGCAATGGCCGCAGAAGGAACGCCCATGTCGATGATGAAAGAATTCCGTGAGTTCGCCGCGCGTGGCAACGTCGTCGATCTGGCCGTTGGCGTCATTATCGGCGCAGCGTTCGGCAAGATCGTGACCTCGCTCGTCAACGACGTTGTCATGCCACCGATCGGGATGATCATCGGGCGCATCAACTTCAAGGACCTCTTCGTCCCGCTCAACGGCCAGCACTATGCGGCGCTGGCCGATGCGCAGAAGGCTGGCGCGCCGACGATCAACTACGGCATCTTCCTGAATACCGTCCTCGAGTTCCTGATCGTCGCATTCATCATCTTTCTCATGGTGCGTCAGATCAATCGGCTGAAAACGCCGGCACCCGCGCCGCCGACGCCGGAGGCACGTGATTGTCCGTTCTGTCTCTCGCGTATTCCTCTGAAGGCGACGCGATGTCCGCAGTGCACCTCGGAAGTGTCGGCGGCGCGCCTGTCCTGAGGGTCGTCAGACGTGCTTGATTGGTGACGACCCCGACGATAAACTCCCGGCTACCCGCGATGCGAATCCGCTCCATCGCTCGATCGTTCCGAGCAATGACGGCCGCGGCATTGGTGCTGACCGTTGCCGCCGCCTGCCAGTCGAACGCTCGACGCGAGCGGCCGGCCGATCGTCGCCAGCCGGCGCAGGAATCAGACGCCCCGTACCAGGCTGAAGTCGAGGAAGGGCTCGGCGCGGCCGTCGCCATCCTCGTCGACACGTCGGGATCGATGAAAGAGAAAGCGCCGGGCGATTCACGTCCAAAGTACGTGGTGGCACAGCAGGCGCTCGAAGCGATGCTCGACGCAACCGATGCCTTCGTCGCGAAGCGGCCGGACTTTCCCATCAAGATTGGCGTCTACAGCTTTTCGAGCAGCGTGCACGTGCTGCGTCCGATACAACCGTACGACCGCGCAGCGATTCGCGCGACCCTGGCGAGTCTGCCGCGGCCGGGCGGCGGCACGGCGATCGGCGACGCGATGCGCGAAGCGCGTCCCGATCTCTATCGTGCCGGCGTCTTCCGCAAATACCTGCTGGTCGTGACCGACGGCGAGAACACGAACGGCCGCAATCCAGAAACGGTGGCGCGCGATATCTGGCGCAAGAGCGACGGAGGCGTGCAGACGTACTTTGTCGCCTTCGACACCACCCCCGAGAAGTTTGCGTTTCTCAAAGAGGTCGGCGGCGACGTCATCGGTGCAGGAACCGGCGACGAGCTGCGCACCGCCCTCGACGGTATCTATCAGGGCAAAATCCTGGCTGAGGCTACCGGTGGCGAACGGGAACCCGGCAAGAAGTAACTCGTAGTTTTAAAGGAGCCCCCGTGATTCTTCACAAGTTCTGGTCTGCGTTCGTGGCCCAGATCAACAAAGTCGCGAACATCTTCTGGGAAGCTGATCCAATCGCTCAGATGAGATACGAATACGACCGCTCCGTCGAGCAGCTCAAGGAGGGGCGCACCGGTCTCGAGCAGTATCGAGGTCTGGTCGAACGGGTGACCCGCCAGGTGTCGGCCAACCGGTCGCACGTGCAGAAACTGGAAGCCGAAACCAAGGCCTACCTCAAAGCTGGCGATCGCACGACGGCGGCAAAGTTCGCCCTCGAACTGCAGAAGGCGAAAGCGGAACTGGCGACCAACGAAAACCAGTTGCAGATGCACGAGACCGCCTACGGCAACAACCTGAAGAAGATCCAGCACGCCAACGAAAAGTTGATCGAGCTGCGCGAGAAGATCCAGAAGTACGACGCCGAACTGAAGATGAGTTCCGCCGAAGCCGAGATCGCCAAGCTCTCGGAAACCTTCGATGTGAATCTGACGACGGACTTCGGCGAAATCGAGAGCGTGATTCAACAGAAGATCGATCAGAACCGCGGCAAGGTCCGCGTCGCCGCCGATCTATCGCAAAAGGGGATCGCCGACATTCAGGCAGAAGAGCGGATGCAGTCGCAGCTCGCCGAGCAGGCGCTCTCGGATTTTGAAGTCGAGCTCGGGTTGAAATCGCCGGAAACATCGCCGATGGCGCAGACGGCAAAGGATCTCGGACCGGCGGCGACGGAAGAGAAGACGACAGAGAAACAGACGAATTAGAAAAGGTTTTTGGTTTTCGGTTTTGGGTTATTGGTTGTGGTTTGAGGTTTGTGGTTTTTCGTTTTTCATTCGCACCGGCCAAACAACGACGAACGACAAACCGATAACTACAACCAAGAACCCAAAACTCAAAACCAAGAACTGACACCGTCAGCATCAGGAGTAATGAATTCATGTCCAACGGACAGCCCAGACCTGCTTTCTACGTCGCCGTCCTCCTCATGGTGCTCGGCCTCGTGGGCCTCGCGCTCTGGCGTTATGGCGCGATCGGGCCGAAGTCACAGTCGGGCCAGTTCTCCGCTGATGAATTGAAGAAGATGCAGTCGGGTGCCGAAGCCCCGGACAGCGCCGGCATCACCACGGTCAAGGAATACAACTACGTCGCCGCGACGCGTTTGCCCGAGGTCAAGGGCATCTCCAGCTACAAGCCGATGGCCGATCGCACGGTGCGGTTCGGCATCAACGTCTGGGCCGGCTGGAGCCCGATCATTCTCGCCAACAACGGCTTCAAACCGGGAAAGCTGTGGAAGACGCCGGGCGGCAAGGATTTCAAAGTCGAGCTCGTCCTGATTGACGATCCGATCGCGATGCGCGATGCCTACGCGGCCGGCAACCTGCACATCGGCTGGGCGACGCTCGATATGCTGCCGCTCTTCCTCGAGGGGCTTCGCAAAGACTCGCGCGTCATGCCGCGCGTCTACCAGCAGGTCGACTGGTCCAACGGCGGCGACGGCATCGTCGTCCGCGACAGCGTGAAGTCGATGGCGGACCTCCGCGGCAAGACGGTCGTGCTCGCGCAGAACTCGCCGTCGCATTTCTTCATCCTCAATGCGCTGATCAATGCCGGCGTCCAGCCCGCAGAGGTGAACTTCAAATTCACCCAGGATGCGTTCCAGGCGGCGGCCGCGTTCAACGCCGACAAGAGTCTGGCCGGCGCGGTGAGCTGGGCCCCCGACATCTACAACCTCGAAAAGGTCAAGGGCAACCACATGTTGGTCACGACGGCGACGGCCAACAAGCTGATCGCCGACGTATGGTTCGCGCGCGCCGACTTCGCCAAGGACAACCCCGACATCATGGAAGGCATCACCCGGGGCATCTTTGATGCGATGGTCGATCTCAAATCGCAGGAGGCGAAACAGAAGGTCGCAAAGCTGATGGCCGCGGGCTACTCGATTCCCGAGAGCGACGCGCTCGGCATGCTGGGCGACGCGCACTCGACCAACTACGCCGAGAACCGCGACTTCTTCCTGAACCAGAACAACCCAACCAGCTTCGAGCGGACGTGGGATACGGCGTATTTCCTCTACAAGCGGATCAATGCCGTGACCGACAAGACCTCGTTCGATCAGGTGATGGACTTCAGCATCATCCAGAAGCTCGGGAGCGAGCAGAAGTACGCGAGCCAGAAGAACGAGTACGACATTCAGTTCGCGCCCGCCTCGGCCGGAAGCATCCAGGGTGAGAAAGACGAAATCCTCACGAAGACCGTCGTGATTCACTTTTTCCCGAACTCGTGGGATCTCAACAAGAAGGTCACGCGCGAATCGGGAGGCAAGGAAGTGGAGGAGCTGTACGATCCCAACGTCGGGTTTGTGGTCGAGGAGATCGGCAAGCTCGCAGGCCAGTACGGCGCCGCGCGCATTGTGATCGAAGGACACACCGATGGGTCGATGAAAGCGTCGGTGCCGAAGAGTCTGGTGCAGGAGCTGTCGCTCAATCGTGCGAACTCGGTCAAGGAAGCGATCGTTCGGAAGTTCCCGTCGCTTCAGCCGAACCAGTTCTCCACCGCGGGACTCGGATGGGATCGGCCCGCCGATCCGTCAGACCCGGACAACAACGCCAAGAATCGGCGGGTCGAAGTGAAGGTGTACCCGGCGGAAGCCGCGCCGGCCGCCAAGTAGATGACCACCGCACCGGCACGGCAGCTGTTCGCGCTTCGGATCTCACCGCCAAGGATGACCCGGCGGCTGGTGGGTCTCCTGGCTGTTGGCGTCATTGTGCTGCTCTGGTGGATTGCGACGTCCGGGCTCGGCTCCGAGGATCGTTGGATCTCTCCGGTCATCCTGCCGAGCCCTGGCGAAGTGATTCGCAGCTTCCCAAGTCTCCTCAAGGAACGAGCGCTCTTGCAGAGCATCGCGGCGACGCTGCGGCGCGTGCTGATTGGCTTCGGCCTCGCCGTACTCGTCGGCGTTCCGCTCGGTATTGCCGCCGGCGCCTGGCGTGTGCTCGAAGCCGCTGGGGCTCCGCTGGCGCTCTTCGGCCGCAACCTGCCGGTCGCGGCGCTCATCCCGCTGACGATCCTCTGGTTCGGCATCGACGAGACGCAGAAGGTGATGTTCATCTTTATTGCGTGCGTGCCCTTCGTCTACTCCGACGCTGTCGCCGCGGTCGTCGGCGTGCCCGATCGGTACGTCGAAACCGCGCAGACGCTCGGCGCGAAGTCTTACCAGATCGTGATGAAAGTGCTCGTCACGCTCGCGCTTCCGGAGATTTACAACAGCTTGCGGCATTTGTTCGGGCTGGCATTCGGTTACATCATGTTGGCCGAGCTCATCAACGCCGAACACGGTCTCGGCTACCTCCTGATGGCGAGCCAGCGGCGCGGGATGTCGGAGCACATTATTCTTATTCTGATCATCATCGGCCTGCTTGCTTACGGGATCGATCGAATGCTCTTCTGGTTTCAGCGCGGACTCTTCCCCTATCGAACGGTCGAGGACTGACGGTGACCGATCCCGCGGCCCCACCCGTCGATCGTCCGAACATCGTCGACTTCCAACATGTCACGAAGCGGTTCGGCGATCTCACCGTCGTGCGCGACGTGACCTTCTCGGTACCTGACCTGGAAAAGAAAGGCGAATTCATCGCCATCATCGGTCCGTCCGGCTGTGGCAAGTCGACCGTGCTGAGGTTGATCGCCGGCCTGCGGCCGCACCATCCGCCGACAGAAGGGACGGTGCTCGTGGCCGCCAAGCCTGTCGAGCGTCCGGGTCCGGATCGAAGCATGGTCTTTCAGGACTACACGTCGTTCGACAACCGCACGGTCGAAGACAATGTGGCGTTCGGTCTCGAATGCCGCGGTGTGGCTGCCAAAGAACGGCGAGAGCTCGCGCGCGAGTGGATCGGCAAGGTCGGTCTCAACGTCAAGCGTGACGCCAGGAAATATCCGAGCGAGCTGTCGGGCGGCATGCGCCAGCGTGTCGCGATCGCACGGACACTGATTTTGTCGCCACGGATCATCCTGATGGACGAGCCGTTTGGCGCGCTCGATCCGACCACGCGCCTGCACATGCAGGCACTGCTCGTCGACTTGTGGAGGGAAGCGGAAGCGACGGTGTTTTTCGTCACCCATTCGATCGAGGAGGCCGTCTACCTCGGCGATCGGGTGTACGTCTTCTCGTCGGCGCCGGGCACCATCCTGAAAGAAATGCAGGTTCCGGGTCCGGATCGGCCGCCGAAGGAGATGCAGCGCCAGCCGGAATTCCTGAACTACGTGTTCGAGATTCGCGATCTGATCGACAATCTGGCGACCTCGACACGCGCCGGCGATGACTAGTCTCGAGAAAACGCCACCGAGTACCCCGCCGCAGGGAGCGACCACTTCCGAGTACCTCAAGGAAGCGTTTCTCTTCCGCTGGAATCTGCTCTTCTTTCTCGGCGGTACCGCCGCCGCGGCATTGACGCCGCTTGCGCCGGTGCTGCTGCCGCTGGTTGGTGCCGGCGAGCTCGCGTACCTGGCCGGTTTGATTTCTGTTCCACGCTTCCGCGCCGCCATCGATGCAAAGGCGCACGCACGAAATCAGCGGTCGTCAGATGACGCGCCGGCCGTGCCGGCGGTGTCGCTGACCACGATGCTGAACGGACTACCCTCAGAATCGCGCGCGCGATTCGAGCGCCTTCACGCGCGGTGCCTGGAGATGCGGGGCATCGCGGCCGGTGTGCGTGGCGCTGCCGGCAACCAGGCCGGTTCGGCAGAGGATATCCGTACGCCGGGACTCGATCGCTTGCTCTGGTTGTTCCTTCGCCTGCTGCTGTCAAAAGCGGCACTCGACCGGTTTTTGACGACGATGGACGGGAAGGAGATCTCGGATCGACTCGAGGAGTTGCGAAAGAATCTCGCGACTGCGCAGACCGCGGGCGACGATCGGGTGGTGCGATCGCTTCAGGACAGCATCGCCATGGGCGAACTGCGGCTGGATAATTTCGGCCGCGCCAAGAAGAACGCGGAGTTCGTTTCGGTCGAACTCGATCGGATCGAAGGCAAGATTCAGGCGCTCGCCGAGATGGCGGTGAATCGACAGGATCCGGATTTCCTGAGCAGTCAGGTCGACTCGGCGGCGGAAAGCATGCGTCAGACGGAGAAGGCGGTCAGCGAGCTGCAGCACCTGACCGGTCTGGGCGAACAGCTGGAAGAGCCGCCGCCAATTCTTGAAGCCGACCTGCGCGGAGTGCTCAAGCAATGACGGTCGACATCCAGCCTCGTCGTCCGACCGATCTGCCGCCGTGGTTTCCGGCGTGGGCATCGCAGCTCGCCGATCTCTATTTTTCCGGGACCACGGCAGCGTTCGTCCTCTGCGGCAACACCTACGATCTGTTCCGCATCGGCGGCGACGACGCGATCCGATACGGTGTACTGGCGGAGTTTCTGGCCGAGCAGCTGTTCGGCCGATGGTCGCTGGTTCTCCATTACGATCTCGGGCGCGGATTGCGTGCATTCGCCGGGCGCGACGAACATCGTCTCAAGGAGATGGTCACGCTGGCCAATCGCAAGCTCGGCGACCTCACCGCGCTGCCGAAAGATCCTGCCGCGACGTTTGCGCTCCTCGACCGCTTCGTGCGCACGAACATCATGGCGGCAGAAGACGATCGCCAGAGCCTTGCCCTGATCATGGATCAGGCCTCGTATGTGTTTCCCAACGGCGAGCCCGGGCGGCTCAACATGCAGGCGTCGTCGCAGCTGGTTACCATGCTGAACTGGGCGATGAGCCCGCACGTCAAGCGCCTGAACATGGCGTTTGTGATGATCGACGAGAAGCTCGCCGATCTGAGCGACCGGCTGACCGGCAATCCGCACGTCGCGACCATTGAGGTTCCGCTTCCCGATGAACCCTCGCGCGAAGCCTTTATCAAGGCCTCGACCGCGGAACATGCGATCAACGATTTCTCGGATTTCGATGCCGCCGCCCTTGCCAAGCTGACGGCGGGAATTGCCCAAACCGATCTCAACGTTCTGATCCAGTCCGCTCGTGAGAGCGGGAAGCGGCTCGACGCGTCGGCGTTTCGCTCACTCAAGAAGCGGCTGCTCGAGAGGCAGTGCCACGGTCTGCTCGAGTTCATCGAGCCGAGATGGACGCTCGACACCGTCGTCGGTCACGAAGCGGCGAAGGCGAGGCTGCGCGAGGATGCGGCGCTCTTGAAGCGCGGTGCGCTCGACAGCCTGCCGATGGGATACCTGCTCTGCGGACCGGTGGGTACGGGGAAATCCTTTCTGGCGCAGTGCGTCAGTGGCGAGATCGGCGTCCCGTGCGTGATACTGAAGAATTTCCGATCGAAATACGTGGGCGAGACAGAGGGGAATCTGGAGCGGGTGCTGTCGGTGCTCCGCGCGATGGGACCGGTGGTGGTCGTCGTCGACGAAGCCGATGCGGCGCTCGGCAGCCGTGAATCAGACGGCGATTCCGGCACGTCGAGCCGCGTGTTCGCAATGATTGCCGCGCAGATGGGAGACAGCAAGTATCGGGGCCGGATCATGTGGATGCTGCTCACGGCACGGCCTGACCTGCTGCCAATCGATCTCAAGCGACAGGGACGCGCTGAAGTGCACATCCCTCTCTTTTATCCGACCGACGAGGCCGAAGTTCGTCAGATGTTCGTGATTCTCGCCAAGAAGCTGGGATCGAATCTCGCGCTCGACGACGTCCCTCCGATTCCACAGCTCGGACATCTGTCTGGCGCCGACATCGAAGGGATGGTCGGACGCGCATGGCGCGCATCGATTCTCGCCGGCGCCGACCACGTGACCCGCGAAGCGCTTGCCGGGGTCGTCGCGGAGTTCATGCCGTCGACGCAAGGGCTCGAACGCGAGCTCCAGGAGACCGCCGCGATTCTCGAATGCACGGATCGGCAGTTCCTGCCGCCAGCAATACTCAAGAAGACGGACGGGCAGGGCGGCCGTGCGGCGCTGCAGGAGCGACTGACGGCGTTGAAGCAGTTGGTCAGAGAACTGTAAATGATGAATGTTGAATGCTGAATGTTGAATGCTCAAATTGCGGATTGCGGATTGCGGATTGCGGATTGCGGATTGTCGATTGCGGATTGCTGATTGACGGAAATCGCGAATCACAACCGAGACCGGAAGGATAAGTCAAGCGGAAAGCGTGGCGATTAGCCGGCGCTGGGCCCCAGCGCACAGTAAGAAAAGAGGTAGCGTGGCACGAACAAGCTGGTTTGATGACAAAGCAGAACATCCTGCTATCCAGGAGCGCGTTTCGCAATTGCAAACGTTCACCGACGCGCTCGCCGACGGAATGGTGACGAAGCAGGAACTGGCAGGACAGGAACAACGGCTCGTCGCGGCGATGAAGAACGTCGAGCCGGACTTGAACGACGAGCTTCACGCGAAGGTGACCGAGGTACTGGTGGAGCTGACGGCTTACAACATCATGCGGTTGCTGCACGAGCTGCAGGCCGAGCGTATGCGCATGGCGACCAGCGCCAGCTAGCCGCAAATGAACGCAGACTGGAAAGCCGCGGATAAACACTGATAAAAACGGACATCCGAATTCGCGATCACGGCATCCGCTGCCTGCCGTTATGATGCACTGGCAGGCGATACTGGGGCTTCCCTTGATCTCTGTTGTTCCATGTTCTTCCGCGGCTAAGCTTGATCAGTGTTCCGCGGCTTTGAATGGAGTGCTCGCGCCATGTATCGACCAGGAATCATCAGCGGTGCTTGTGTGGCGGTGGCGGCGCTGTTGTCGGCGGCTCAGCGCGGCACAACGGCAAAGCTGGATCCGGCCAAGTTCCTGAACCAGCCGCTCATCACCGATCTGTACACCGCCGACCCGTCCGCGCATGTCTTCAACGGGAAGATCTTCATCTATCCGTCTCACGATATCGACGCCGGCATTCCGGCCGACGATCTCGGCAGTCACTTCGCGATGCGCGACTATCACGTGTTCTCGATGGACGACATCGGCGGCAAAGTGACCGATCATGGCGTGGTGCTCGACATCAAGGACGTGCCCTGGGCCGGCCGACAGATGTGGGCGCCTGACGCTGCGGAGAAGGGCGGCAAGTACTATCTGTACTTCCCCGTGAAAGACAAGAAGGACGTGTTTCGGATCGGCGCCGCGGTTGCCGACAACCCCGCCGGTCCGTTCTCCGCGCGCCCTGAACCGATCAAGGGAAGCTTCAGCATCGACCCGGCCGTCTTCAAAGACACAGACGGCAAGTACTACATGTACTTCGGCGGCATCTGGGGCGGGCAGCTGCAACGCTGGAAGACCGGCAGCTATACAACCGACGATGGACAGCCGGCGAAAGATCAACCGGCGTTGTCGGCGAAGATCGCGCGGCTGGGCGACGACATGACCAGCTTCTCGGAGCCTCCCAAGGATGTCGTGCTGCTCGACGAGAACGGCAAGCCGCTGCTGTCAGGCGATAACGGCCGCCGCTTCTTCGAAGCATCGTGGATGCACAAGTACAACGGCACCTACTACTTCTCCTACTCGACCGGTGATACGCATTTCATCATGTACGCGACCGGGAAGTCGCCATACGGGCCATTCACGGTGAAGGGAAAAGTGCTGGAGCCGGTGCTCGGCTGGACGAATCACCACTCGATTGTCGAATTCAAGGGCAAGTGGTACCTCTTCTACCACGACGCGCAGTTGTCGGGCGGACAGACGCACCTGCGGAACATCAAGGTGACCGAATTGAAATATCGGCCGGACGGATCGATTGAAACGGTCCGCGCGTTCTTCCAGTAGACCAGGTGATTACTGGCGGGGCCGCTTCTGATCGAGGTTCATGGTCAAGTCGGCCGGCGTGATGGAGTCCTCGACGCCGTTCGGCGGAACCTCAATCTTCGCGATCCAGAGCAGCGCGTTCAGGACCACCTTGCGCTGATTCACGTCGCCCCAGTGGGTGTGCGTGTGGCCGCCGGTGAAGCCGAAGCTCCGGCCGCCATCGGCGCGTTCGTACGCCCACATCATCGTTTCAACTTTTCCGCTGTCCGCAATGATATGGGGGTAAGGGCCCTTCGGAGACACGTACGGTCCCTTCCGCACCTCATCGCTCGGCTTCGACGTGAGGATTGGCGTCACCCGCTTCATCGCTGACGCGTCGGGTGTCCATCGCATGTTGAAGTACCACTCGTCGTGGTTGCTGAACGGCTTGACGCCTCGCGTGACCGGATGGTTCGGGAGCGAGTCGAACGTCGGCGACCACATCGGGTTGACGGAGAAATTCGTCTCGTAATACCCGGCGTTCCAGCGCTGCATCGCCTCGCCTGGTGCACCGGCCGGGACTTCGACGGCGTAGTGCGCAAAGCCAAGCCCGACACCTTTTGCCGCGAGCGCGTCGATCACC
Source organism: Vicinamibacterales bacterium (assembly GCA_051986585.1). Taxonomy (GTDB): domain Bacteria; phylum Acidobacteriota; class Vicinamibacteria; order Vicinamibacterales; family 2-12-FULL-66-21; genus JALZOC01. Next base: position 543 of record JBPYFA010000253.1, on the reverse strand, counting down.
TTCATGCGATCGCGCTGGATGGCCGGGTGTCCGGCGCCGCCGTCGGCGTAGATGAGGACGGCATCCGCGCCGTCGAGCGCCGCACTGTCGTCAACCGTCGTCCCGTCCACGGTCTTGCTGGGCCATCCATTCGTGTAGACGTCGACGGTCAGTCCATTGACGCCGCTGAGCGCCTTCTGCAGCAGCATCGATCCCGCACGAAACTCATGTTCACCGGGGCCGTGACTGGCCCGGCCGGCGATCAGGACGATGCGCTTGTTGGCGGCGGTGACGAAATGATTGGTGGCCAGGATCGCCACGGCGATGAGCAGACCGCTCATGCGGCTCCAACGAGTGAATGCGAGCGTCATCGAGACCCCTTCCGGAGAAAGTCAGCAGTGCACCGACAGACGGCGGGATGATACTGGTCCGTCCCTGACGGGTCAAACGCAACAGCAGAAAAACATCCAGCGCCCAAACGGACGGGACCTGTCCTCCGTCTAACATCCAGATTCAAAGGAGATCCGCAATGCGAGCGTGGCTGGGGACGCTGGGTCAGGATGT
>JBPYFA010000252.1:0-5597 GCA_051986585.1 Vicinamibacterales bacterium | reverse complement strand
TGGCGCTGTTCGGATACGCCGGCCGCATGGCGTTGACCAACTACATGCTCCAGATCGTCGTCCTCGACGCGCTGGCCTCGGGCTACGGCGCCCATCTGAAGTTGCGGCCATATCTGTACGTCGTCGCGGCCATGTTGCTATTCGCCTGTGAAGCCGCGATCAGCCGCGCATGGCTCGCTCGATTCCGCTTCGGTCCTCTCGAGTGGCTGTGGCGAATGATCACCTACGGGAACGTGCCTACCTTACGGCGACAGACGAGCGCGATCGCCGGTTGAGATTCCTGCTGGCCTGTGTTCGTCCAAGAGCCGATCGGCCGTGTTCATCCGCGGCCGTGAAGCGGTCTCCTATTGCGTAGCGTCGAGGAAGATGAGCGCCAACGCGACGCGAACCAGCGTCAAAAGTGGGCATCGGCCGAGAAACTCTGCTAACCTGACCTTTCCGTTCAAGTGCGAGCTGGCGCAGTCGAGTGTGACTCCCGTCCGGATCCGAGTGCCCGATGCGGGAATCGTTCGTCTGCGTACTTCGACCATAAGGAGAGCGACGATTGTTGATTAGTTCCGAACTGACGAACGCCTTCAACCAGCAGATCGGTCATGAGTTCGGCGCCAGCCTGCAGTATCTGAGCATCGCCGGCCATTTCCAGCAGCGTCAGTTGAAGCTGCTGGCGAAACTGTTTTTCGAGCAGGCCGAGGAAGAAAAACAGCACGCGATGAAGTTCGTGAAGTACGTTCTCGACACGAAAGGCCACCTCGAGATTCCGTCGATTCCGGCGCCCGTTCCCAGTTTTCCGTCCGCCGAAGCGGCGGTGGAGGCGGCGCTGAAGTGGGAGCAGGACGTGACACGGCAGATCACCGGCCTGATGGATCTGGCGGTCAAGCAAACCGATTATCTCGCCAGCAACTTCCTGCAGTGGTTCATCGACGAGCAGCTCGAGGAAGTCGTCAAGATGGACAACCTCCTCAGCATCATCCGCCAGTCAGGCGAGCGAAACCTGATCATGGTGGAGGCCTACCTGATTCACATCGAGAAGGCTGGGTAACGAAGATCTAGGTTCTACGGGGTTCTACAAGGTTCTGCGGGGTTCTACCGGGTTCGGTTCTTGGGTTCTGCGGGGTTCTACACGGTTCGGTTCTCAAGTTCAGAGGCCGGAAGAAACCAGTAGAACCGAGTGGAATCCAAGAACGGAGCCCTATAGAACCGAAAAACCGAACCCTGTGGAACCTTGCAGAACCTCGTAGAACCTCGTAGAACCCGATCTTTTCCATTGACAACGGCTAAGTAGTACTAGATAACTAGTAGACATGAGGCCGAAGTCGCCCACGCTCACCGCCCACGAACTCGAACTGATGAAGATTGTCTGGCGTCACGACGAGCCAGTCACCGTCCGCGACGTCTACGAGGAACTGCGCAAGACGCGCACGGTCGCCTACACGACGGTGCTCACCAATATGAAGACGCTCGAGCAGAAGGGCTACCTGCGCGCGACGCTGCAGGACCGGGCTCACGTCTACACGCCCTTACGGCCGAAGCACGAAGTCATCAGTCAGATGGTCCGTGACTTCGTCACCCGCGTCTTCAATGGCGCCGGCCAGCCCCTCGTCGTTCACCTGCTCGAAGACGATCACTTGTCGCCGGAGGATCTGCGCGACATCACCCGGATGATGGGGAAAGGAAAGAAGCGATGACGGCCGCCATGTGGTTGCGCAATCTGGGTGCCTACGGAGTTCAGGCCGCTCTGCTCATCCTCGCCGGCGCAGGGCTCGCGCACCTGTTTCGGATCGACCGCCCGCGCGCCGCGCTGATCTACTGGCGGACGCTGCTGGTCGTCTGCCTGCTGCTGCCGTTGTGTCAACCGTGGCACCGCGCGATCGTCGCGCCGGCGCCCGTTACAGAAGCCGTGTCGATCGCTGCGGTCGCGATCAGCCCCACCGTCCCCTCGGTCGCACCGCCCGCTGCCGCCCAGCCATCGCTCGAGCGCCTCGTCTGGATCGCGATTTCCGTGGGCATTGCCTTGCGCGCGGCATGGCTCGCGATTGGCGCCTGGGTGCTCGCAACAATCAGACGCGAAGCGATGACGCTCGATCCGGTGCCGGAGCCGATCGTCAGGGCCCAGCAGCGAATCGCCACCATTGCCGACATGTACGTGTCGGAACGAATCGCCGGTCCGATTACGTTCGGGCTTCGACGGCCGGCGATCGTTTTCCCGCCGGGCATCGTCAGGCTCGAGCCATCGGTCCAGCACGCCATCGCGTGCCACGAACTGCTGCACGTGCGTCGCCGCGATTGGGTGTTTCAGGTGGTCGAAGAGGGCATACGCAGCGTGTTCTGGTTTCACCCGCCGATGTGGTGGCTGATCGGCCGCATTCAGCTGACCCGCGAGCAGGTCGTCGATCAGCAGGTCGTTCGGCTGCTCGAGTCGCGCGAGCGATATGTCGAGGCGCTGCTCGCGGTAGCGATTGCCAAGTCCCCCGGGTTCCTTACTCCCGCGCCCGCGTTCTTCCGGCGAAGTCTGCTGAAGAAACGCGTCGCGCAAATCCTGCAGGAGAGCACCATGACCACACGTCGATTGATAGCTTCGCTCGGGGTCAGCGCCGGCGCGCTGGCGCTGGCTGCGACATTGGCGGCCAAATCGTTCCCGCTCGCGGCACAAGGCCAAGCAGGCCCGGCCGGAAACAAGCCGGTGGAGATCGTCAAGGGGGGAGGCAACCTGCTACACGGCCAGGTGCCGGAGTATCCGCGGCGTGCGATCGATCAGAAAGTCGAAGGCGACGTCCTGCTCGATCTTGCAGTGGACGATCACGGAGAGGTATCGGACGCGCGCGTGCTATCCGGGCCGGACGAGTTGAGAAAGGTCGCACTCGAAGCAGTGCTGAACTGGCACTATTCGCCCGCCGCCCTCCGATCGGCGTCGACCCAGGCCACGCTTCGGTTCAATCTCGCTGCCGCCAACTCCGAGCGAGCCGCAGCCAACGCCGAGTTCAAGGGAATCGCATACACGGTGGAAAGGATAGAGCAGAACGGAGAACTGTCGCCCGCGCAGCGGGTCGAGCGGCAGATCGCGGAGTTGCAGCGCGCGATACAGGATCCGAACGCGACGCCGAGTCAGCTCGACGAGTACAAGAAGAAGATGGTCGAACTGAAAGAACAGATGGAGCACATTCGAGCCGAACGCGAAGCCGCGGCCGGACTCACGGTCAACCATGCGGTGACCATGAAGGACGGCACCAATGTCGAGAATCGGCAGGGGCCGTTACATCTGGTCGCGTTCAGGACGGAACGCGTGTCGAACGAAGCGGCGAGCGAGGTGCTGAAACGATCAGGGCTGAAGGTCGGCGACACGGTCACCGAAGACTCATTGAAAGGATTACGGAGCGCCGCCTCCGCCGTCGATGAACACTTTCACATCGTCGTCCACGACCACGGCCACGGTGGAGTGGAGGTGGTCTTGGTGAGTGGAGAGTGAATGTTGATCGGGTAAATGCTGAGGGTTGAATGCTGAATGTTGGATGACGCTGAGCGTCCCAATTCAGCATTCACACTTCAGCATTTACACCGATTCACATCGTCGTCCACGACCACGGCCACGGGGGAGTGGAGGTGGTGTTGGTGAGTGGAGAGTGAATGTTGATCGGGTAAGTGCTGAGTGTTGAATGCTGAATGTTGAATGACGCTGAGCGTCCCAATTCAGCATTCAACATTCACACTTCAGCATTTACAGCGATAGCTATTTGAGTTCTCTGACCCAGATGTTACGGAAGCTGATTGGCGGGCTCGGATCGCCGTGCGCCTGCAGCTTGATCGGCGCGGTATCGTACTTCTTGTATTCCGGCTTGCCGATATAGAGCGTCTCTCCCTTCAGCTCGAAGTGATTCTGGACGAGCACCCCGTTGTGAAACGCGGTGACGTAGGCCGGCGTCTTGACTGAGCCGTCAGCGTTGAAGGTGGGCGCGGTCCACACCACGTCGTAGGTCTGCCACTCTCCGGGCTTGCGCATCGCATTGGCGAGGGGGATACCCTGCTTGTAGATGCTCGCGGCCTGACCGTTGACATAGGTTTTGTTGTCGTACGAATCGAGAATCTGCAGTTCGTAGCCCGCGTCCCCTGCGCCGGTCGACGCGAGGAACAGGCCGCTGTTGCCTCGCGCCTGATCGGATCCGGTGATGTCGGTCGGAATCCGCCATTCGAGGTGCAGCTGATAGTTTTTGAAACTGCGCTTGGTCTCGATGTTGCCGGCTGGCTTCACCACCGTCATGACGCCGTCGGCGACCTTCCATCCCGCCGGTGATTTGTCCTTTGCCGACACCCATTGATCGAGATTGGTGCCGTCGAACAAGATGATGGCATCAGACGGCGGAGCACTGTTGGTCGTGCCAGGTGTCACGATCGGCGGGACCGGTTCCCACACTTCCGTGTCCTTCGGGCTCGGCTTTGCCGTCGACTGGGCCGCGCCGGCAGCCTGCGGTTGGGTTCCCTGAGGGCTCGGGCTCTGCTGCGCGCCTGCGGGCAGCGCGGCGAGTGCCGCGACCGCGAAAATCAGCGTCGTCGAAATCGTCGTTCGCATGGTATGACCTGTCATAAAGATTGGTAATTGAAGACGTTTGGATTCTGGCCCGCTGCCGCGCAGCGTGTCAAGAAAACCGGGGAGCAATCAACAGATGGACGACCGTGTGCGTCCCTTCGTGGAACGCGTTTGGCGATACCACAAGCTGAACCACGATCTCGCGAAATCCGATGTCATTGTCGTGCTCTGCAGTCACGACACAATCGTCGCCGAGCGCGGCGGCCAGCTGTTTCTCGAGGGCTGGGCACCGCTGCTCGTGTTCTCTGGCGGTCTCGGCGCGATTACCCGCCGCTTCTGGTCGGATCCGGAGGCGAACCGATTTGCCGCCATCGCGATCGAGATGGGGGTTCCCCAGGATCGGATCCTGATCGAGAACCGTTCGACCAACACCGGCGAGAACGTGCGTTTCACCAGAGATCTGCTGGGATCGCACGGCTACGATCCGTCCTCGTTCATTCTCGTCCAGAAGCCGTACATGGAACGCCGCACGTTTGCGACCTTCGACAAAGTCTGGCCAGGGAAGTCGGTGCGTGTGACCTCGCCGCAGCTGTCGATGGACGACTACCTGGCGCGGTACTCCAACGGTGACCTGTCCGAGGACGATGTGATCAGCATCATGGTGGGAGACCTGCAGCGAATCCGCGAGTATCCGGCGAAAGGATTTCAGATCCACCAGGACATCCCCAGCGAGGTGTGGGATGCGTACGAGGAACTGGTGCGCGCCGGATACGATCGGCATTTAATGCGGGACTAGATCGGCATTCGGCACGAGCTGGCGCAAAGCCGTGGGCTCGTTTCAGCGTGACATGCATGACAACGCGCCAAGGCTTTACGGGCCCGCCCTGTCGGTATCTAATGGACGCGTCATGCGACTCTTCTTTCTTCCGCTTGCAGCGACTCTTGTTTTTGGTATTGCCCTCCACGCTCAGAAGCCGTTTTCAAGCCAACCGGATCTCGCCCTACCGGATGCGCTCAACCGCTTCACGCTGGACGGCTCGGGAACCTGGGAGGTCAAGGATAAGATGCTGGTCTTGAC
>JBPYFA010000251.1:0-6233 GCA_051986585.1 Vicinamibacterales bacterium | reverse complement strand
GATCAATTCTTCAGCTTCGGTCGCGTCAGATAAAAGCTCAGCCACTAAGTTATGGCACAGCCGTAATTTCCGAGGTTGAGCTGGAATCGGCACGCACGATGCACTCACCAACGGCGAGGTGCAACGTGCGTAAATTACTGTATGGGAAGACCTTACTCGCGCTCGCACTGCTGCTCTTTACGGTCGCGTGTGGCAGCAGTCCGACTGCGCCGACGACGACCGCAGCTAGCCAGAGTGACGTCGTCTCCCCGACTCCGGCGCCGACGCCGACACCGCCGGCTCCAGTACCGACTCCGACGCCGGCTCCAGCGCCTGCTCCGGCTCCCAGCCCGAGTCCAAGCCCGGCGCCGACTCCGACGCCCGGGCCGACTCCGACGCCGGCGCCAACTCCTGCTCCGGCACCAGACGAGCCGCCCGTCCGCTACACGGCGCACGTTGATACCGTTCAATGGTACGGAACGCCGCTCTTTACTTCAGCGGACATCGAGATCCTGCGCTACAAGGATCGAATCGTTCTCGGATCGATGTCGCTGCCGATCGTGCAACAGGACGAGCAAACGGTCATCGCCCGCACTAAGGACATGACCTTCTCCGCCGTTGACAGCACCTGGAGCTTCAATGGGATTGCGGGGCAGGGAGCGGGGACGTGGAAGACAGCAATAACGATTGCAGATTGGTGATTGTCGATTGCCGATTTTCTGATTGACGATTGAGGATTGGGATTGTCGATTGGCGATTGGATTGATGATTGGGGATTGAGATTGACGATTGACGATTGAAGAGAGGGAGGAACGAACCAATCGTTCCTCCCTTCTCCGTTCCTACTGCTGCGCGGCGGGCTTTGCGAAGATGGAATCGTTCACCGGCGCGTTGATCTTTACGTCGGTGAATTTCTCGGTCGTGACGGCGTTCCACGTCGAGTGCTTCACGGTAAATGGCTCCTTCACGCCGTTGACATCGCGATAATCGCTGTAATCGATCTGCTCGCCAAGGGCGAGGATGCCGAAACCACCCGTCGACCCTGAGTTGATGGTGCGGCGCACCAGCAAACCGGACTCGCGATCGAAGGCGAGTTCCTCGGTGACGTTTGGATACGGGCTGCCGGTGAGCACGACGGCCTGCTTGCCATCGATCGTCTCGTAGGCGGGCTTCACGGTCAGGTTCTGATAGCGCTGCTTCAGATTCAACGGCAATGAGAAGTCGGCCAGGCGGAAACCTTGCTGCACCTGGAAGCCGGTGATATCGCGAGGATTGTTCCCACCGCCGAAGCCGCCACCGCCGCCGCCACCAATCTGCCAGGCAGCAGTTCCGTTGGTCGCCCGGATCGTCGGGTTGGGCTGCGTCGCGATCTCGATTCGCGCTTCGCCGGTGTTCTTTTCGGTGACCGTCACGTTCGCCGTGGTCAGATCGCGATTCGTCACCATGCCGGTCATCACGCGCGTCTTCGCATTCTGCAATGCCTGCTGACCGCCGAGCGCCTGGACATACTTCGACACGACTTCATCGACGGTTTCGGTGACCGGGGGAGGAGGCGGTGGACCTGCCGGTCCCCGTCCCGGAGCACCCGCGGCACCTGGCGCACCGCCAGGTCCGGCCGCTGGGGGCGGCCCCCCAGGTGCGCCGCCGGGTGCGCCACCAGGTCCAGCGCCACCGGGGCCTCCCGGCCCGCCCCCTCGTCGTCCGCGCGCCGCGGCGGCCGCCGCGGCCTCGTCGGGCGTCATGTTGACGGCGAGCGGCGTCATCTTCGAGGGCTTCGGATGGCCGTTATGGCAGGATGCGCAGCTGACGGTCGGCTTCCCGGCAAAGAACTGCTTGTTCAGGTCCGCCACCATCTGCATCATCTTGCGCGCGGTCTGCTTCGTCTGCTTGTCGTCACTCGCGTTATCCCCCATGACGTGGCAGTAGTTGCACTGCACGCCAAGCGAGGCCGCGATGTACTGCATGACGAGCTGCCACTGGTCTTGAGGGACGTCCTTCAGGACCTGCACGTTGCGGAGCTGAAACCCACCGCGTCCGCCCGGCCCGCCCGGGGCGCCCTGCGGCGGTCCGCCTTGAGGTGGCGGCCCGCCTTGAGGCGGCGCCGGCTGCTGAGCCGAGAGGCCGGAGCGATCGGCAAGCGAAAAGACCAGCGTCGCGGTCAATACCGCGATTGCAAAACGACTGAGGTACCGCACGCGAATCCTCCTAAAAAATCAACGCGAAACGTGCTCGAAAAGAATGGCGGTCCGCCTTCGCCTCGCCATGGACACCACGCTTCGGCGAGACGGTCGTCCGGGAGGCGAAAGCAGCCGGACCGCCGAATTAGATACGAATACGCCCCTGCTCTGCAACGCGTTACATCTGCCTTAACCGAGGGGCTTCGCCCCTCGGGCTCCCCCACACGCTCTCTCGCGCGCCGCTTCGCCGGCGCGCTCCGTTCACGTGGCTCGCTCGCGACGCTCGCTCGCGTCTTAGAACCGGCAGCGGGCTCATGAGATAGCTTCCAGCCTCAAGTCAATGAAGGGTCGCCGGTCGCATTGAGCGGGCGTCGATATCGAGCTCGCAGACACCGGTGAGACCGTTCAGGGCAATCCAGCCCCGGACCCTGTCGCGATAGTCGGGTTCAGGCGGGTTCATCAGGTCCCATCCATCGGGGCCCCATGCGCTGTAGCCATTCAGGGTCGGAATTCCGTGGCGAAGCGCGATGAACATTGCATCGCCGCCGTAGAGCGCCCAGACATTTTCCGAACGCTTCATGTACTCGTCCGACGCCGCTTTCATGAAGAACGAGTGGCATCCTGGGTCGATAGCGATTGGCGATTCGACCCAGCGATGAAAGACGCTCACGGGTCGGTCGTATCCGAGGACGTCGGCACGATGGTCCGTAATCATGAAGAACAGCAGCAGCAGACACGCGGACATGCGATAGATCGGTCGGGACCGAAGACGAGTCAGCAACAGCGCCGCTGCGATGATGAACGCGAGCTCGTACTGGAAGATGACCCGCGTCGGGTCCCGAATCACACTGAAGCCCGGGACGTGTCGCAGAAACGAGAGCCAGATCGCAAATCCGCCGATTCGAAGCGGCATCACAAACACCAGCGCCGACGCCAGGAACGCCCACAACACATACCATCGCGTCTGGCGATCGATCCTCAGCCCCGGCAGACACGCGAAGATCGCCGCAATCGCGACGAGCGTGAACGACCGCACCGTATCGTAGGCGCTGAGATCGGTGAGTGGACTGTCCCATCGATGCCAGCTACGAACCCGAATCTGACTGAGCAGGTCGTGCTCGGGAAATCTGGGATGCTCGCGATAGGCCGGCAGGTATATCCAGAGAAACACCGCAGAGCCGATCAATCCACCGATGACGAGGGATTGGAGCCATGGTGCTGCAATCGTACGCGCCTTGCTCGCAACGGCTTTCAGGTCCGCGGCGAGACGCTCCGCGCCGCGGAGCCAGCCATAAACGAGGACGCACAGCAACGTGACGACGGCAGGGCGGCGCCAGTCCTGGGAGGCAATCCTGAAACCGAGCAGTCGCATTCGCACGCCGCCGGAAACCCACAGATATGTACTCCATCCAGCACCGAGCAGCGTCGCAACCAGCGCCAGCTTTTCCGCCAGCGGCTGCGCCCGCCACAGAATCGTGGGACGGATCGCCGACAGCTGGCCATCTACGAGGGCCCACGCAGCGACAAAAAGGGCGGCAAAGAGGAATGTGAAGAATCCGCTGTAGAAATCGTGCGGAAACAGGAGTGCCCCGAGAAAACCTGAAAGCCCGGCGAGCACGAGCCGGCTCCGCCCAGGGCGACGATGATAAGAGATCAGCCCGAGCAAGAGGATTGGGGGAACGAGGAACACCGACGCACGCTGCGACCAGACACCGATCGTCCCATTGATCACGTTCTGCGAGGTGAAGAAGAACGTCGCCAACAGCAGCGATTCGACGAACGACAGGCGCATGTACCGACGGAAGATCACGTACAGGCAGATGATGCCGGTCTCGATCATGATCAGCAGGCTGAGCGAGTAGGCCTGGAAAGGATGAAGGAACAGACGGACTGCGATGTAGAACGGAGCGTACAGAATCAGGCTATGCGAGTAGCCGAGGACCTTTTGCGCAGGATAGAAAAACGGAGGAGACCACGGGTCGCTGAAGCTCGCCACGGCGTGATACCAGTGTTCGAGCAGGTAGTTGATGAAGTACGGATCGATCCAGTCGCCAAGGCCCGCCGTCCAGAATGTGTGGTGAAAGACATCGAAGACATACGCCAAATACCCGAGCGACACGGCCACCAGCACCGACGCGCGTAATGCGCGCCGGATGCTCATGCGTGCCGTGAATCGTGTCCCCGACTCGATGATGTGTGCTCCTCGGCCTTACTTCTCTCCGGAGTAGATCAGCGGCAAGCCATTTTTCGAATTACCGACGACGATGACTTTGGAGTTCTGGCTCTTGACCAGCTCCATTGTCGCCTCGATGCCTTTCCATTCGAGGAGCTTTTCGCTGATGCCTTGCGACACGATGTCCTGGAAGTCCTTGATGCCGGCCGCTTCGACCCGTTTGCGCTCCGCTTCCTGTTTCTCGCGCTGCAGCACGAACTCCATCCGCTGCGCTTCCTGCTGCGCCTGCTGCTTCGCTTCGATCGCGTGTTTCAGCGTGTCGGGCAGCTGCAGGTCGCGCAGCAGGACGTTCTCGACGATTACGCCTCGCGGCGCCACCTGACGCGACACGTCATCCAGTATCTGACGCGCAATCGTCTCGCGCGCGTCGGAGTACAGGGACGCTGCGCTGTTGCCTGCCGTGATCGCTCGAATCGCCGATCGGAAGGTTGGCTGCAGCAGCACCTCCGCATAGTTCGGACCGATTTGCTGATACACCTCCGCCGCGCGTTTGGGATCGAGGTGATACAGGATCGAGGCCTCGAGGCCCATGATCAACCCTTCCTTCGACGGCACCGACGCCCGTTCTTTGTCCTCCTGCGTCTTGACGCTGAGCTCTGTGATCGTCGCCGCCGGATTGACGACGTGCATGCCCTCCGGCAAAGTCTGACCGGTCACGCGGCCGAAGATGCTGACGACGCCGACGTGTCCAGTGCGGGCACACGAGGTTGATGAGAACGCGATGATCACGAGGACGATCAGGAGCACGAGCATCCCGGCGCCGCGCACGAACGATTTGGGGCCGCTCACACCGTGTTCGATCGTGAAAGGTTCGCGCATGTTTGCCTCCTGGCTGTCAGCTTCCAGCTTCCAGCTCTCAGCTCTCAGCTGACGAATACTTCGTTCGAACGTCAGTCTTCCGGTTTCTCTCCAGACAGGAGCTGGAAGCCGGAAGCTGGGAGCTGGAAGCTATTTGAGTGAGGATACAACAGCGCTGTTTCGGGACTATTTCCTGTAACTTACGAACAGTGGTCCCTTGTCCTTTTAGAGGCCTAGCCCCCGGGTGTGTCGCCAGGTTCCGTCAATGTCGCTACCGGCGCGTCGTCGAGCGGTGGTTCGGCGCCTGGCTCTGCGTTCGCATCGTTGCCTACGACCGGTTCGCCGGGTGGAAGATCGTCGTCGGACTGACTCGTAGCCGTGTCGCGTGATGTCGCCATTGGCACCTCGCGTCGATCCACTGCAATCAGATGGCCATTCCGGCGTGAGTGGGCATGCGCGCGACCAGGCGCTCGGCGACGATGATATTCGGTACCCAACAGAGCCACGCGATTGCCGGATATGCAACGTCGAACGACATCCCGGCTGCGAGCGAAAGCGGAAGGTAGATGCGAAGGGTTACGGCGGCAAAGGTCAGCGAATAACTGCGAATCATCCAGGCGCGGTGATCGATATCATTTCCGGCACGGATCAACAGGAACCCGCGGACGGTGGTGAACAACCAGGCACACGCCAACAATCCGAATCCGACGTGTGCGACCATGCCGCCCTGAGACGCGATCGCCATTCGTAAACCCGACAGACCACCAATCAGAACGCTGATCACATAGGTGCGTCCCATGATCCGATGCAGCTGGATGCGTCTGGAGCGGAGTGCGGCGTTCAGCTGAAATGCGCCAATACCGAGCGCGATACCGCCGCCAGCGAGGTGGAGCGCGACGGCGAGCGCCATCAATCCGGTGCGCCCGTGAAGAAATGGCGGACGGGCCTGCGGCACGAAGAACAGCACGATCGCGTAGCTGGCGACCAATAGCGACAGCGTCGTCATTACCCACCAGCTGCGGGTCGATCGGCGATTCATCTCCGAT
>JBPYFA010000250.1:0-3615 GCA_051986585.1 Vicinamibacterales bacterium | reverse complement strand
CCGCGCTCACCGCCTGTTTCGCCTTTGTGGTTCTTCGTCGGCTGGATGTCGGCCGGGCGATAGCGGCCGCCGTTGCGCTCGCCCTGGCATTCGATCAGGCACTGTGGGCGTTCGCGGTTCGCGCCGAGGTCTACACGCTCACAGGCGCGCTAATCGCGGCGCTCGTCTTGTGCGCGGCACGATGGCAGCGCACCCGGCGTGAACGCGATTTGTATCTGATGGTCGCGATGTTCGCGCTCAGCCTCGGTAACCACTTGACGGCGGCTACCCTGGCTCCGGCGATCGTCATATTCGTGCTCGTGACCGACCGCCGCGCGATCAGCCTTCGCACGGCGGCGGCCGCTTGCGCGATCGTGCTCGCCGGCCTTTGTCAGTACGGTTATATCCTGCTTCGCACCGCTCAGAAATCGCCGTATCTGGAGGCCCGCGCCTCCAACCTGCGCGAACTGTTTGACGTGATGCGGGCAACGCGGTTCTCGAACCAGATCTTCGCGTTTTCTCCGCGTCAACTGATCGTCGAGCGAGTGCCGGAACTGTGGCATCTGTCGGCTGCAGAACTGAGTCCCCTCGGCCTTGTCCTCGTCGTTGCCGGGATTGTCGCGCTGGTGGTGAGGCGAATCAGGCTTGGTGTCCTGCTGGTGCTTGGCGCCGGCGGAATATTGTTCCTGACGCTGAATGTCGGCGCGACCGATGCTGAAGGGTTTCTTATTCCAGCGTTTGTCCTCACCTGGATCATCATCGGTACTGGTCTCGGATGGCTGGCGGGCAAAGCCGACGCCGTCGTGAGGCATGGAGGACTGGCCGTCGTCGCGCTCGCGATCCTGCTGCCATCGCTGCAACTCGCGCGCAATTACCGCGCGAACGATCACCACCGCCGCACCTACGAGATTCGCTACTTCGACGCACTGTTCCACCGCCTCGAACCACGTGCGGCGATCGTGACCGAGAGCTACGCGATCGATCAGCTGGTGCTCTATAAACTCGCCGGGGAACGCGCAGCCGGCAGCCGCACGATCGAACTCATCACCCGCGACCCTGACACCGTCCGCCAGCGCGCCAGCACCGGTTTCACGACGTATGCATTCGCCGATGGCCGCCAGGCGCTCGAAACCAACGGGTTCAGGTTCGAGCCCGTTCAGCTCGCGGCATCGGACTCGTCGTCTTCATCGTCGCCGGCACCAATCGACATGTCGCCGTTTCCGCTGTTTCGTCTGGCGAGGGTGACCTCGTGCCAGGACATCGGCAATGCAGGCTGGCAAGACATCACCGGCATCGCTCGCGACGGCCGGCTGCTGGTGCGGATCGACAACTATCGGCCATTCGACTCTGTGGTCGTGCTCTATGCCGGGCAACGCCTGGGAACGGGAGGCCGTCCACTGCTGGCCGCCTCGCATGGTCCCGAGCAGCCGTCGATGGCGGTAGCGATGTTCGGTGCGGCGGATTCATCCAAACTCGCTGCCGCAGAGCAAGGGGACAATCTCGCAACGCCCGATCGGCTGGAGCGGGAAGCCACGGTGCAACGCATCGAGCTCAAGGTCAACGATCGCGGCGACTTCTCGTGGTCGGCTCTCGACCTCGGCGAACAGCCCGATATCGTGCTCGCTCGTGCATCGGTCGATCTCAACAATCCGCGACGTGCGAGTTTGTGCGGGTGGTCGGGACGCGATCTCTTCGAGTCTGGACCCGATGAGCGCGTCCCATTCGGATCGGCTGGGGAAAACTCGTTTGGAGCCGGCTGGCATGGCGCCGAACGCTCCAGCGACGGCGTGGATTTCAGATGGACATCCGCGCGGGAGGGAGAGGTTCTGGTGCCGCTGACGAAGGTAGGAACGGTCACAGTTCGCGTCCGCGCCAGCCCGTTCGCCTACCAAGGAGCGCCGCCGCAGGAGTTGGCGCTGAAGATCAACGGCGAGACGCTCCCCTCTCATCCGATGCAGAACGGCTGGCGCACCTACGAATGGACGGTTCCTGCGGGAATGTGGCGACACGGTTTCAATCGGCTCGCCGTCCGGGCATCGAATCTCGCCAGTCCGGCAGCCGTTGGATCTTCTTCCGACACGCGAACGCTCGGTGTCGCGGTCAGCGATCTATCGTTTCGCCTCGAATCCGTTGACGAAACCGGTCGCCGCTGATGCGGCAGCACTGAACGGTGCGTTCGCTACGCCACATGGCGACAAGCCGGCTCGTCGCGCGCTCTACCCCTGTCGACCGTGTGCGAGTACCCACACCGCGAGCACGATCAAAAACACGCCGGTGATCCGGACCGTTCGCGGTCCAATCGGCAACAGCTTTTCGACGAGCACGACTGCGGCCAGTGCTGCAATCACGATCAGATTCATCACACCGCCAGCAAACAGCAGGAGCATCAGGGCCCAGCAACACCCAACACAGAAGAGGCCATGTTCCACGCCCAGCCGGAAGGCGCCCGATCGTCCGTCGCGCCACCGCCGCATCAGGAAATCGAGCGGCGCGCTGCACATCGCCAGACATGCGCGCTTGAGTGGCGTGAACTGGTAGACACCTGCCACGATCAGCAGCCCACCCGAAAGCCACGGCGTGGTCGCCGTCATCATGGAGGACAAAAGAAGAGCGCGAGTGAGTATCCGTTGCAGCAGCGCCGCGCACACGCTGAAACCGACCCAGACCAGAAGATATCCCGCTGACATCGCGTACACCTGGCCACGTCCACCGCTGTCGCCTGATCGTTGTCGCGATGCAGCGCCGTAGAGAAGCAGGAGCGGCGCGGCAGACGGGAGCATCATGCCGGCCATCATGACGATCCACATCGCGACCAGCAGAAACAGGTGCGATGCGTCCCACTGGTTGGTCATCATCCACGCAGACGGCCCCATCATCGACCCGTACATGTCCCGCGCCATCGGCACGATCCAGGCCCAACACGCCAGCGACACAAGCGCAAGCGTCGCAATCAGCGCCACGCGCTCGCGCCGGACGATGTGCTCGAGGAGGGTAAGATTGGGGGACATTGGATAATCGATGGATTGTGCGTGTCAGTTCTCGGTTTTTAGTTTTTAGTTTTCGGTTGTAGTTTTCAGGTTTTAGTTTGGCGTTCGTTTTTAGTTTGGTGTTCGTTTTTAGTTTGGTGTTCGTTCTTAGCTATCATTTTTGCTTTTCTCAAAACCAATAACGCATAACCAATAACTCAGAACCGCTCTGCACCATTGAAAGGAAGCGTCGGATGACTGCCGAAAAGCCCTCGTGGAAGCTGCAAGGCCGCGTGCTCATCTCGTGTAATTGCGACTTCGGCTGTCCTTGTAACTTCAACGCCCGTCCTTCACGCGGCAAATGCGAGGGCGGGTGGACGTGGCACGTGGAACGCGGCACGTTCGACGACGTTTCGCTCGACGGCCTCAACTTCCCCGTGTATGCCAACTGGCCCGGCGCCATCCACGAGGGCAATGGACAGGCGATCATCCTGGTCGACGAGCGCGCCGACGAACGTCAGCGGCACGCGATTTCGACGCTGGTTGGCGGCAACGTCGGGGGCCCTTGGGGCGTGCTCGCCTGGACGTGGCCGAAAGTTCAGGGACCGCTCGCGGTTTCCTACCAAATCGAATTCAATGGCGTCACCTCACGAATGACAGCGGGCGATGT
>JBPYFA010000249.1:0-10495 GCA_051986585.1 Vicinamibacterales bacterium | reverse complement strand
AGGAGCCAGGAGTGCCAGGAGTGCGCGGGGTGCCGGGGGTGCAAGCGTGCCAATGAGTGCAAACGATGCTACGAACGCCACGGGTGCTGGGAGTCGCACGACGCACTCTGGGCACCCCCGGCACCGTTCGCACCCCCGGCACCCTTGGCACTCACGGCACGCTGGGCACCCTTGGCACCCTTTGCACTCCTGGCACCCTTTGCACTCCTGGCACCCCTGGCACCCCTGGCACCCCCAGAACGGCTTCACGCTTGTCGAGTTGCTGATTGTGCTGGCCATTATTGGCGTGCTCGCATCGGTCTCGATGGCGACCTACCGGGGCGCTCGCGTACGGGCGGGCGAGACGAGCGCGATCGCAACACTCCAGGCGATCGATCAGGCGCAGTTTGCGTACGCGCAACTGTGTGGCAATCAGCGGTTCGCTCCAACGCTGGTGAATCTTGGCGTCGCGATGCCGACGACGGGGCACGCGTTTCTCAGTCCCGATCTGGCATTCGACCCGCTGATAAAGGGTGGCTACCAGTTCACGATGGCGGGAACCGCGGTTTCCGACGCGGGACTGACGTGCAATGGCGCCACGCCGGTCGAGTCATACCAGGTGACCGCCGATCCGGTGAAGCCCGGCCTTTCCGGAAGCCGATTTTTTGCCACCAACACGGATCGGGTGCTCTATGAAGATGCCGATAAGACGTTCGCACCCGATATGCCGGAACGCGGAGCGCCGACTCATGGCGCCGAACTCAAGTAAATGCACGGAAATGAAGTAAACTTGAATATCTCGAGCATGACAAGACTCAGTCGCACGCTGCTGATGGCCTTTGCCGCGCTCGGACTCGGTGCGGCCTCCACTTCGAGCTACGTGCATTACCACCTGCTCACCGATCCTGGCTATTCGAGCTTTTGCGACGTGAACGCCACGGTCAACTGCACGCAGGCGTATCTCAGCCCGTACGGCAGCCTGCTCGGCGTACCGGTCGCCCTTTTTGGCGTGTTCTTCTTCACGCTCGTGCTGCTGCTGGTGGGCGTGGCTGGCCGGGAGGGTTCGTCAGCGCGCGACGCGGTTCCCGCGTACGTCTTCGCGATTTCTACCGTCGGTCTGGCGTTCATCCTGTATCTCGGGTGGGCGTCGTACGTGCAGCTGAAGACATTGTGCATGCTCTGCACGCTGACCTACGTCTCGGTGATTGCGATTTTCATTACTTCCGGTGGAGCCACGACATTTCCCATGACTACCCTGCCGCGCCGTATTCCGCGCGATGTCCGCGCCCTCGTGTCCAGTCCGACCGCGCTCGTGCTGACCCTTCTCTTCATCGTTGGGGCCGGGACGGTCATTGCCGCGTTTCCGGCAGAATCGACGCGCCAGGCTCCGCCGCCGCTGACCACGCTCACCGATCAACAGCGCGCCGATATCGCGAAGTGGTGGGATGTGCAGCCGAAGATTGATTCCCCCATGCCGATGGACGGCGCCAAGGTGATGGTTGCCATCTTCAGCGACTTCCAGTGCCCGCATTGCCGTGCCGCGCACGAAGCCTATAAACCGCTGGTCGCGAAGTACGCCAATTCGGGTGTCCGTTTCGTGCTCAAGCACTTCCCGCTCGAAGGCGAGTGCAACCCGTACGCGCCAAATGGCGGCCACAGCGCCGCCTGCGAGGCGGCCGCCGCCGTGGTTCTGGCGCGCCAGAACGGCAAAGCCGAGAAGATGACCGACTGGCTGTTCGACAACCAGGAGAAGCTCACGCCGTCGGGCGTCCGTGTCGCTGCGCACGACATCGGAGGTGTCCCCGACTTCAACGCCGTCTATGCGGACGCGCTGAAGGAGGTGAAGGCCGACGCCAATCTTGGCGGCGCCATCGGCGTGCAATCGACACCGACTATTGTGCTCGACAATCGCAAGCTGCCGCCGGGCGTCGTCGATCCCTCGGCGCTCGATGCCTTGATTGATTTGGAGCTGAAGCGTTCGAAGTAGCCTGACCGTTTAGCGGCCATGCCTTCTGCGATTCGAATCGAGGACCTCACCAAAGACTACGCAATCGGCTTCTGGCGGCGGCGAACCTACCGCGCGCTGGATCGCCTCACCCTCGACATCGAGGCCGGCGAAGTGTTTGGTTTTCTCGGGCCGAACGGCGCCGGGAAGACGACCACGCTGAAGCTGCTCATGCAGCTGATCTTTCCAACCTCCGGCCGCGCCGAGATTCTCGGCCGCCCCGTTGGCGACATCGCCACGCGTCACCGCATCGGATATCTTCCGGAGAACCCGTCGTTCTATGACTATCTCACCGCGGAGGAACTCCTCGGATATTTCGGCGAGCTGTTCGGCTATGCCGGAGCCGATCGACGCAAACGCGTGCAGGGATTGCTCGATCGCGTCGGCATCGGTGCCGAACGACGGCTTCAGCTCCGGAAATTTTCGAAAGGGATGATCCAGCGCGTCGGTATCGCGCAGGCCCTGCTCAACGATCCCGAAGTCATCTTTCTCGACGAACCGATGTCGGGTCTGGACCCTTTGGGGCGCCGCGACGTCCGCTCGTTGATTCTGGAACTCCGCGACCAGGGTCGGACGGTGTTTTTCAGTTCTCACATTCTCGCCGATGCGGAAGCGCTTTGCCGCCGCGTGGCGGTGGTCGCCGGCGGCCGGCTGGCGGCTTCCGGAGCGCTCAGCGACATCCTGGCTTTCCAGGTGCACGGTTGGGAGCTGGTCATGGCGGACCTCTCGCCTGAAGTGATCGCGCGGCTCAAATCTTCTGCCCGGCGCGTGACCGAAATCTCGCCAGGCCGATACACCATCGAGCTGCCACTCGATCAATCACCCGATCGCATGCTCGCGGAACTGACCGCCGCCGGGGCGTCGCTCGTCTCGCTCAACCCGATGCGCGACACGCTGGAAGACTTCTTCATGAAGCGCGTCGCCGAGATCGGCGCCGGGGCGCGTGCGCCCCTTGCCGAGGAGTCGCATGCGGGCCGTTAGGGTCGTCGCGGTCAACGTGTTCCGGGAATCGGTGCGCGATCGCGTGCCGTACAACCTCATGCTGTTCGCCGTGCTCCTGATCGCATCGTCCTATCTCATCGGCCAGCTCACGGCGGGTCAGGACGTGAAGATCATCAAGGATCTTGGCCTTGCGGCGATGTCGGTCTTCGGCCTCTTCATCTCGATCTTCATTGGTATCGGCCTGGTGTCGAAGGAAGTGGAACGGCGCAGCATCTATGCGCTGTTGTCGAAGCCGGTCAGCCGGGCGCAGTTCGTCACCGGCAAATATGCAGGTCTTGTGTTGACGTTGGCGGTCAACGTCGCCGTGATGGCGATTGCACTCTACGCGATTCTGGCCTATCTCGTCTGGACTGAGCCACCGACGATTCGTGCCGGTTGGGACGCGCCCGGTCTGGATCCGGCGCTGCTCAAGGCGGTGTTCCTCATCTTTGTCGAGCTGATGGTGATCACGGCGATCGCGCTGTTTTTCTCGACATTTTCCAGTCCGATTCTGGCCGCGGTGATGACGTTCGGTCTGTATGTCGCGGGGCATTTCAACGCCGACCTGAGGAACTTCGAGAAGGTTGTCAGCTCCAAGGCAGCGGCGCAACTCGCCCGCGCGGCCTACCACGTCGTTCCGGACCTCTCAGCCTTCGACGTCAAGACGCAAGTCGTCCACGGCCTTCCCGTCAGCGCCGGGTATTTGGGAACCACCGCGCTTTATGGGCTGGCCTATGTCACCGGGCTGCTCCTCGTGTCGACGTTCATTTTTTCCCGCCGGGATTTCAAGTGATGCGTCGACGCGACGTGGCGCTCGTGGTGCTGGCCGCCGTCGCTTTCCTGGCCGCAATCTCGGCGCAGATCCTCCGCGACCGCTGGTATCCACGCGATGATGTCGAGCGCGAGGAAATGCTGTATGTCAGATCCGGTGCCGCGCTTCAGCGGATCGTGTTGTCGTTCGATGCGCTCGCGGCCGACGTCTACTGGATCCGCGCGATTCAACACTACGGTGGCGATCGACTCTCCGGACCGAAGGCGCAGACGAAGTATCAGTTGCTGTTTCCGCTTCTGGACCTGACGACCACGCTGGATCCGTACTTCAACATCGCCTATCGATTCGGTGCGATCTTTTTGAGCGAAGCGTATCCGGGCGGCCCTGGCCGCCCCGACCAGTCGATTGCCCTGCTGCAGAAGGCGATTGCCGCGATGCCGCAGAAGTGGCAGTACTACTACGATATCGGGTTCGTCTATTACTGGCGGATGCGCGACTACAAGACCGCGGCGACATGGTTTCAGAAGGCGGCCGCGCTGCCAAATGCGCCGAACTGGTTGGCGCCGCTTGCTGCGTCGATGATGGTGTACGGCAACGATCGCGCCGCCGCGCGTTTTCTCTGGCAGCAGGTCGCGAAATCCGAGGAGCCCTGGCTGAGGCGTAACGCCGAACGTTCGCTGCTGCAGCTTCAGGCACTCGATCAGATCGATCAGCTCGAAGCCGTGATCCGCCGCTTTCCTCCGGCGGCCGGCGAGCCGTACTCGTGGAACGATCTGCTGCGTCGCAAGATCCTGATCCGAGAGCCGGTCGATCCGCTCGGGGCGCCGTACCTGATCGATCCGGTCACGGGGCGCGTTCGCGTCTCGGAGCAATCGCCACTCTTTCCGATGCCGGCGGAGCCGCGGCGCCTGCAGTGAATCCTGACGCTTCGCCAATCGTGATTCTTGCCGTTCTCGGATTGGCAGTCGGCAGCTTCCTGAACGTGTGCGTGCACCGGTTGCCCCGCGGACAGTCGCTCAATTCCCCGCCGTCGCAGTGTCCATCCTGTGGCTACCGGCTGCGCTGGTTCGACAACATCCCCGTCGTCAGCTACGCGATGCTTGGCGGACGCTGCCGACGATGTCGGACGAGGATCTCAATCCGCTATCCGATCATCGAAATCATTACGATGGCGCTGTTCGTGATCCACGGCCTGGTATTTGGATGGACCGCTCTGCTGGTGCCGCGTCTGGTCTTCGCGTGTGCGATGGTCGTACTTTTTGCCATCGATCTGGAGCACCAACTCCTGCCAAACGTGATTACGCTGCCTGGGATTTTGATCGGCCTGATTGCCAGCGCCGTGCTGCCCCCCGGATTGGTCGACGCGGTCATCGGCGTGCTAGTTGGTGGCGGCGTGCTCTGGCTGATTGGCGAGGCGTACTTCCGATATTCCGGTCACGAGGGCATGGGCGGCGGCGACGTGAAGATGCTCGCGATGATCGGCGCGTTTCTCGGCTGGAAGCTCGTCCTGGTCACGCTGGTGCTATCGTCGGTGGTCGGCTCTGTGATCGGCCTGATCGTCATCGCGATCCGGAAAGGCGGGATGAAATACGCGCTGCCGTATGGAACGTTCCTCGCGTTAGGTGCGCTGGTCGCGTCGCTGGCGGGCGAGGCAATCGTGAGTTGGTATGTGGGGTTGTACTGAAACCTGAAAATGTTGAATGTTGAATGTTGAATGTTGAATGACCGCTGTCGGCATTCAGCAATCGCACTGACTCTCCAATGACCAAGGCTGGTTCTCTCCTCCTTCTCCTGACCGCCATCGTCGCCGGGCTCGCGGGGATTCTTGCCTTCGCGGTGAGTAAGTTCTTTGCCGCGGCGCGGTCGACCGCCCGCGCCGCGCGAGAAGGGGGCGCAGAGACCGCGTTCATGGCTGCAGCGATGGAGGAAGCGCTGCAGAAGATGCGGACGCAGGAGCGCGCGATGCAAGCCCGCGCCGAAGCGTCTGAGCGGTTGAGCGGCGAAATCATCGCCAGCCTGACCTCGGGTCTCCTCGTCGTCAGTCAGGAAGGGATCGTTCGAACGCTCAATCCCGCCGGACAACAGCTCCTCGGCCTTCAGAATTCCGAGTTGATGCGCGACTATCGCGAGGTGCTTGCGAACTCCGCTCAGCTCGCCGACGTCCTTCACGAGTGCCTCGTCGCCCGGCGGCCGATCGTCCGCCGGGCGGTCAAGATGGATCGGCCCGGGGAGGGCGCATCCCATCTCGGCATCACCGTCTCACCGATCCGCGACGACCGTGGTCACGAGCACGGCGCGATCTGTCTGTTCACCGATCTCAGTGAAGTCGCGGATCTCGAAGATCAGCTGCGATTGAAAGACAGCCTGGCGCGGCTCGGGGAGCTGACGGCTGGTATCGCCCACGAATTCCGGAATGGCCTTGCCACCATCCATGGCTACAGCCGATTGCTCGACCTGGAGCGGCTGCCCGAGGACTTCAAACCGTACGTTCAAGGAATTCGAGAAGAGACCGAGGAACTCGGTCAGGTCGTCACCAATTTCCTGAACTTTGCCAAGCCCGCGGAACTGGTGCTCAGTCCGGTCGATGTCGGCGTGCTCGCCGAAAAGGCGGCCGAAGAGATCCGCGCAGAAGCGACTGCCCGCGGCGGGGACGTTATCGTCAAGGGCCACTTCGGCACCGTCGAGGGGGACGAGGTGTTGTTGCGGCAGGCGTTCAGCAACTTGTGCCGGAACGCGCTCGAGGCGTGCACGAGCGGTCCGCCACGAATCACCGTGGAAGGCGGGAACGATGGTCCCGGCACGTTGCGCGTCAGCGTGTCGGACAACGGACCGGGGGTGAATCCGGCCGTCCTCGAGCGCATTTTCCGGCCATTCTTCACCACCAAGGCGCGGGGCACGGGTCTCGGCCTGGCGCTGGTCCAGAAGATCATCGTCACGCACAACGGCCGCGTGACCGCCGCCAACGCCGAAGGCGGGGGGGCCTGCCTGACGGTGACTTTGCCCCTCAAAACGGCCTGAAAACGCCGCATCCGCCAGAAATGTTAGGGGCGTGCCAGAACTGCACAGCAATCCTGGCCTCTAGTCTCACCAAATCCCGCGCTCCCGCCGAATAAATACTGTAGGAATACCCACTTACCTCAAGCCAATCAGCGACATAACCCCGTGTGGCAACTCTATTGCTCATCAGGGGGGATATCGATGTTTTCCTGCTCTCGTAACGATCGTGGATTCACGGTTTCCGAGATGATGCTCGTCGTCGCGGCCATCGCGACGCTCTCGGTCATGGCCTTGCCGGTCATGAAGGACCTGACCCAAAGCATCAAGCTCAATGAAGCCGCACGGCTCGTCGAGCGCGAGATGCAGGACGCGCGTCTGAAGGCGGTCTCGTCGAATCGCGTCATCCGAGTGCGGTTGAATTGCCCGGCGATCGGATACATCCGCAGCGTGGAAGTGCTCGGCACGGCGGCCGACAGCGCGTCGAATCGGTGCCTCACGACCGCGTATCCGTTTCCCCCGCCCGACGACGACATCATGACCCGGCCGAATTTCGACGGTCCGGTGCGGACGCTGCCCAACGGTGCGACCGTGACCAACCAGGTCCTTCAGTTCAGCCCCGATGGCACGGCGGCGACCGTGATCACCGGTGTGGCGACGGCGATCACGACCCCGGCGACGGTCACGATCTCGCGCGACGGCAAATCGAAGACAGTGACGGTGAACAATGCGGGCAAGATTCAACTCCAATAGCCGCGGATTCAGCCTCGTCGAAGTGCTGGTCGCGATGGGCCTGCTGACCGCCGTGTCGCTCGGCGTCGCCCAGCTCTTTGCGCTGTCTACGCGCGCCAACGTGATCGCGAAGGGTCAGACCTCGACCACCGCGATGGCGGAGCAGAAGCTGGAGCAGCTGCGCGGCCTCACCTGGGGTTTCGATCTGACCGGTCAGGGGCTGCCGGTTTCGGACACGACGACGAACCTGACGGTGACGCCGCCGACTCACGACGGGTCCGGCTTGAACCCGTCGCCCTCAGATTCGCTTGAACAGAATACGGACGGCTTCGTCGACTTTCTGGACGGCCGTGGAGCATGGGTTGGGACCGGTACCACGCCTCCGCCGACGGCTGTCTATATCCGCCGCTGGTCGATTCAGCCGCTGCCGACCAATCCGAACAACACGCTGATCATTCAGGTGCTGGTGACGCCGGTGACCAATGAGCAGGCACGGGTCGAATCGGCGTATACCCGCACCCGCATGGCGGGGGATGCCCTGCTCGTGACCGTTCGAACGAGGAAGGCATCATGACGTCGGTTCGACGCTCCTCTGAAGCCGGTTACACGCTCATCGAGCTGCTGGTATCGACCGCGATCATGATCACGGTCACGGGCGCGATCTTTTCGCTGATGAATCCGGCACAAGGCAATGCGCAGACGCAGCCCGAAGTTGCCGACATGCAGCAGCGGATGCGCATCGGCAACGACACGATTTTCAAGGAGCTGGTGATGTCCGGAGCGGGCCCGTACCAAGGGCCAGTGACCGGATCGCTGGTGAACTTCTTCGCCCCGATCCTGCCGCGCCGGGTCGGCTTTCAGAACCCGGATCCGCCGGCGACGTTCCGGAGCGACACGATCACGCTCAGCTACATTCCGAATAGCTATTCGCAGACCACGATCAGCCAGGCGATGCCGACGCCGTCGGCCGAATTGAAGGTGACCGATCAGCCGAACTGTCCCGCAGATGCCGGCAACCTCTGCGGCTTCAAAGAGGGCATGGACGTCATCATCTTCGATCAGAGCGGCAACTTCGACATCTTCACGATCACTCAGGTCCAGGACGCGGCGGCGCACCTCCAGCACCGAGGGCAAGACCTGAGCAAGGCCTACGACGTGGGCGCGTCGGTGACGCAGATCGTCAGCTACACGTACTACCTGAACACGCAGACGAACCAGTTGATGCGCTACAACGGCTACACGGAGGACGAGCCGATTGTCGACAACGTCGTCGATTTGAAGTTCGAGTACTTCGGCGATCCGAATCCGCCGGTCCAGCCGAAGCCGCCCGCCGGTGAAGCGAACTGCCTGTACGACGCCGCCGGCAATTACGTGAACATGCCGACGCTGACGCCCGATGAGGGCTCGCTCGCGCCGCTGCCGGCCGCGATTCTAAAAGACGGACCGATGTGTGGCGGCGGCAATAACGCATTCGATGCCGATCTCCTGCGCATCCGTAAGGTGCGGGTCACGATGCGTGTGCAGGCGGCCAATCCGGCATTGCGTGGGTCGGATACGACCCTCTTCAAGCATCCCGGCACGTCGCGGGGTGGAGAGAAGTTCGTTCCCGATTACACGGTTTCCTTTGAGGTGTCACCTCGCAACCTCAATCTGACACGCTGATGCCGAGCCATTCACGCTTCACCGCCCGGCTTGCCGACGAACGCGGCACGGCGCTCATCATCGCGCTCATGGCGATGATGCTGCTGACCGCGCTTGGCGCTGCGGTCGTCATGGTGAGCAACACCGAAACGCACATCGCCATGAACTATCGCAACAGCCAGGAGGCACTGTATGCGGCCGACGCGGCGGTTGAACGCGTCGTCCAGGATCTGCTGCTGGTGCCACGGTGGAACGACATTCTCAACGGTTCAGCACAATCCGGCTTTGTCGATGGTGCGATGACCTCGGCGAAGACCCTCCCTGGTGGCGGCAAGATGACGCTCTGCTGCGGGCCGAACACGGCCACGGGGCAGCTGCAGTCGGAGACGGACACGCTCAATCAGTGGGGCGCCAACAATCCACAGTGGAAGCTCTTCGCCTGGGGGCCGCTCGGCGACATGCTGCCGAACAACGTGATCGACAGTCCGATGTATGTCGCCGTGTGGATCGCCGATGACCCGGCTGAAACCGACGGGAACCCCGCCGCCGATGTCAACGGGACGTTGACGTTGCACGCGGAGGCGGTGGGACCGTCCGGGACGCGGAAGATTATCGAGGTCACGGTCGCCAGAACCTCCAGCACCGAAATCGAGCGCGGTCAGATTGCGCAGCGCGGACAGGAAGAACTGAACCAGCGCGCGAGAAAGGCGGCAGTCCAGACGCCCGGTAAATCGCTCACCAACATGCGGATGAACAATTCAACCGGGAACTTGATTGTGCAGTGATGAGTGACGCTATGAACGCAAGGTCCGTAACCCGTCGAGCCGTCGCGCTGTCGCGCCGGCGATCGCTTCGGTGGCTGCGCCACCGAACAGGAGCGACCGCCGTGCTGGCGGTCATTGCGGCATTCTGGGCGTCGACCACTGCGTTTGCGCAGCTCGACCCGCTGCTCTTCATCAAGCGCGTGCCACCGACGGTGATCGTCGTGTTCGATACCTCGATGCGCATGCTCGAGGACGGCAGCGGCAATTGGTACGATCCAAACTTCTATCGCGTTTCCGATGATCTGGCGGTGATGCCGGCGTTTCCGAGCATCAACACCGCGGCGACCAAGACGTATCGTCGTGTCTATCGGAACCTTCAGCTCGTATCGTCAGGCGGCAAGTATACGGCCGACACGATTGCGGCAACACCGGCGGTGTGGGATCCGGCCAACGCGTTGACGTCGAACCATCCCGCCGATCTCCTGTTTCTCAACAACACTCGCTACAACATCGCCAAGCAGGGGTTGTCGGCCGCGGTGGCGGAGAACGCGAGCAGCACGTATCGATGGGGACTGATCAAGCTCAGACAAAATACCCCGGCCTGGCGTACCAGAGCCAACTGCGATA
>JBPYFA010000248.1:0-12847 GCA_051986585.1 Vicinamibacterales bacterium | reverse complement strand
CTTGCTGTTCGGCGTCGCCGCCCTCGATCCCGCTGCATTCATCGGGATGTTCGCGTTTGCCATGGCCGTCGCCGTCGCGGCCAGCTACGCTCCCACCCACCGCGCAACCGCCGTCGATCCGCTCGCGGCGCTCCGATGCGAATAAAGAGGGAATAGTACCCGGACAGCAAGTCAGTATTGAGCCTGCCAAGAAAAACCAAAGGATACTCTGCGGCCGTTCTAAAGACTCTCAACCGACGTCCGGCTACTTTCAGCCGTGCGGTCTCACATTGAGGCCACTTCTTGCGCTCCACGGACGAATCGGACTGAAGGAGAGATCATGGCGAATCACAATAAGGTGCTGCAGGGCCGTTACTCGATGCTGTCGAATGGAGTCATCGTCAATAACGCCGGCGAGACGGTCGCATTCTCGGCGCTGGCAGTGGTGAGCTATGACGGCGTCTCAGATAGTGACGGAGCCGGGAACGTCATGGGAGCAGGAGTAACAAAGACGACGAAGAGTGTTGGCGTGCTCAATGTTGGAGGACCTGAACCACTGGCGCTCCAGGAATTCACTGTCGTTGCGGGAAGCAAGTATTGGATTGACCCCGAAGAGCTGACAGGGCGAGCGTTGTTTCTGGTTGACTTTGGCGATGGCAATCCTCACACCGTGCACTACTACTTCGTCATCGTTGATGGCGGGAAGGAAGTGGAATTCCTCCTGACCCACTCCGACCCCCACGCGAGCGCTCAGTCGGGGACGCAACGGCGGATTTCCGAGAAGCCTCTGCAGTAGCGTCAGGAACCGGTCGCACCGGTTCACATCGTGCTGTCAGGCGAGGAATGAAGGGAGTGGAGATTCGGAACTGAGAACTGACAACTGGAAGCTGGAAACTGGAAGCTGGCAGCTGGAAGCTGATAGCTTTGCCCCGTGCCTTTCAACCACGCCATCCTGAAAGAGACCGCCCATCGCCCCTGGCCGATGCCTTCGTCTCCATGGGTGATGACGCAAACCTGGCACGACCTGCTGTTTGCTCATTGGCGGATCGATGCGACGGTGCTTCGGGCAACGGTTCCTCCCGAACTCGAGCTCGATCTCTTTGACCGCGAGGCGTGGCTCGGCGTTGTCCCGTTTCACATGAGCAACGTCTCGCCGCGCGGTGTTCCGTCGCTGCCCTGGATCTCCGCCTTTCCAGAGCTCAACGTCCGCACCTACGTGCGCGTCGGCGGGCATGCCGGCGTCTATTTCTTCAGCCTGGATGCCGCCAACCCGGTCGCGGTCGCCGTCGCCCGGACGATGTTTCACCTGCCGTATTTTTCGGCTGACATGAAGGTCGAGGAGCGTGACGGATGGATCGAGTACACGAGCCGCCGCGAGACCCACTCTGGCCCTGCCGCGGAGTTCGTCGGCCGCTATCGCCCTTTGGGTGAAGCAACGCCGCCGGCCGAGGGCACGCTGGAGTACTTTCTCACCGAGCGGTATTGCCTCTTCACCGTCGACGCATCGTCTCGCGCCCACCGCGTCGACATTCACCACCCGCCCTGGCCGCTGCAGCAGGCGCAAGCGGAGATTTCGGTCAATACGATGGCCGCCGCCTCCGGCATTGCGCTGCCGTCGACAGCGCCGCTCCTCCATTTCTCGAAGCGCCAGGACATGGTCGGCTGGTCACCCAAACGCGCCTAAGAAATTGATGATTGATGATTGGCGACTGCGGATTGTGAAATTGCCGATTGGCGATTGAGAGTGCCGATTGGCGATTGAGAGTGAGGATTGTCGATTGGGAGTGAGGATTGTCGATTGAGCGCCAATCGACAATCCGCCAATCACAATCCGCAATCGCCAGTCTCAATCGACAATCGGCAATCTCAATCCACAATCCGCAATCCGTAAATCGCCAATCTTCAATCCGAAATCCGCAATTCTCTATTTGATGGTGGCCTCAGCCTCCCACCTGCGGTAGTTCGAATAGGTCGCGTGCCCCTCGATCCGTGTTCGACCGGTCAGGTACAGCTCGTTCATATCGTCGGGCAGCAGCATGTCGAATCGGGGGTTGTGCGAGTAACTGACCAGGATGATCGTCCGCAGGGGACGGCCGGGAATTTCGCCGGTTCGAAGCTCACTTCGCACCACCGCGCCCGTGCCGGGATCGATCCAGAAAGAGCCACTCGACTGGATGTCGTGCCCGTCGGGGGTGCGGATGATTGTCGGCCGGTCGCGTTCGCTGAACGACACGATCCAGACCGGACGATCGTGCGCGGTGGTCTTGCCGGCGTGTTTGAAATGAAACCGCGGCTGGCGATCGGGCAACAGGAACTCGAGCGGCAAGGTCGGCACGTTGATGGTCCGATACACGTCGCCGAGGTTGTATTTCGTCTGCAAATCGGCGAGCGCGCGCAGGCGCGACTGCAATGGACGAGTGGTGTCGTCCAGCAGCGATTGCATCCGCTCGCGATCGACGGTGACCGGTTCGCCATTCACTTCGAGCACTTCGCGGACCCCCACCCAGGAATTCGGACCGGCGAAATCGTGGAGAAGGATGTAGTCGGACTTGAGAAGACGCTCCTGGTGCGGAGAAATCGGATTCGGATTATCTGGCGTTCCCGCCCGAGCCAGTGCGACTCTCTGAACGTAACGTTCTTCCGCGACCAGCGCAGTGAATCGCTGGTGGTAATCGGTCGCATAGGCGGCGGATCGCAGCAGAACCTCTTTCAGACTCGGTTCGTCCGACGTCCTCGCCGCAAGCAGCTGCGCCGCCAACCCGATGGAAAGAATGACTGCGGTTCGGAGGCGATCTGTGGCGGAATGGTTCGACAAGGGTTCACCCGGGGCACTTGACCACAGCGGGGCCGTCGTGCCAATGTGCCTTCGCTATATAGTTGTACGAAAAGGGGGCAAACATGACAGACGGCATATCGCGGCGGAAATTCATGACCACCGTGGCCGCCACGGGGGCGGGCCTGACGATCGTGCCGCGCCATGTGCTCGGCCGGGGATTCCAGGCCCCAAGCGACACTCTGAACATCGCGACGGTCGGCATCGGCGGCATGGGCGGCTCCAACACCAGAAATCTCATGAGCCAGAACATCGTCGCCGTCTGCGACGTGGACTGGGGCTACGCCGAAAAGAAGTTCGACTCCTACAAGGCGGACCTCGCCAAATTGCAGAGCGCAACGCCTCAGAATCAAAATCAGTCGCAGCGTCCGCGTCCGACGCTGTCCAAGGCTCAGATGGAGGCGGACGCCCGGCGGCCGGCACAGGACGGCACCGCCAATCTCAAGCGTTTTGTCGAAGAGCAGCTGCCGAAGATTCAGCGTCACACCGACTATCGCCAGATGCTCGACAAGCAGAAAGACATCGATGCGATCGTCGTCGCGACGCCTGATCACATGCACGCCGCGATCGCCTCGGCGGCCATGGACGTCGGCAAGCACGTCTACGTGCAGAAGCCGCTGTGTTGGTCGGTGCACGAGGCGCGCCACCTGGCTCAGAAGGCCAAGGCCAACCCGAAGATCGTCACCCAGATGGGCAACCAGGGTCACTCCTTTGATGGCGCCAGAACCGGATACGAATACATCACCAACGGGGCGATCGGCGACGTTCGGGAAGTTCACGTGTGGACGAATCGTCCTCTTGGCTACTGGCCCCAGGGCATCCCGCGTCCAGCGCCGCTGAGCCCGGACAAGCAACTCAAGTGGGATGGCCCCGGCGTCGATGCCCGGCTCGCCGCAGCGATGGTCGGGAACTATCCCGTGCCAGACAAGCTGTCGTGGGATCTCTTTCTTGGCGTCGCCCCGTTCGTCGACTATCACCCGATCTACCATCCGTTCAATTGGCGCGGCTGGGTTGATTGGGGTCAGGGCGCGCTCGGCGACATGGGCGCTCACCTGATCGATCACCCATTCTGGTCGCTGAATCTCGGCATGCCGACGGCGATTGAAACGATTTCGACGCCGTTCAACAACGCCACCTATCCCGCCGCGACGACGACGTATTACCAGTTCGCGGCGCGCGGCAACATGCCAGCGGTCAAGCTGACGTGGTACGACGGCGGGTTCAATCCGCCAAAGCCGGAGGAAATGGGCGACGAACGCTTGAACGGTGAAGGCGGAATCCTCTACATCGGGACCAAGGGCAAGATGCTCCAGGACACCTACGGCAACAACCCGCGTCTTCTGCCAAAGTCGCTGCACGAGTCGTACGGCGCACCGAAGCAGAAGCTGCCGAGAATCACGCAACAGGAACACGAGATGAACTGGGTCGAGACGATCAAAGGCAAAGCCGAGATCTCCTGCCCGTTCGAGTACGCGTCGAGGCTCGTCGAGGTCATGCTGCTCGGTGTCGTGGCGCTGAAGTCCGGCGGCAAGATCGATTACGATGGGGCCAACGGCCGCGCCACCAATATGGTCAAGACCGCGAGCAACAAGACCGTCGATCCGAATGAGTTCCTGACCCGCAACTACCGGGAAGGATTCAAATTGACGTAGGCGTCACCTCACGGGCTGAAGCGCCGGCGCTTCAGCCCGTGTCGCTCTCCTCGCCTCGAGCCACCTCGCTTTTCGCTGCAACCGCCATGGACAAGACGATCCGTTTCAAGCTGATCCTGATGATGGTGCTCGAGTTCTTCATCTGGGGCGCGTGGTTCCCGCTGATCTTCGGGTACCTCCCCAGCCTTGGATTCAGCGCCGCGCAACAGAGCTGGATTCTGAATGCCTTCCCGATCGCGGCCATCGTCGGGATGTTCTTCAGCAATCAGTTCGCGGATCGCAATTTCGCCGCAGAGAAGTTTCTCGCCGTCAGCCACCTGATTGGCGGCGTGGCCATGTGGTATCTCGCCTATACGCGATCGTTCTGGCCGTTCTTCCTGGCGATGCTCGTGCACTGCCTGCTCTACGTGCCGACGATCTCGATTACCAACTCGATCGCGTTCGCGCACATGAAGGATCCGCAAAAGGAATTCGGCATCGTTCGCATGGGCGGGACGATCGGGTGGATCCTGGCGGCATGGCCGTTCACGTTCATCCTTGTTGACTGGGACAAGGTCAGGGCGGCAGCGCCCGAAGGAGTGGTCGGCTGGCTCGGCACGGCGCTCGCGTCGGGGTTGACGGGCCCGGCGCTCGAACAGGGAACGACCTGGACGTTCATCGTCGCCGGCATTGCCTCGCTCGTGCTTGCCGCGTTCAGCCTGACCCTGCCGCATACGCCGCCAAAGCCGGCCGAAACCGGCGCCGAGCGCTTCGCCTGGCTGGAGGCCATCCGGCTCCTTCGCACGCCCTTCATCATGATCTTGTGGGTCGTCACGTTCGTGGATGCGACGGTTCACAACCTGTTCTTCAACTGGGCCGGTCGATTTCTCGGCACCGAGGCGGCCGGCGGCGGTGTCGGCATCCCGGGCAACTGGATCATGCCGGTGATGAGCATCGGCCAGGTTGCCGAGATCCTGACGATGCTCGTACTCGGTGCGGCGCTGAAGCGGCTCGGCTGGCGCACAACCATGATTCTCGGCATCATGGGTCACGCTGCGCGCTTTGCCGTATTTGCGTTCCTGCCGGAGTACCCGGCGCTGGTCGTCGCGGTCAACATCCTGCACGGGATCGCGTACGCGTTCTTCTTCGCGACGGTCTACATCTTCGTCGACGAGTTTTTCCCGAAGGATGCGCGGGCGAGTGCGCAAGGGCTATTCAACCTGCAGATCCTCGGCTTCGGCCCGCTGGTCGCCAACACCCTCGGCCCGATCCTCATCAGTCAGACGTTCAACCACGGGAACATCGTCGACTTCCGCGGCCTGTGGCTCGTGCCGCTGATCTCGGCGATCGGGGCCGCGATCGCGCTGGCGCTGCTTTTCCATCCGCCGGACCGAACCCAAACGCCGGTGGGCGTTCCGGTTACCTCTCATTGATCGGGTTCTACAAGGTTCTGCTGGGTTCTACCAGGTTCTACGGGGTTCGGTTCTTAGGTTCTACCGGGTTCGGCTCTTCGGTTCTACCGGGTTCAGTTCTTCGACGAGGTTCGAAACCCTGCGGAACCTGATGAAGCGAACCCTGTAGAACCTCTAAGAACCGAATCCTGTAGAACCCAAGAACCGAACCCAGCAGAACCCTGTAGAACCCAGCAGAACCTCGTAGAACCTATTAAGATGACCGCCATGAGACTGGCCTTGAGGTACGTGTTTCTTGTTTTAGTGTTGGCGCCCGCGGTTCTCTTCAGCCAAGGATCACCAGCGCGCAGCGTGCATGACCGCGCGATTGTGATCGATACCCACGCGGACACGACACAGCGGCTCATCTTCGATCCCAAGTTCAACATCGGCGATCGGCATACCGACGGCAACCTCGACATCCCGCGTATGCGCGACGGGGGCCTGGACGCGGAGTTCTTTTCGATCTGGGTTCCCAGCGACGTGACCGGTCCGATCGCCGTCAAGCGCGCGTTCGATCAGATCGACGCGGTGCGCGAAATGGTTCGCACGCACCCGCGCGACCTGACACTCGCAACGACCGCAGCGGAGATTCGGGCAGCGGTCCAGCAGAAGAAAATCGCGGTGCTCATGGGGGTCGAGGGCGGCCACATGATCGACGACGACATGCGGCAGCTGAGAAACCTCGTCGCGCTCGGCGCCCGCTACATGACGCTGACGCATTTCAAGAACAACAACTGGGCCGACTCCTCGACCGACACTCCGGCACACAACGGGTTGACGCCGTTCGGCAAGGATGTCGTCCGCGAGATGAACCGGCTGGGCATGATGGTCGACATCTCGCACGTCGCCGACAAGACGTTCTACGACGCCCTCGCAGTGACCACGGCCCCGGTGATCGCGTCGCACTCCTCGTGCCGCGCGCTGACCAATCATCCGCGGAACATGACCGACGACATGCTGCGCGCCCTCGCCAAGAACGGCGGCGTCGTCATGATCAACTATCACGCCGCATTCATCAGCGAGCCGTTTCGTGTCGCGTCGGAAAAACAGAAGGGTGATGTCGTCACGGCGATGTCGGCGATGTCGAAGAAGTGCGGCGGCAACGAGGCGTGCACGACGATGGAAAGCGAACGCATCGATCACGAGGCGATGGCGAATGGACAGCTGCCAAAGGTGACCTGGGACGCGATCATCGCCCACATCGACCATGCGGTGAAGGTGGCAGGGGCGGACCACGTCGGACTGGGCTCGGACTTCGACGGGGCGACGATGCCGCTCGGGATGGAGGACGCCTCGAAGCTGCCGGCCATCACCGAGGCGCTGTTGAAGAAGGGGTACTCGGAACAGGACGTCGAGAAGATTCTCGGTGGCAACCTGCTGCGAGTGATGGAGGCGGTGGAGAAGGCGGCCGGGCGTTGATGCAGCTGGCGCTCGTGTGTTCTCCGCTTCGCGGAGGGGACGGAGATCGCGCAACGAGCTTCTAACACGGAGGCGCGGAGACGCGGAGGCCAGTCACTTCGTATTCAGGACGCGCGCTAAACCTTGTTTCAAAACCGGCACGTTGAAATTGATCAGTAGCCCGGCCGGGCAGCCAGACAAGACCAGATAGGTTTTCAACTGTGCTTTGTGGATGTTGGCCAGCTGCGCGATGGACTTGACTTCAACGACGACGATGTTCTGCACAACCAGGTCGAGTCGAAAACCGCAATCGAGCTTGACGGTCTTGTAAATCACGGGAAGCGTCTTCTGAGTCTCATAGCTCAGCCCCGCCTCGCTCAGTTCATGTATGAGGCAGGCCAGATACACCGACTCGAACAATCCCGGACCCAACACTCGGTGAACTGCAACTGCCGCCTTGATGATTTGGGATGTGATCGCATTCACGTCCGGCAATGGCGCAAGTGACATGAACGGGAAAATTGCACGTGCCATGCCGCGCACGTTTCGGTGGATTTCAGCGTTTCTCTCAGTAAAGATGGCAGTTTTTGCGTACGAGAATACTGAGTCGGGTTGAAAGAACTGCCAGCCAGCCTAAAATTCCTCCGTGTCTCCGTATCTCCGTGTCTCCGTGTTAGAGCTTGTTCCGCGATCTCCGTCTCCTCCGGATTCACGGACCAGACGACGGCAGACACGCCCTTAGTCCGTCAGCTCTCGTCGCCTCGCCGCAACCGCTCCGATATAGCAAACGGCAATCACAAAGAGCAGCGCGCGAAAACCGGTGATCAGCGACAGGTACTCCCCGACGCCCCCCACCATCGCGCCCAGCAGATTGGTCCCATAGTCGCGCGTCAACGATGTCGACTTCGCAATCGCGGAGCCGAATAACAGGCCAGCGCAGAGCACTGGACTGAAGACAAGCACGGCGTAGAAGAGAGATTCGGCGGCGCGGCTGTCGAACGTGACCCGCCCGATCGGGATCAGGTAATTGAGCGCGAGCAGCACGACCAGGACCCCGGCCACGGTCCACGGACGGGTGATCGTCCAGCGCGCGACAATCGCGTTCGCCGCCAGCGCCATGGTCAAGACCGATGCAATCGCCAACGACGCGACCACCCATGTCGATCCCCACAACAGCGCGAACTGAATGATCGACTTGGTTTCGAGCAGCATGAACCCCGCGCCGAGCAGGAAGAACTGCCACGACCACTTTCGTCCATCCGCAGCAGGGGCGCCGACGACCCGGAGCGTCAACAGCACAGAAGCCAGCGACACGGCGAGCACGACGCCGAGGGCGGCGACGTAGTGCTGCGGGACATGTCGATCCTTCAAGTATAGAAACGGCCAATCGTCAGTGGCCGGCTCAATCGATGGATCGCGCTGATGAATGCGTGCCGGACTGGGCGCGTGGGATTGATTAAAGGCAGTGACCTGGTCCGGAATGTGCGGCGGCGTGGTCAGCTGCGCCAGCCTCGGACCCGCCATCATCACGCCGAGAAACGCGCGCGCTTCGTGCACGTGGACACGCGGCTCGGCACCGAACGCGACTGCGGCCGTGTTTGCCAGCCGATCGACCAGCCACGGCTCGCGGAAATAGTTGTAGACGACGAGCACGCCGTCTGATTTCAGGCGATCCCGCACCGCCCGAAATGATTCCTCGGTGAACATGTAGCTCTCGAGCCGGACGCCCGAGAAACTCGACTGCATGGTCAACGAGTCGATCAGCGCGAACACCACCAGGTCGTACTTCTTGGTCGTCGTGCGCAGGAAATGCCGCGCGTCGTCGTTGATCACGGTGACCCGTGGATCGGAATAGGGCTGATCGGGATGGTGCTCGCGACCGAGGCGGATGATGGCCGGATCGATCTCCACGGCATCGACGTGCCGAACGCCGTGCCGGAGCGCGGCAGCGACGTCCGTGCCTGAACCGGCGCCGAGGATCAGGACGTCCTGGAAGCTGCCGTAGCCGAATACCTCATAAGGCCACTGGTAGAAGTATTCCTTCTGCTCGACCGGCGCCATCGATTGGTGAAAGATGTTGTTCACCTCGATCACCGTGTCGGGGCCTTGCTGGCTGACGGTGATCTTGTAATAGGGTGACCAGATCGCGCCGCGAGCCATCGTGTAGACGAGGGCGAGCGACCCCGCAAGCAACACCACGTTGATCACCGCGACAGGGCGGAGCCTGAAGTCCCGCCCAGCGACATCGGCCACCGTGTCTTGCGTGGTCAGCAGCAGTGGCACCGCGGCTGCGAACGCAATCGCGAACCACATCGTCGGCGACAGCTCGAGCCACGACATCAGCCCGAAGACAACGACGCCCGCCAGGCTGCCCAGCAGGTTGATCGTGTACGAGCGAAGCGGCGGCAGTGTCGCCATTTCTCGAGCCATGCGCTGCGCGAGGGTGGTGAACAGCGCTGCGACGACGACGAAGAGCAACGGCAGCAACATCGTGCTCTCGACGACGACGACCTTGGCGGAGGTGCCGCTGGAAAAGTAGATGCTGCCCGACTGCGCAACCGACACTTCGAGACGGAAGTAGTTGACCGCGCCGATCACGATCGCCTGCAGCAGCGGAAACCAGCCGAACAGCCGCACCCGGGCCGGTGCGAGCAGAAAGCCAATGCCGATGCCGAGGAAGCTGGCGAGCAGGATGAAATTCGAGAAATACGACAGCAGCCGGATGTAGGCCGGCATCCATCGAATCAGCGCTATCTCGAGAAAAAGGACCAGGAAGGACGCGAGAAACGTTCGCGTCGCGCGCATGTTGTCGCCGCTCATGCAGCTGACGGCGCCATCACGGTATGCAGGATCACGGCAAGCCCGAGCATTTTCATGGGGGTCCGATTGTACCACCCCCGCTTGAAGTCAGGCTACGTCCGTAATAGTGTGTGCTCTCCACTTGCGAGTTTCCAGTTCCCAGTTTCCAGTTGCCAGTTCCCAGTAAAACCACTGAGACGCAGACATCGAAACCGGGAACTCGTCACTGGAGACTGGTAACCGGAAACTGGTAACTGACCACAAGGACACCGATCATGACCAAGCGCCACTTCGTCATCGCTGCGATCGCGCTCGCGGCTTCCGTCGCCTCGACGTTCGCGCAGCAGAATCCATTTCTCGGCCGATGGAACGTCACGGGCACGGGCGAGAATTCCGGCTACGTCTACTGGCTGGAGGTCAAGCAGGACGGCGGCAAGCTGTCCGGCATGCTCCTGAATCGCGGCGGCCATCCGCTGCCGCTCCCAGTGATCAAGATCGAGAACGGAGAATTGATCTTTCAGCCTGACGGCGGCCGGTCCGGCCCGGGTCCTGAATTCCGTTTGCGCGCGCAAGGCGACAAGCTGACCGGCAACGTCAAACTGGCCGACCGGACGGTTGAATTGGCCGGCGTCCGTCCGCCGAAGTGGGGTCACTACGACGCCAACGCGCCGCACAAATTCGGAACACCGGTGCCGTTGTTCGACGGGAAGTCGATGGATGCCTGGGACGTTCAGGACAAGAAGAAGCCGATGAACTGGACGATCGAAGATGGTGCGATGACGAACACGCCGCCGGCCAACAATCTGGTGTCGAAGCAGAAGTTCCAGGACTTCAAGATTCAGGCGGAATACAAACTCGACAAGCCCCACCCAGGCCGCAACGGCGAACTAGTGAAGGCAAATAGCGGAATCTATCTACGGGGTCGCTACGAACTGCAGGTACTCGATGATTACGGCGAGAAGCCGTTCGAGCGCGGCCATATGTCCGTCTATGGCTGGCACACGCCACTCGTCAACGCCAGCAAGCCCGCGGGTGAATGGCAGTCAATGGAAGCCACCGTCGTCGGCAACCGAGTCACCGTGTTCCTGAACGGCCAGAAGGTGCAGGACAACGTAACGCTCGAGGCAATCACCGGCGGCGCGCTTGACGCCAACGAGAGCGAACCCGGCCCGATCATGCTGCAGGGAGACCACGAAAAGGTTTGGTACCGGAAGGTGATAGTGACTCCGATCACTGATGCGAGGAAATAGTTCCCAGCTTCCAGCTGCCAGCTGCCAGTTTCCAGTTTCCAGTTTCCAGTCTCCAGTTTGCAGTGCAGATCCACTGGGAACTGGGAACTGGGAACTGGGAACTGGCGACTGGCAACTGGCACCTGGCAACCACATCATTCACTTTTCAACGCCACGATTGGGTCCAGCCGCGACGCACGGCGCGCCGGCAGATAACTGGCGGCTAGCGCGACGGCGACCAGCAACCCCGACATTTCGGCAATGATCGAACCGTCATTCGCTTGCGCTCCTGGCAAGAGCGCCGCGAGCAGCCGCATGAATGCGATCGCTCCGGCGAGGCCGAGCATCACACCAGCGATCGAGTAGATAGCGCCCTGCCGTAGCACGAGCTGGATCACGTTGGCCCGTCTGGCGCCGAGCGCGAGACGGATGCCGAGTTCATGCTTGCGCTGCGCGACTGAATACGACACCACGCCGTACAGACCCACTGCGGCCAGCACGACGGCAAGCGCCGCGAACCATCCCAGAAGGATCGTGAAAATGCGTGGGCGCGCGAGCGTGTCGGCCAGCACGTCGTCGAACTGCCTCATTCGGACGACAGGCACATCGGAATCGTAGCTGCCCAGCGCGTTCTTCACGGGACCTGCAATGGCGGAGGGATCAGCGGTGGCGCGGACCACCGCGGTTAACCATGGCCATCCGGGACCTGGTTGCAACGCGTTCATAAACAGTTCCGGTTTCGGCATCGTTCCGAGGCTGCTTTGACGAACATCGCCGACGACGCCAACGATAGTCAGCGGCGTTTCGTCGTCGACGGAGATCTGCTGCCCGATCGGGTTCTCGCCAGGCCAGTAACGCCGCGCAGCCGCATCGTTGATCACAATCACTCCCGCCGACTGCCGGTCGTCGGGCGTGAACTCACGACCGGCGCGCAGCGGAATTTCCATCGTGTGGAAGTAGCCGGCGCTGACGACGTTGAAAAGCGCGCTCGATGGTTTGCCGGCTTCCCGTCCGACAATCCTGAATCCAAGACTGTCGGAGCCGCCGCTCATCGGCAGATCGGCCACGAACGCCGCAGATGCGACGCCGGGGAGTTGCCCGAGCCGCGCCTGCACATCCTCGACAAACCGCGAACGTACCTCCTGAGCTGCAAACTTCTTTGTCGGCAGCCAGATATCCACGACGAGAACGTTCGACCCGTTGAAGCCAGGCGGCGTACCACGCCACGTCGTCAATGTCTTCAACAGCAATCCCGCACCGGCAAGCAGGATCAACGCGAGCGCCGTCTCGGCAATCATCAGTGCTGCGCGGATCCGTCGCCCACGGCTGCCTTCGGTCGCGGTCCGTGACGCTTTCCGGAGCGACGCGTTCAGATCGGGTGGAGCTCCCACAAATGCCGGCACGATGCCGAACAGCATCCCGGTCGCGCCAGAGATAGCGAGCGTGAAGACGACCACCGCTCCGTCGATTCGAGTGAGCTCGATCCTCGGAATCAACACACCATGCGACAGGATGGTGACGAGA
>JBPYFA010000247.1:0-9601 GCA_051986585.1 Vicinamibacterales bacterium | reverse complement strand
CTCGGAGGTACCGAGCATCGGCTCACCGTTGAAGATAGTCGGACCTGACGGGAACGCCGGGCCAGTGAACGTCGACGAGAATTCGATTGGCGAGCCGACCGCACATCCGGCCGGCAGCGTGCACGTTCGGTACGGCCCGAGATCCTCGCCGCCCCTGAAAAGGATTCCGCTCAGGATAAAGTCGGTGCCGACAAATCTGAAGGCAGCCGGATCGCCTCCGCCCCGGCCGAAGTAACCCGATTGGATGACCAGAGGATCGGCCCACGCCCGCGGCACCGCGACGGCGAGAAGCATTACGACGAGGCCGAGGGCGAGATGTACGCCGCTGCGGAGGGTAGTGCGGCGAGCAGCCCAAGAACGGAAGAAGGATTCCATTTTCTTCCTCCCGAGGGGGGTAGTTGACGGTGTTCGACGCATCGGATGCAAGTCATGAGCCGGATCGCTCCGACCAAGAAGCGACGATCGTTCTGATTCGAAGCGTTCCAGCGACGGTCGTCTTCTTATAGAGTGGGAATCATTACGTTCTACCCGACCTCCAGGATTCTGCTCGTCCTCTCGGTGACGATCGCCGTCACCGGCGCGGCCGCCCGCGATGCGCGGGCCCAGCAAGCACCCGAGCCGCCGTCGAACAAACTCACGCTGGCGTACTACGATTTCTCGTCGGGCAAACAGGGAGTGGACGTCAACTTGAGGCACACGTTCTCTTCGATGACCGCGTGGATCGGCACGTACCACGAGAACGACGGGTTCAACCAGACACGGGTGGGATACGAGTACGACTATCACTCGCATTGGCTCACGCTGGTCCCATCGGTGCAGGCGGCGACGCACGGCTTCGTTGGAGGGACGATCTATTCCGAAGCAGGCGCTCGGCTCTTTGCGATCGGCGGCTTCGGTCGAACGAACCTGCAGCCGTATTGGAATCTCGGCTTCGATCCCAATGATTACATCCAGGCCGGAGCCGGCTACCGCGACGGGTCGGGGAACACGATCATGGCGTACGCCATTCATGACGACCGGCTCGGCACCGGGCAGACCAATACGCACCTGATCTTCAGGCGTTATCTGCCCGATGAATGGCGTCTGACCCTGGATGTTGTCAGCGAGCGAGGCCAGGGCGACGACGGCGTCGACATCAAGACCTGGGCGGTCAGCATCGACGCCAACTGGCATCGCTGGTTCGTGCGAGTGGCCGAAGATCCGCACGTCAACTACACCGCCGATCACCAATGGCGTTTTGCGGGCGGGTGCCGGTTCTAAGCCTCGGCCTCGCCGCACGCGGATCGCAATCAACCTGTCGCCTTTCCCTGCTGCATTTCGTTTTCTGAATCAGCAGGAGGTTTTTGCGACATGGTCAGCATTGGAAGTCTGGCAAAGAACGTAGCGGCGGCAGCGGTCCTGGTTGCGGCGATCGGTGTCGACGCGTCCGCACAAGTCATCAAAGATGCCAAGGTTTCGGCCGGCGTGGTCACCGTGACCGGGGCGCAGGCGACGCCGTACGCGACGATTGCGTGGGAAGGGGTCGCAGTGACGACCGCGAACAAACGTGGCGGCTTTTCGTTCACGTCGACGGTCCTGCCGCAGGACTGCGTCGGCACGCTAAGTGTTGGAACCTCGACGATCGACGTGGCACTTGCCCTCTGCCTCGCAGGAGCCGCGGCGCTTCCGGCCACCGGACAAACGATCTCGTACGCGCCGGGCGACGACGGGGCGATCCGGGCAGGAGCGGCGCTCAGCTACACCGACAACGGCGACGGCACCGTTACCGACAACAGTACCGGGCTCACGTGGGAGAAGAAGACCGACGCCAACGTCGACATCAACTACACCTGGCAGGGCGCGCTTGATTACGTCGCCAGTCTGAACGCGATGAACGGCGGCGCGGGGTTCGCAGGCCACAACGATTGGCGCCTGCCGAACATCAAAGAGCTGCTGAGCACACTCGATTACAGCCGCTCCAATCCACCGATCGATCCGGCCTACGGCCCGACGCGAGGTGTTTCCAATTTTGCGGCGTATTGGTCGTCCACCTCGTGGGCCGGATACCTGCCGGAGGGGAACGCCTGGGCGGTGGAGTTTGCCGACAGTTATTCCAACCCTTACGGTGTGCTGATTTTCGGCAAAGGCAGCGCGCTTCACGCGCGAGCGGTTCGTGGCAGCCGGTGACGCTCTATTGGCGTCATGGTGCCGCCGATCCAAACAAAATTATCGAGTGCACCGATGAAAGCACTAAGCATGTGGCTCTTGGTGATCTGGACTGCGACGGTGGGTCCATACGCGCAGATTGCCGGTCAGGAAGTCGATGCCGATCAGCACGCGGTCCCAACTCGGCCTGTTACGGAACCCCAACGGACGGCGTCGAACCGCGCGCTACTCGACTCCCTGGGTGAGTGTGAGGGTACGACGCTAGTCCGCGAGTATGTGCTCGAGAACGGCGACATGGGACGCCAGTATGCGACCTCTCAGGAGCTGCTACAGGCTGTGAACACCGTCACACTTTTTTACCGGAACAAGTTGCGACGGTTGGGATGGAAGACGATCGAAGAGCACGCCGCAGTGTCGGCGTACCAGAAGGGATCCGTCGTTTTCAGCGTTTCGCGTGCCGGTCCCGATGATCCCGGCCTGCCTCCCGGTGCGACCTTGCTGAAGAGTGGAACCGCTCCCGCTGACGCGAAGTTCTTCTTCGCGGTCGAGGCCGGGTCTGCGCGGTGACGCATCATTCTTTCAGACCTTATAAAGGCGCCTGTTCGGCATAGAGGGATCGCCGGACTGTGCGACGACTGCTCCGTTGAGGAAACCGCCTACACAATTAAAAATGCTTGACAGGTTTTTCTGCGCGCTGAGGCGCATGTCCCGGTGACCCACTACGTCACTCGACAGATGGACGACGATGGGTTGTGGAGGTCGATCTGGCCAGTCAGGCGACCCGCGCGAATTCAGGCGGGGATCGCACACGAGCGAGCCGGCCAGAGCCCGGAAACAAGGCCGTGATATACCGGGACATGGAACAGTTTCCTATCTTCAGAGATCTCTCGGATTCCCAAGTTATCGCCGAAGTCGATCGCTTGGCAAAGTCGGAGCGCGGCGCGACCGCGAATCTGGTCGCCGCGATCGGCGAGATGGACGTCCGGCGTCTGTACCTCGGGCAGGGTTGTTCATCGATGTTCACGTACTGCACACAGATGCTGCACCTGGCTGAGCACGCTGCGTACAATCGCATCGAAGCTGCTCGCACGGCTCGCAAGTTTCCTGCAATCCTCGGGCTCCTCGCCGACGGGCGTGTCCATCTGAGTGCCGTCCGTTTGCTCGCTCCTCATCTTACCGGCGACAATCACGCGGCCCTGCTCAATGAGGCATCGCACAAATCCAAGCGTGAGATTGAACAGATCGTCGCGCGGCTCTTGCCGCGAGCCGATGTGCGGACATCGGTTCGAAAGGTGCCTGCGAGGCGGGTGTCAATCGCTACAGTTCCGCCATTGCCGCGCGGGTCTGCGCCGATGGAAGTCATGCCGGAATCCCCGATTGCATCGCCGCCAGTTCAGCGGCCGAGAGCGGAGCCACTCGCCCCGGGGCGATATAAGCTCCAGTTCACGGTTGGAGAGGAGACCTACCAGAAGCTGCGACGCGCGCAGGATTTGCTTCGTCACTATGTGCAAACTGGCGATCCCGCGGAGGTCTTTGATCGCGCGTTGACCTTACTCCTCGCCAATCTTGAGAGAACGAAATTCGCGGCCACTCCGCGACCGCGTGCACGCCCAACCTCCGACAGCCGGTCGCGATATGTGCCGGCCGACATTCGTCGTGCGGTCTGGGCACGTGATGGCGGCCGCTGTCGGTTTGAAGGGGCGGCCGGACGATGCCGCGAAACCGCGCTGCTCGAATTCCATCACGTCGTTCCGTACGCGCACGGCGGCCCCACAACGGTTGACAATCTCCAGTTGCGCTGCGCCAATCACAATCGGTACGAAGCGGAACAGTGTTTCGGCTTGTTTGTTCGGGAGCGGGCGGACATCTATTCGGCCGTTTGCTACACCCCAGAGTTGTGCCCCCAGGCCGCCTCGTCTCCGGCGCACGCGTCGCGCACGAATGCACCCCGATCGCGCCTGTCGTACTGGAGCGCGGCGTAGTAGATCTTCGACACCTGACAGGGATAAGCGGTCACAAGAGCCTTTCCCAAATCGCGCAGGAGCGACATCGGGGCGAGCTTCCAGTCGCGCACGACGGTATCAGCCGCCACGGTCGGCGCTACTGCTGTTTTTTCGACGCTCAGGCCACTTTCCGCTCTCTCCTCTGAGACACCGAAGTGTGGAGGGACATTCGGCCGGCGCAATTATGACTAACGACCGCCGGTCGCCAACGGCCGCCAGTTCTGAATCACGGTGATCGGTGTCGTGTTCATCTTGTCCACGACCGTATTGATCAGGAAACGACCGTCACGCGATACATCGTACTGCCGGCCGAGTGCCCTATCTTGGCCGCCACCCACGATGTCCGTGTGAAATAGCGCCACCGGCGTTCCCGGCCCCGGCTCTGTCCCGCGTTCGGTCATCGGCACAGCCATCATCTGGCCGTCCGGCGCGAGGTAGTAGA
Organism: Vicinamibacterales bacterium; assembly: GCA_051986585.1. Classification (GTDB taxonomy): domain Bacteria; phylum Acidobacteriota; class Vicinamibacteria; order Vicinamibacterales; family 2-12-FULL-66-21; genus JALZOC01. The sequence goes on along the minus strand of JBPYFA010000247.1, from coordinate 5,011 downwards.
TTTCCTTCCCGTCGTTTCTCCAGGTCGGAAACACGCCACCCCCCTTCGACGCCTGCCGTTGGAGTGTACTCTGGACCCCGCTCCCGTCCCACATCGGCCGGACATAAATCTCATCGCGGCCAGACTGGTTCGACATGTAGGCTACCCAGCGGCCGTTTGGCGAGAAGGTCGCCCACCGTTCCGCCGCTTGCGTCTTCAGAAAAGCCCACGGCCGGCGATCTCCGGTCAAAGGCAGGACCCAGATGTCCGAGGCACCGTTTGGCGAACCACCGTTGAAATCCGCGACAAAGTACAGCAGAAAAGGAGCGGTTTGTGACCAGTCAGTCGGGACCTGCACCGAATCAGAGAGCCGTTCTTCCGGACGCGCCATACTGACCGGCTTGATGTAAACGCCGGGGCTGCCTGTTCTGGAGGAGTGGAATGCGAGCCGGCTTCCGTCCGGTGACCAGATCGGGAAATTGTCCGACCCGGGATCGAAGGTGAACTGGGTCATGCCCATCGGGTCGACGAGCCAGATGTCCTTGTTGCCCTGGACGGTGCGCGCAATCGCCACGCGATGGCCATCCGGCGAGATGCGCGGGTTCGTCATGCCGTTCGTGTCCGGCCCTCCCATGATTCCAATCGTCTTGCCCGAGCGATTGACCCAGGTCAACTGCCTGCGCTCCCCGCCTTCTCCGCTCCGGTACGCCAGCATGCCGGTTGGCAACGCCGAGAATCCGCCCGCCGTGCTTGGGTCGTACGCGACGGGATCAGCCAGCGTCAGAAGATCGCCGGTGAGTTGCTCTCGCTGCAAATCCAGATGCTGCGCGCGGAGAGCCCCCGCCTGTATCCAGACCAGCCACCCAGTGGCTTCCCGGGGGCGCTCCGTCCGTGCCAAATAAGCGCCCGGCGTATCGCTCGGCGTCAGCCACCGGCCAACCGGTGCACTTAACGATCCCACATAGATTCCGCGCGGCGTGGTGCTGCCGCTGGCGTAGTACAGAAATTGGTGTCCGCCGGGTAGGAAATGTGGGAAACGATGACCGGACGGCCCGTTGAGGGTCGTCACGGGCACCTGCTCACCGCTGGCATCCACCCGGAAGACTGGAAAGTTGGCAGTAGGAACAAAGAGGATCACGCGATCAGCATTCCACGTCCCGCCTAGCGCGACGGGAGCGAGAGCCAAGCCGTGCGGCTGGCCGGCGTCCAGATGAAGTGACTTCAACTCGCCACCGGCGAAGAAGCCGATCGAGCGGCTGTCCGGCGACCAGAACGGAAACGTTGCGCCCTCAGTCCCGGGTAACGGCCTGGCGGTCGTCGAGTCGAGCGACAGCGACCGAAGCCACAGACGCGTGCCGCTCGCAGCCGACGCTGCGTACACGATCTGCTTACCGTCCGGCGACAGCGCAAACGACAGCGGATCGGTCGTTGCGGGCGTGGTGATATCAAGACGTGTTTCGGCCGGTGGCACGGGCGGCACTTCCCGGAGGTGGCTGATCGCCGGAAGCGCGAGCGCACCCGCCGCAAGGACTGCGGCGCCTGCAACCATCCAACCAGCCAGTCTCGATCCAGCTTGCGGTGGCAAGGGCGCCGCCTCGCCCGCCGCTGGAGCGAGCGCGTCTTCGATCTCGAGTCGCACGTCGCTCGCGTCCGCGAGCCGCCGCTTGCGATCCTTCTGCAGGCAACGCCGTAGCACCCGACGGACCGGTGCAGGCGTCTCGCGCGGGAGCGCCGTCCACTCTGGCTCTTTGCTGATGACCGCCGAAATCGTGGCCGCGATGTCCTCCGCATCGAAGGCGCGCCGTGCGGTCAGCATCTCGAAGAGCACGCAACCGAATGCCCAAATGTCACTGCGCCTATCTGCCGTGCGACCCGTTGCTTGCTCCGGACTCATGTAAGCCGGCGTCCCGACGATGACGCCCTCGCGTGTCCTGCCTATTGTGACGGTCGGCAGCTCCAATGGCTCGACACTCCCGGCGTCACCGACGATTGGCTTCGCCAGGCCGAAGTCCAGCACTTTGATCGATCCGTCGGGTGTCACCTTGATGTTGGCGGGTTTGAGATCGCGATGGATGATGCCTTTCTCGTGCGCCGCTTGGAGGGCGTCGGCGATCTGCCGAGCGAGGTCAAGCGCAAGGGCCAGCGGAAGCCCGCGACCGGGTTTGGCGTTGGCCTGAATCATCTGCCCCAGCGTGTTGCCCGGTACGAGCTCCATCACCAGCGCCTGGACGCCGCCGCTCTCTTCGAGCCCATAGATCTGCGCGATGTGAGGATGATTGAGCGCCGCCAGCAGCCGCGCTTCGCGCTCGAAGCGCGCGCGCCAATCGAAATCGGCGCTGAACATGACTGGGAGGATCTTGATCGCCACCTCGCGGCCAAGCTTCGTGTCGCGCGCGCGATAGACGTCTCCCATGCCGCCCGAGTCCAGCAATGACTCGATCGTGTAGGGTCCGATTTGCTGACCGGCTCGCTCCACGATCGCGGGATCCAGAATCTGTGCGACGACAGCTGCCGCGGGTCGTTCGATCGGCGATTCCGCCACGGATCCATATCCTAGGAGTGACTCGACCTCACGCTGCAGCACTTCGTCTCCCGCGCACGCGTCTCGCACAAATGCGCCGCGATCCCGTTCGTCGAATTGACGCGCGGCATGGTAGATCTTCGACACCTGCTGCCAGCGATCACCGGTCACGCCGGCTCTTTTCCAGCTCGCGCGCGAGCCACACCTTGGCGAGCTTCCAGTCGCGGATCACGGTTTCAGCCGACACCTTCAGCACTTCCGCAGTCTCCTCGACAGTGAGCCCACCGAAAAACCGCAGTTCGACCACCTGCGCCTTTCGCGGGTCCTGACGCGCAAAGGCGGCCAGCGCGTCATCAATCGCGATGAGGTCCTCATCGCGCTGGCCGGACACGGCCAACGCGTCGTGGAAGGAAACTCTGCGCATATCGCCTCCTCGTTTCTGATTGCGCTTGGCTCGAAACAAGTCGACCAGGATGCGGCGCATCAGTCGCGCGGACAACGCAAAGAAGTGCGCGCGGTCCTTCACGTCCACGCGACCCATCTCCGCCAACCGCACGTACGCTTCATTCACCAGGGCGGTGGGTTGCAGCGTGTGGCCCGCGCGTTCGCGCTTCATGTATCGCCGCGCGACTCGCCGCAGTTCTGGCTCCACGAGTGGGATGAGGTTGTGAAATGCCGCGTCGTCGCCGGCCTTCCAAGCATGCAGCAGCGCGGTGACCTGGTGGGATGCCGCAGTCCCTATTGCTGCCTGCCTCATTCACACCCCCGAAACTGTTGAGCATCTTAACCCCGATACCAAATAGTGCCACCCCGAATTCCACCGATTCTCAGTCATGCCAGTTCTGAAGCTGGATTTACGCGAGTGCTACTGGAGACAACCCGTCGTCTCCAGGAGGCAGCGCGATGGCGGCCAGATGGGGAATCGTGTCGGCAAGCGTGGCTCTGTCGACGGCGCTGGGGGTCACCACACCAGCAGCTGGAACTCAGACTGGCCCACGATCACTGACTGTCGTCATTCACAACGACGCAGCCATTCCGGCAACGGTCCTCCAGCAGGCACGAGCCATCGCGACGGCGATCTATCGCGCAATCGGCGTGGAATTGGACTGGTGGGATCCGAGTCACCCAGGTACGGAAGTAACAGACGATCCGGCCGCACCATCGGCTTGGCCAGCTGCAGCGATCCACGTCCGCCTTATCGGTGACTCGCCGGATCTTAGGCGACGGATATCCGCACGTGAGCTTGGTTTCGCGGCATCAGGCGCCACGCTGGCGACAGTACTGGTCAAACTTCTCGACCAGCTCGCAGGCAACAAGCGGCTGAATGTCGGCGAGCTCCTGGGCGTCGTGATCGCTCACGAAGTCGGGCACTTGTTGCTCCCTCCCAACTCGCACACGGCGGGCGGCCTCATGTCCCCCGACCTGGATCTCTTCCGCCTCGAACATGGCGGGGTGTGGTTCGATGAGCACCAGGCTGCGCTCATTCGTGCGAGGGTTGCCTGGATGTCTGAAGTGGGGGAGCAGTAACGTAGGTTGTCCATTACGCTTACGGCGATAGGCCGCGGTCGGGTTCGGATCTTCGGCACCTCGAGCGGGAAATGACAAGGGAGACGGACGGCGGCGATCCGCTATTCGTATCTGAGCGCGATGGCCGGATCGATCGCGGTCGCCCGTCTCGCCGGGATGTAGGTGGCGACCAGGCCGACGAACGTCAGCACGGCGGCGACGCCGGCAAAGGCGAGTGGATCGCTCGCTTTGACCCCGAACAATAGACTTGCCAGCAGTCGGGTGAGGCCGTAGGCGAGCAAGAGGCCGACGACGACACCGAGGATGGAGAGCGTCATGCCTTCTCGCAGGACGCCCCTGAGCATCCGTCCCTGGTCGGCTCCGAGCGCCATGCGGATGCCGATTTCCTGCGTCCGCTGATCGACCGAGTACGACATCAGTCCGTAGATGCCGATCGCAGCCAGCATCAGCGCAACGCCTGCGAAGATGCTGAGCAGCACCATGTTGAAACTCTGTCGAGCGACGGCGGCCGAGAGCACGTCGGTCATGAGCCGTTCACGCGAGATGGGCATCTGACCGTCGACGCCGTGCAGCTCCCGTTCGATCGCGACCCGGAGGGAAGACGGATCGCTCGTCGTCCGAACGCACCAGGACAGCGGGATCACGCTGTTCGCGAGCGCCGTCAGGCCTTCGGTCATCTGGCTTTGCGGCACGTACATCACGCCCACACCTGCGTTTCCCAACCCGTTCTCGCGCACGTTTCCAACGACGCCGATGATCTGCCTGGGCGGCTCCTCGAATTGTGGCCCAAGTCCTTTGCCAATGACGATCATCTGGCCGAGCGGATCCTCCTTTGGCCAGTGCTTCTTCGCCATCGCGTCATTGATGATTACGACGCGAGCGGAGGCGCCGGTATCCGTCTCTGCAAAGGCGCGCCCACGCAACAACGGGATCTTGAACACTCGGAAGTACTGGGGCGACACCGATCGCCACTGCTCATCGCCG
>JBPYFA010000246.1:0-3445 GCA_051986585.1 Vicinamibacterales bacterium | reverse complement strand
GTTCTGGAGTTGGTGCTGGCTCGGGCAGCGGATCTGGCGGCGGTGGCTTCATCAGTGCGACATCTGTCCCGAAGACCGACGTTACCAACGGCACGGGTGCACGAACGTTCACCGCAGAACTGTTCTTGGTCAGGACCGACAAGGCGCATCCGGAAAAACCCGACTTCAACCTGCAGGGGCTTACGCTGCAGAACGTGCGGCAGGCAGCAGATTTCGCATTTTCTCCGTTCACGATCGAAACGCCCGGCGGTCCGATCAATGTGCAGATCACTGGCTTAGTGCGCGTCACCGTCGAAGACGGAGGATCTTCGCTGGTGTTTACAACCTCCCGGACGGTCAGGTACTCGTCGAGCGAATCGAATAGAGATGCGACGAGCACTTCTATCGGATCCAGTACTACGAAGAATCCCTTGCCCGGATCTGACGACGTGCTGTCGTTCGAGTTGCCGCCGATACCAGTTCCGAACAGCACGGCGCCGGTGCCGGATCAGTATTCGATACGCTTGCGAATTCGCTGAAAGTTGAGCGTGCTGTCGGAGCGTACGGAGGACACGGAACGAGCCATCAACACGGAGTCACGGAGAGGCGGAGGCATTTCATGATTCTGTTGAACATCTCCCTGACTCGCTGTCTCCGTCCGTGTTGAAAGCTCGTCCCGTGTTCTCCGTCTTCTCCGGTCTCAATCACGCCAACTCCAACCCGCACGCGCGAATCAGAATTCGCATATCCTCCGACAACGGCGCTTCGATCTGCGCAGGCGCCATTGTCATCGGATGCCTGAAAGAAACGCGCCACGCGTGCAGCGCCTGTCGCTGAAAACCGCGCAACGCATCGGCGATCGCCGGGTCGACGACTTCCGAAAAGCGAGGGGCGCCGTAGACCGGATCGCCGACAATCGGCCAACCGTTCGCGGACAAGTGCACGCGGATCTGGTGCGTGCGGCCGGTGAGCAAACGGCACCGCAGCAGCGCGAGACCGACGCGGGGAGCGCGGACTACTGCGAGCCGCTCGATATCCGTCAGGCTGGGCGCACCAACAGTGCTCGAAGCAATGACCCGGCGTCGATCGTCCGGATCCCGGCGCAGCCGCAGATCAATTCTCTTGTGACGTGCCGGTACCCGGCCGTAGACCAGAGCCAGATAGTCCTTCGCCGAGTCATTTCGCCCCAGGATGAGTTGCAGGGCCGCATGGATCGCCCCCGTTTTCGCCACCAGGACGAGGCCGGACGTCTGTTTGTCGAGTCGTCCCACAATCGATGGTCGTTTCGAGGGTGGCCACGACCGAGCGTGGCGCACGAGCGCATTCATCAGCGTTCCGGTTGGATGCGCGTGTGTCGGATGGACAACGATTCCCGCCGGTTTGTTGACCGCGAGGAAGCAATCGTCTTCAAAGAGAATGTCGAGGGGGGCGTCGAAGGGAAGAAGGGCTGGGGAGCCCTGCAGCGCCGATTGGGGAATGTCGACCGTCAGCACGTCGCCAGCCGCAACCCGAGTCGCGACTCGGCGGACCGCGTGGCCGTTGATGCTGACGGTTCCTGCACCGATCCACGTCTGAACCCGGCTCCGCGTGGCCAACTCAAGATCCGCCAGATGTCGACGGAGCACGACATCCAACCGTTGTCCCGCGTCGCCACGGTCGCTCAGTATTGTGCGGATCGCCATCAGGCGTCTATCGTATCCGCGTGTCCTGCTCTTGGAGTCCTCCTGGCTCGTCTGTTTCGAAACCGTTCGATTCAATTGCTGAATCGATCAATCAGCAATTCACTTCTATCCCTGCATCCCGGTTGGCGTCCGCATACGCGCAGCTGCGGGGGTCTTGACCGCGTCCGCCACGTCTCGGGCCTGCGTACGCTGGCGGAGCCGGCGTTCTTCCTGGAGCGCGAGGTTCAGGCGTTCCGCCAGGCCGCCGAAGGCCAGCGCCGCGCGGCGGAGCGCAGCGTTCTCCTCCGTGAGCCGGGCGAGTTCCTCGCGACAACGCGAACAGTCATCAGACATATACACGGTCCTTTGGAAAACTCGCGGGCTTTCGATTTCGACGACATCCATACCGGTCATAACGAGTGCGATCGGGAGAACCGTACCCCCTCGGTTCTGACGCACGCCCGCGACGACTGCCGGCGATGTGCTTGGTCACGTTTCGCGTGTGCATATCAAGAGCAGTGCCGAGGTAGAGTGCCGGGAATTCCTGAGGTTTTGGTGTGGAGCGCCCGCTGGCTTGTCTCAGAAGGGAACAACCCCTTGTTCCATATTGTCACAGGTTGAATGGCAGGTGAGGCGCACTTGGAGTGACTAACACAATTGTATTTAGTCTGAATGACCTGGTACTACGATCAATATCGCGCCACTTGCCATCACCATTGATCCAATCAGGCGTTCTCGCATGTTTGTTTCGGCAAAGTATCGTCGGCCGAGAAGCACGGTGACAATGGTCGACAACTGGAATAGCGCGAGCGCGTAGCCGACTTGAAGTTGCCGGAATGTGAGGATCGTCGTCAGCTGCATCGTTCCGGTTGCGGCAGCAAGCGCCGTGAACGTGACGAGCGCATGCCGAACCACGGTGAGCTGACCCTTGATTTCACGCCGCAACATGATCGCAGTAGCGACCAGCGCGATACCGAATCCGAGCGCCGACCAAAGCGTGAACACGGCCCAGGGCGATGTCAGCAGGATCGCACGCTTGAGAAAGATCGCTTCGGTCGCCGACAGGAACAGTGCCGCGAATCGAAGCTGGATGCCTCGCTCGCTGAAGAAGCGCACGAACGCATTGGTCCGCGGTTGTCGGACTTCTTTGTCCATCACGAAGTAGCTGCCCGCCACGATGAGCAGTACACCAGCGAGCCCGGCCAGTGTCGGTCGTTCCCCGAGCATGAAGATGCCGAGGATCAAGCTGACAACCGATTTGTAGGAATTGATCGGTCCGAGAATCGACAGGTCGGTATCCCGCAGCGCGCAGACGAGAAGAACGTTGCCGGCGACGGCGAGCGCCGCTGCGATCGCCATGTTCGTCCAGACCCCGGCTTCGATCGCGACGCGTCCCGACGCGAAGAAGTACGGCAGGCAGATAAGCGTGAGGCTGCCATGGACGACGGCGATGATGAAAAGAGGACTCGCCGCCCGCCTCGTCAGCTGCTTCTGAAAAACATTCGCGATAGGGTTGGCGACGATCCGGAGCGCTATATAAGCGGCAGCCAAAGAACCTTGGTTCTACAGGGTTCTACCGGGTTCTGCAAGGTTCTACTGGGTTCGGTTCTTGGGTTCTGCAAGGTTCTGGGTTCTACAGGGTTCTACCGGGTTCTGCAAGGTTCTACTGGGTTCGGTTCTTGGGTTCTACAAGGTTAGATTTTTCGGATGCAGCTGTCGAGAGGCAGCGAACCGGGTAGAACCCAGCAGAACCCCAAGAACCGAACCCCGCAGAACCCCAAGAACCGAACCCCGCAGAACCCCAA
>JBPYFA010000245.1:0-9459 GCA_051986585.1 Vicinamibacterales bacterium | reverse complement strand
GCGTGCTCCATCGGTGTCGGTCTGATTTCCATCGCTGCGGCCCAGGGCTATCTCGCAACGCGCACCGATGCGCGCCTGGGATTGATTACGCGCCCATACGACTATCGCAACGGCTATCGGGGGCGCCGCTGCCAGCTGGCGGAGAGTCAGCGGCCGGGAGACTTCGATCCGGCGTGCGTCGACGCTGAGTTCGGTCGCGCCAGCATCACCTCCTTGCTGATCTGGGGCGACTCGCATGCCGCGCACCTGTATCCGGGTCTGCGGGCACTCGCCGAACAGGATCGGCTCGCGCTGGCGCAATTTACGGCGGATGGGTGTGCGCCGGTGGACGTCGAAGACGTCAAGCCTTATTGCCGCGCGTTGAACGACTTCGTTGCCATGCAACTGATGCGTCTCCGGCCTGACGTCGTGATTCTGTCGGCAGATTGGACGGACGCGCGGGCCGCCGCGATTCCCGCGGCGCTCGAACGTATTCGTTCGGAGACAGGAGCGCAGGTGATGGTGGTCGGGCCCGTACCGGCGTGGGACCCGGATCTGCCGACCGCCGTCGCGAGGTTCGCGCGGTTGCACCCCGTCCACGGGGTTCCGGAGCGCCTGCTCGACGGCCTGCACGCGGGACGCATGGAACTCGACGCGCGCATGCGTCACGATCTCGCTGGCACGGCCGCCCACTACGTGTCCGCCATATCGGTGTTATGCACCACCGATGGTTGCCTGGCAGTGCGCGACGGCCGGCTGACCACATGGGATGCTACGCACCTGACGGACGTCGGCTCGGCGATCGTCGCCCGGGAGGTCGTGCGGCAACTGCCCGTGAGGCATTGATCCTGACCCTACGTGGGCCGCCACCCAGCCCGACGAACCCTGCGGAACCTGATAGAACCTGGTAGAACCTTGTGGAACCTAGAACCTTGTGGAACCTAGAACCTAGAACCTTGCAGAACCAAGAACCGAACCTTGCAGAACCCAAGAACCGAATCTTGCAGAACCCTGTAGAACCCTGTAGAACCTTGTAGAACCTTGTAGAACCTTGGTTATGCGCCTGGAGCTCCCATGAAGAGAATGACGGTCTTCTTGTTCGCAACGTTCTTCTGCATTTCGCATCAGTTGATGGCCCAGCAGGCGAACGTGAACCTGGACTGGAACCCGCACAAGAACACGCAGAACCTGACGCCGTACGGGGCCAACGTCGTCTCACCAGAAGTTCGCGACGACCGCACCGTCACGTTCCGGATCAAAGCGCCCGAGGCCCGTTCCGTGGCACTCACCGGCGGACCGGTGCTGCTGGCGATTGGCAAGGGCAATAACCCGATCCCGTTCGAGAAGGGCGCCGACGGCGTGTGGACGCTGACCGTCGGTCCGCTCAAGCCGAACATGTATGTGTATCGATTCGTGCTCGATGGCGTGGCGATCGTGGATCCCAACAACACGTTCACAGGCGTTTCCGACCAGCCGGGATACAGCACGCTCGTCGTCCACGGCGACGGTCCGAGCTACTACGACGCGAAGCACGTCCCGCATGGAACGGTGACGCGGCATGTGTATCACTCCGACGTACTGAACGGCGAGCGCGAAATCTACGTCTACACGCCGCCGAATTACGATCGCAATCGCCGGTATCCGGTGCTCTATCTGCTTGGTGGCAGCGGCGAGCTGGCATCGAACTGGAATCTCGACGGCCGGGCCGGCTTCATCGCCGACAACCTGATTGCGGAAGGCAAGGCGCTGCCGATGATCATCGCGATGCCGAACAATCAGGTCGTGCATCGCAGCGACCCGAAACATACCGAGTTGACGTTTCCGCTCTTCGAAAAGGAACTCCGCGCTCACATCATTCCGCTCGTCGACAAGACCTACAGCACCCAGGCCAATCCACACGGACGAGCGATCGCCGGGTTGTCGATGGGTGGCCGCCATGCGCAGCTGGTCGGGTTCAAGTCGCTCGATCTGTTTGCGTCGTTCGGGATCCTGAGCGCGGGAGATCCGGATTCGGAAAAGAGCACGCCGGAGCTTTTGAACGATCCGGCGATCAACAAGAAGGTCGACTACCTGTTCGTTGGCCTCGGCACCTACGAAAACCAGCCGACTAACCGCAGCGTTGTCTTTCACCAGATTCTGGAGAAACACGGCATCGTCCACGACTACTACATCGGCGGCGATGGCGGCCACGACTGGGGCACGTGGCGTGCACACCTCGACTACATGCTGCCGAAGTTGTGGCGAGCGAAGCCGGCTGTGAAGACGACTGCGGCCTCAGGCCGTTGACGATTGGAGGAATGATGTTTCGGAAGATAACAGTCGGAATATGCGGATCGCGGATCCCGCACAGTGGATCCCGGCCGGCGTCGGTGGTAGTAGTGGTCGCGGCGTGCTTCGTGGCTGCTGCGACCATCCTGTTGAACGCGCAGGCACCTGCACAGCAGCCCGCGACCGCCTCTCCGTCCGACGAACACGTCGTCACCAATCCCAACTACGTATCGATACATCTGGAAGTCGACGTGAATCGCTCGGCAGCCGATGTGTGGAAACGCGTCGGCAACTACTGTGATATCGGCGAGTGGTTTCAAGTCGCGGCCGGGTGCAAGATCCTGTCGGGCACAGACAACGAAGTGGGCGCGGTTCGTTCGATTGCCAACGAAGTTCTCGTCGGGAAGACGCAACTGTCCTACACCTATACGCAGCCGGTTCGTGCCGGACGGCCGTACAACCTGTATCATGGCACGCTCGAGGCGCGGCCCGTGACCGCAACCACCTCGAAGCTTCTCTACACGCTGCTGTGGGACAACTCGATGCTGGCCGATGACGCGGCGAAAGACAAAGACAAGGCGTCGCGGACGGCCACGTTCACGCGGGCGCTGCAGAACATGAAGACGCTCGCGGAAGGCGGCACTCTACCGTCGAAGTAAGACTGACTCGCGGAGGCCCGGCTGGCAGTCGAGCGCCTGTTAACAGCCGCAGGCGCCGATTGCGCTGTATTTGCGAGCAGCGCCTCCCGCCTGACTGAGGAGGACGTCGGCCGCAACATCAAAGTATTCGCACTCCTCTCCGGCGGCCACTTTTTCTTTGGAACAGGTCGACTTGGCAGGACGATATCGAATCACTGCCTTGAGGTTCTCCCCTTCGTATTCCTCGACCCAGCGATCGCCTCTCGAGGGCGTGAACCGGTTTGTGACCGGACGGCGCGACCGAAGAGCAATTTCGCGCCCGCTCAGGTTTAACCAAAGCGGTGAGCCATCGTTCAACTCGGACGCAAAATGCGCCTGCCAGCCGGTCGGGTGCGACACCGGACAGGCGAGCGTGACGATCTTCAGCGAGCACCCACAACTCCGATCCCTCTCGGGGGAGAGGCACTGAAGATCGGGCGCTTGCGCTGTCCGCTCGTTCCGACCGGACGCCTGATCGAGATCGGGTGCGTAACTGCAGAGAGTGATAAAAACAACGAGTGGCAGCTTCATTGGTGATCTTTTCGCCGCGAAATGCGAACACCGTACCCCGAACGCCTGCGATGACGCCGATCATTGCTCGGCCGCTAAGCGAGCTTTCCACTGCAGCAGTCCCTGCACGATCACTCCAAAGCAGCCCAGCGCTCCGCCAAGCAGGACGCCCGCGGTTGCACCGAGCAGGACTGCGAACCCGGCTGGCTCGACGTCCTGCCAAGGAATGAGATGACGGAAGAAGTCTGGTGCGAGCCTGCCGGCCGCGAGTCCGAACAGCCCCCCCATGATCATGCCGCCGAGCGCAGCAATCGTGACGGCCGCGAAGATCTTCTTCCAGGTCATCATCATGGGTTTGCTCCCAGTGCTTCAGGCGGCGCGCCTGAAGTACCACAACGCGGAGGCGACAACGACCGCAGTCAAGTACCAGGCTGTGATTAAGCCAAAGAGCCCGGCTGTCAATTTCCAGCCTGCCCAGCCCCGGGTTCTGAAGGAGTACCAAGGGATCACCACCGGCCAGGCAAGTAAGAGGAAATAGCCCCAGTCTTGGACGGCGCCGACTCCGGTTCGGTGCGCGTCCTTCTGCAACCACAAGATGACCGCGAGCAATGGTGCGCTGGACAGGAACAACACCATCACCGGAGACGGTTCCGTCTCCGCAGCGGCATAGATGGCGGCGGCAAGCGAAGAGAACAACGCGGCGAGTTTTGCCACTTGCAGCGTGACGTCAGATCGCTCTGTCATGATCGGTGCTCAGCATCCGCCGGCTTTTCGCCTCGCGAACACACACGCGTCGTCACTGTGCTGCTGGGGATTGCGGAGATTGTAGCAGACTTACGCGTTTCCGGACGGCTCAGCCTGCTTTTCGTCGCGGAGCGCGAATGCCTCGCTTCAGGTCCTCGGGTTTGCTCGTAGAGCGCCTGACGACACCGTCTCTCGGCTACCGCAGATTGAGAAGCGGCGAAAGATGTCCGTGAATGTGACCGACCGGCAGCGTCGCCGTACCGACGCAAAAGTGTTACACGGCCAGCGCTGTCAGCCCCCTCTTGTCCGACGCGAGCGCCGCTGCCTGGATTGTCGGGCGCAGTTGGTCGCTCGCAGCCCAGTAGTCAACCACCTGATCGATGATTTCATCGAGGTGGACCGTGGGACGGTAGCCGATGAACTTTGCGATCTTGCTGATGTCGGGCACACGGCGGCGCATATCCTCGAACCCGTCGTCAAAAACCTGGTTGTAGGGCACAAACGCAATCGGTGAGGTGCTTCCGGTTTTCTCCTTCACCTTGATCGCTAGATCACGGATGCTGATTTCGGCGCCGTTTCCGACGTTGAAGACTTCACCGCAGGTACGGGGATCTGCCACCAGTCCAACCAGAGCGGAGACGACGTCGCCGACCCAGGTGAAGCTGCGCGTCTGGGCACCGTCGCCGTGGACGACGATCGGTTCACCCGCGAGCGCACGACGCACAAAGTTGGGCAGCACCATGCCGTACTGAGGGTTCTGACGCGGGCCGACGGTGTTGAAGAGTCGCACCACCCGAACCGGAAGCCGTTCTTCCTTCCAATACCCGAGCGCGAGGAACTCGTCGAGCAGCTTGCTCGTCGCGTAGTTCCAGCGCGTCTTGTTGGGCGGACCGAGGACGAGATCGGCGTCCTCACGAAACGGCAGCACGTGGCTCTTGCCGTAGACCTCGGATGTCGATACCACGAGCGTGTTCTTCCGGCCGCGGCTGGCGTGGCGGAGCACGGCCTCCGTGCCGTGGACGTTCGTGTGCATGGTGTGGATCGGTCGATCGACGACGAACTTGACGCCCAGAGCAGCCGCGAGATGGAAGACCGTATCGCACTCGTCCACCAGCGGTCCGAGGACGGCTTCGTCGAGGACCGATCCGATGGTGATGGAGACGCGCGGATCCCCGACGAGGTGCTCGATGTTCTCGAGACGTCCGGTCGATAGATCATCGAGAATGGCCACGTGACGGCCCTCGGCCAGAAGTCGTTCGGCCAGGTGCGATCCGATGAACCCCGCGCCGCCGGTGATCAGTGCTCTCATCCCCATGTTCTCCTGGCTGCAATCAGAACCGACGAACAAGTGCCGCCGCGAGGCTGAACGCGCGAAACGCGCCGCTGTCGAGCCGGCCGTTCAGCGTTGCCGCGCCGTTGAGTTTCAGCACCCACGGCCGGTAAATGCCGAACGTCGCTTCGCCGCTGACGTTTCCACCGAGACGGAACGACGGCGTCGTGTTGTCGCGTTGAACACCGAGTGCCGCCGTCATCGCGAGACCGACGTTCTCGCGGACCTTGATGTACGGGTACATCGTGGCCGCGTAATACTCGTAGGCGCGTGGATCGTAGTATCCGTGGTCGAGATCCTGCGTGGTCTCGAGTCGGTATGCCATCCCGCCCAGATCGAGGTTGAACCGCGCGCGCCGAGCCACCGTTCGCCGTGGAGAGAACGTGACCTCCCAGCGACGATTGCCATCCGAGAGATCCTGGAATGACGCGTCGACGACCACCTGAGCGCGCAGGGTTGGCGTCCAGTCGATTTGCGCCCGGTTGGAGGTCGCGTTCAAACCGAGGTCGACGGTTCTCGGTGAGATGATGAGCGGCCCCGACGCGCGCGACAGAATGAATCGCAGGCTGTCGGCCAGCCGCGCATCGACGCCGAAGCCATACGTCGTGCTTGCCTGCTGGTTTGCGCTGGCGTATCCGACTTGGCCGTTGATCGCGATCGCGCCGAAACGCTGGGCTGCCGCCGCCCACGTCTGCTCGACGGTCGCGCTGGTCTGTCCATCGATGCTATCGAGCCCGCTGCCGGCACGCGCGTCGAGCTCGCTGCGGTCGTAACCTGCGGAAAACTGTGTGCCGCTATTGAGTGCGACCGTGGCCCGCGGAGCGAATCGCTGGACCCGCAGCGCGTCCGAATCGCTGTACGAGGTGAACGGCGACTCCGCCGACGAACCGAGCAGGGTTTGGAGCACCCGCTCCGCGGTTCGGGTTTGCGCTCCATCCGGAGACAGCTGTCGAACGGTATCGAGTGACTCGAACGCCGCCTTCGCCCGTTGCTGTCTGCCCAGCGCGAGCGTGTGCGTCAGGTTCAGATCGTAGTCCCCGGGCGACTGGACCAGCAGACCCGCGAGCAGATCTTCCGCCTGGCCGGGGCGGCCGCCAGTGGCCAAGACGGCAGCCAACTGCGCGAGGTACTCGCGCGTCGCGCCAACGCGAAGCTTGTAGGCGTCGAGTGCCTCAATCGCACCGGCAAAGTTCCCGCGCCATGACTCCGTCTTCGCAAGCTCGAGCCAGACGGGTGCGTTCGCCGGGTTGGCGTTGAGATATCGCTTGAATTCTTTCACCGCGTGATCGGTGTCACCCGCCCAGGCGCTGACGCGCGCGAGAGCGAGGGCAAGATCGAGATCCTCCGGGAACAGCGTTTCGAGCTGTCGATAGCTGTCTCGGGCCTTCCGATAGTCGCCGGTCCAGGTAGCCAGCGTCGCTTGCGCCCGGATGTATTCCGGCCGACCAGGCTGCAGTGCGAGCGCGGCCTCGATCGCGTGCAGCGCAGCGTCGCCCGATCCGGCGGTCGCATACGTCTGCGACAGACGCGCATACAGCGAGGCGTCGCCGGGAGCGGCGGCTATTGCCTGCTGCAGCGCTTCGATCGTCTGGTCGACCGACGCCGCCGCATTCGGCCCGGCCGACTGCGCCGCGAGCGGCGCAGCCGCTGCCGAGATCAATGTCGCGAAGACCAGAATTCGAGCGATCATTTGCGCCACTTTCTGTTGTTGGTGATCCACAGGTCAGATGCGAATCTGCCGATCGTGACGAGTTCCGAACCAAGCAGCGCGTAGCGAATCGGGGTCACCGCGATCCCTTTCAGGGCGATTTCAATCCGACGCCCCTTCATGACGAACGCGAGCGCTGCGAGACAGATCGCCGTTTCGCAGGCGACGGTGACGGCGAGCGCCTCCCAATACCGGAGAATCACCATGATCAAGAGCGTCGTCGGGAAGAACACCTTCTCCACCGCCGACACCAGCAGAATCCATCCAGCTGGCCGCCCATGCGACTCGGTGCGGGCACGACCAAACGCCTGGCGATATGGTTCGCTGACCCGACGACGGTCGCCTCGTCGATCCGATGCGGCCGCTCCAGGCGAAGCGGCCCGGTGCTCGACTCGGGGCGTGAGCTCAGTCGGTCCGAGATGGAGACTCGTGCCGATGCTCGGTGCCAGGCCAGCGGCAGCAGGAACCGCGCGAAGAAAACTCGCCGATTGTGCGCTTGCCCGGGCTGTCTGAGGCACTCGACCGACACGAGAACTGTTGCCGCCGCTGCCGTTGAGCCACCGCCTGATCGCACGGAACGGACTGCGCAGGAGCGGGTCGAAGTAGTAGCAGGACTGCAGAAATGAAGAAGACCACAGGTAGATCTGTCGCGGCAGCCTCTGCACTTCGGGTTCTACGGTTCGCGCTTGCACGTCGATCAGCTGGATGTTTCGGTATCCTTCGTTGAGCATCGAGAAACCGATGAAGATGTCTTCCGAGTTGGTCAGGTCATCTCCGAGGTTCGGCTCGACATAATCGAACAGCGCGCGCACGTACTTGCGGCGATACGCCACCGCACAACCGACAGGATTGGTGGTCGTGCCGAAGAACGCCATCTGGCCGCGATAGACGAAGCGCTGCAGAAAGAGATAGAGCACTTCGCGATACGCGTTGGTCATGCCACGGCGGACATCCGAGAGCCAGCCACTCTCCCTGCCGCGCGGCAGCGGATAGGCCGCGTTGAAGCTACGAATTTCCGGACGGTTCTGAGTCCGCTGACGATCGCAACGCCGTTCAGGGAGAATGACGCCGCAGGCGCTGGCGATGCCAACCGCCTGATACAACTCCTGAACCGTCCGCTCGATATAGTTATCGGATTCGAGAACCGTGTCGGCGTCGAGAATGAACTCGACATCGGAGTCGAACTCGCGGGCCTGACGCTTGATCGTCGGCGTCTTTCCGATCGGCGCGCGGCGCTGGATCGCAATCAGCTCGATTTGCTGTAACGAACAGAACGCTTTGGCACGGGTCACCGTACCGTCGGAGCTGCCGTCGTCGACCAGAATGATCCGCCTGGGGCGGACGGTCTGACGCGCGACAGAGGCAATACAGTGAACGATGTTTTCCGCTTCGTTCAGCGCGGGAATCACGACATCGACCGTTGCCGTCCGCCAGTCCTCCGCCGGAGTCGGCTTGGTCGTGTCAGGCCCGCGAAGGAGTCCGCTGAGACTCAGAATCGTACTGGGACTGAAAACGAAATACGGTAACGTGGCCATTGTTCGCTGGAGAGTCCAGCAAAGAAGACGCCGTGCGCGGCGGTCGCCGCGCCGCTTTGGGTAAGCGCTGCGGGCGTGCACACTTAGGGGCGGCAGCGCTGGCTGGCGGCATCATTCGATCGAGCGATCAAATCTGGGCCCGACCAGATAAACCACAGGCGGCGGCAAGAATATGAAGTCATTCCTCAGTCCATTGCTTCGGGACGACGCCGTCGCCCACGTACTCGAAAACGTGAGCACGCACCGCGTGATTGCCAATCAACTTCTGACCGCGTTCGATTCGCGATCACGACGCCAGGGGCTGCTCGGCCGGGAAGGGCTCTCGAGTGGCAGCGCGCTCGTCATCGCGCCATCCAACGCCGTTCACACGTTCTTCATGCGTTTCCCGATCGATATCCTGTTCGTGCGCCGGGACGGCACTGTGATCAAAGTGCGGTCGGCCGTCCGTCCGTGGCGGATCGCCGCTGCTCTTCGCGCCTTCGCCGTCATCGAGCTCGCCGCTGGATCGCTCGCGCAATCGAACACCACTGCGGGCGACCGTGTGATCTGCCGACCGGCTGATTGAACCGATCGGTCGCCTTTCGGCGACGACAGTCGACCTCGTGAGCCGATTGGGCTCCCTCTCCGCGACGTTCTTCTGGTCCCGACAAGAACTCCTCAGCCTCCCTCTCAACACCACCTCGCGGCGCGCATCGCTGTTTCGATGCA